>JAYUQC010000051.1:0-44186 GCA_043759735.1 Rhodoferax sp.
CACCGGGGTATCCGGGCCGTCCGGCGCGGAGCCGTAGTCGCGCTCGTAGACGCTCGCCAGCACCCCGTCGATGTCCTTGATGATGGTGGTGGGCGTGATGCCGTGTTCCTCGTTGTAGGCCGCCTGGATGGCGCGCCGGCGCGCCGTTTCGCTGATGGCTACGCGCATCGAGTTGGTCATCGTGTCGGCGTACATGATGACCTGGCCGTGCACGTTGCGGGCGGCCCGGCCCGAGGTCTGGATGAGGGAGCCGGCCGACCGCAGAAAGCCTTCCTTGTCGGCATCGAGCACAGCCACGAGCGACACCTCGGGCAAGTCGAGCCCCTCGCGCAGCAGGTTGATGCCGACCAGCACGTCGAACGTGCCCAGCCGCAGGTCGCGCAAGATCTCGACCCGCTCGACTGTATCGATGTCGCTGTGCAAGTAGCGCACCCTGACGCCGTTGTCGCTCAGATAGTCGGTCAATTGCTCGGCCATGCGCTTGGTCAGCGTCGTGATCAGCACCCGCTCCGACTTCTCGACGCGAATTCGGATCTCCTGCAATACGTCATCGACCTGGTGCGTCGCCGGTCGTACCTCGACCTGCGGATCAACCAGTCCGGTGGGCCGGACCAGTTGTTCGACCACCTGTCCCGCGTGGTCCTGTTCCCATTGCGCCGGGGTCGCCGACACGAACACCGCCTGGCGCATTCGTTGCTCGAATTCTTCGAACTTCAGCGGCCGATTGTCCAGGGCGCTGGGCAGGCGAAAGCCATATTCGACCAAGGTCGTCTTGCGCGAGCGGTCCCCGTTGTACATGGCACCCAGTTGGCCGATCAGCACATGCGACTCGTCCAGGAACATGATCGCGTCCTTGGGCAGATAGTCGGTCAACGTGGCCGGTGGGTCGCCCGGCGCCGCGCCCGACAGGTGCCGCGTGTAGTTTTCGATTCCCTTGCAGTGGCCCACCTCGCTGAGCATCTCCAGGTCGAATCGGGTGCGCTGCTCCAGTCGCTGCGCCTCGACCAGCTTGCCGTCGGCAACCAGTTCCTTCAATCGGCCGGCCAGTTCCAGCTTGATCGTTTCCACGGCGGCCAGCACCCGGTCGCGCGGCGTTACATAGTGGCTGCTCGGATAGACGGTAAAGCGCAAGATCTTTTGCTTGATACGTCCGGTCAGCGGGTCGAACAACTGCAAGGTCTCGATCTCATCATCGAACAACTCGATCCGGATCGCCAGCTCGCTGTGCTCGGCCGGAAACACGTCGATGGTGTCGCCGCGAACGCGGAACTTGCCGCGCGAAAAATCGTCCTCGTTGCGCTGGTACTGCATGCGCACCAGTTGGCCAATCACATCGCGCTGGCCCATCTTGTCGCCGGTGCGCAGCGTCATCACCATCTGGTGGTAGGCCTCGGGCTGGCCGATGCCGTAGATCGCCGACACGGTGGCCACGATGACCACATCGCGCCGCTCCAACACACTCTTGGTGCAGGACAGCCGCATCTGTTCGATGTGCTCATTGATCGCCGAGTCCTTTTCGATGAACAGGTCGCGCTGCGGCACATAGGCCTCGGGCTGGTAGTAGTCGTAGTAGCTGACGAAGTACTCGACGGCGTTGCGCGGGAAGAACTCGCGAAACTCGCTGTACAGCTGCGCCGCCAGCGTTTTGTTGGGGGCAAACACGATCGCCGGCCGTCCCAACCGGGCAATCACGTTGGCCATGGTGAAAGTCTTGCCCGAACCGGTCACGCCCAGCAGGGTCTGGAACACCTCGCCGTCGTTGATGCCCTCGACCAGCTTGGCGATAGCCTCGGGCTGGTCTCCTGCAGGCAGATAGGGCTGGAACAATTCGAATGGTGAATCCGGGAATCGCGCGAACACTCCGTCGGGCGGCGCAATTGCTGCGGGGTCGACATCGGAGGCAACATCGTCGACAACGCTCAGGGCTGGTGTGGTCATGGCACTCGTTCGGCGCACGCAATGCGCCGGCTAAAATCTGAGTCAACCGGCAAGCGTAACCCAGATATGCCCGTGTTGCGCGCATGCCGACCAACCCTCCCCTCTGATCCTTCACCTAAACGCGAAGAGCCCGACCATGTCCCTGTTCACCGCCGTAGCAATGGCCCCGCGCGACCCTATCCTGGGTCTGAATGAACAATTCGCTGCCGATGCCAACCCGGCCAAGGTAAATCTGGGCGTCGGCGTGTACTACGACGAAAACGGCAAACTGCCGCTGCTTGCCTGCGTGCAGGCAGCCGAAAAGGCGATGATGGAGTCGCCCAAGGCGCGCGGCTACCTGCCGATCGACGGCATTGCCGCCTACGACGCCGCCGTCAAGTCGCTGGTCTTCGGTGCAGCGTCGGAGCCGGTCAGCTCGGACCGGGTTGCCACCGTGCAGGCGGTGGGTGGCACCGGCGGCCTCAAGGTCGGCGCCGACTTTCTGAAAAGACTCAGTCCCGACGCCGGCGTCATGATCAGCGACCCGAGCTGGGAAAACCATCTCGCGCTGTTCACCAACGCGGGTTTTGGCGTCGGCTCCTACCCGTACTACGACGCGGCTAGTCGCTCGGTCAATTTCACCAGCATGCTGGCGGCTCTGGATACGGCCGCGGCGGGCACGATCGTGGTGTTGCACGCCTGCTGCCATAACCCGACCGGCTACGACATCAGCGCCGCGCAGTGGGACCAGGTGGTCGCCGTGTGCAAGGCGCGCAAACTGACCCCATTCCTGGACATGGCGTATCAGGGTTTCGGTTTTGGCATCGTCGAGGACGGCGCGGCCGTGCAGAAATTCGTCGCCGCAGGTCTGAGTTTCCTGGTCTCCACCAGCTTCAGCAAGAGCTTTAGCCTGTATGGCGAGCGTGTCGGCGCACTCAGCGTGTTGTGCGAATCGAAGGACGAGGCAGCCCGTGTGCTGAGCCAGCTCAAGGTCGTGATCCGTACCAACTACAGCACCCCGCCGACCCATGGCGGCGCGGTGGTCGCTGCAGTGATGGCCGACCCGCAACTGCGTGCGCAGTGGGAGCAGGAGCTGGCGGGCATGCGGGTGCGCATCAAGTCCATGCGCCAGAAGCTGGTCGACGGCCTGATGGCCGCCGGCGTGCAGCAGGACATGGGCTTCATCACCCGCCAGATCGGCATGTTCAGTTATTCTGGCCTGTCCAAGCTCCAGATGGTGCGCCTGCGCAACGAGTTCGGCGTCTACGGCACCGACACCGGCCGTATGTGCGTGGCGGCGTTGAACGACCGGAACATCGACTACGTCTGCGCGTCGATCGCCAAGGTCATGTGACCCGCAACCAGGCTCTGGATCCAGCGGCGGCCCAAGCGGCTCTCGCGGCGCGGTTCACGCAGCAGGCACTCGAGAATCGCAACAACCGGCAGATTCTGGAGCGCCTGCCCTCACTGGGCCTGCACGACGCCTGGCTGGTCGCGGGTTGCCTGTTCCAGACCGTCTGGAACCTGCAGGATGGTCGGCCACCCGAGGCCGGCATCAAGGATTACGACCTGTTCTACTTTGATGGCGCGGACCTGTCCGAACAGGCCGAAACCGCCATCGGCCGACGGATCGATGCATGCTTTGGCGATCTGGGCGTCACGGTCGAGGCCAAGAACCAGGCCCGGGTCCACACCTGGTATCCGGACTGGTTCGGGCTGCCCTACCCCGCACTCGGATCGTCCCGCGACGGCATCGACCGGTTCCTGGTGCCGTGTACCTGTGTCGGTCTCGGTAATGCATCGGGCGAGCATCCGTCCCTGTATGCGCCCTATGGTCTGGCCGATCTGTACGAGGGGGTGTTGCGACCCAATCCGTTGTGCGACCATCGACATCTGTTTCGCCAGAAGGCCGGCAGCTACCATGCGCGCTGGAACTGGCTCCGGATCGTCGAATCCTGAGCCAGGCCACCTTAGGAGCGCCCCCAGCCCTGGCTTCGCCAGGCCCCCCGAGGGGGTGCAAGAACATTTGGGAGCGGCCCGGCATTTTCTTAGCGCACCAGCGTATTGAGCTGGATGATCGGCAGCATCACCGCCAGCACGATCAGCATCACGACCATACCCATGGCCACGATCAGCAGCGGCTCCAGGATAGTGGCCAATTGCATGGCCCGGCGCTGCACGTCGGCAGACAACTGCGTCGCCACGCGCTGCAGCATCATGGGCAACTGCCCGGTCTGCTCTCCCAGGCGCGCAAACATCGACAACATACCCGGGAAACGCTTGTGCCGCCCGAGGGCCGAGGCAATGGGCGCGCCCTCGCGCACCAGCACCAGCGCAGCGAACGCATCGGCCCGCATGGCCCGGTTGTTCAGCGTTTCGGCTGCCGCCTGCAGCGCCTTGAGAATCGGCACTCCCGCCGCAGCCAGCATGGCCAGCGTGCTGGCAAAGCGCGCCGCGTTGTAGCCGCGTGCCAGCTTTCCCACCAGCGGCAGATTCAGGAAAGCCGCGTCGAATCGTTCCCGCACCGCCTCGCTCTTGAGAGCCTGGACGCCCGCGAACCAGGCTAGCAGCAACGCACCCAGCACCACCAACCCGTAGTTGCGCACCAGCGCGCTCAGGCCCAACATCACGGTCGTCAACCACGGCAAGGCTTGCCTGGAGCCAGCGAAGACGCCGGCAACCTGCGGCACGACATAGGCCACCAGGAACATCACGATCGCGATTGCCACCACGGTGACGATCGCCGGGTACAGTGCCGCACCGATCAGCCGGGACTTGAGCGTCTGCTGCTCGGCCAGGTCGTCGGCCAATCGTTCCAGCACCAGACCCAGGTTGCCGCTGTGCTCGCCAGCGCCGATCACCGCCACATAGATGCTGGAGAACTCGCGTGGGTACTGGCCCAGCGCCTTGGCAAAACTGCTGCCGGCGTTGACCTCGGCGCGCAGCGCTGCCACCAGATTGCGCCGGCGCGGCTCCTCCGCTTCGTCGCTCAACGCGGTCAGCGCACGCTCCAGCGGCAGGCTGGCGGACACCAGTCCGGCGAGCTGGCGCGTCCAAACCGCCAGTGTGGCGGCATCAAAGACCCGAGCGGAAAACCAGGATGACCCTGCTGGCGCTGCGCCGCCGGGCGCATCCAGCGACGCCCCGACAACCGCCACCTGCAAGGGCACCAGCGCCTGCGCCCGCAATGCACTGCGGGCCGCCCGCGCGGTTTCGGCGTCCAGCACGCCCTTGCGTAGCGCACCTTGGGCATCCAGGGCTTCGAATGAATAGGCCGGCATGGTGGCGCCGCGTTCAGTCCCGGGTCACGCGCAAGATCTCCTCGCGCCCGGTCACACCCGCCACCACCAGCCGCTCGCCGTCATCGCGCATCAGGCGCATGCCGCCAGCAATGCCGGCTGCACGGATATCGGCCTCGGACGCCTGGCTGTGAATCTGGGCCCGGATTGCCGTGTCCGCCACCAGCAACTCGTACACACCGGTGCGCCCGGCGTAACCGGTGTGCCCGCAGCGCTCGCAACCCGCGCCGGCGCAGTGCAGGCACCATTTGCGCACCAGGCGCTGGGCCAATACACCGAGCAATGAGGAGCTGAGCAGGAATGGCTCCACGCCCATGTCGACCAGCCGCGTCACCGCGCTGGCCGCGTCATTGGTGTGCAAGGTCGCCAGCACCAAATGGCCGGTCAGCGAAGCCTGGATCGCGATCTGGGCGGTCTCGAAGTCGCGGATCTCACCGATCATGATCACGTCCGGATCCTGGCGCAGGATGGCGCGCAGCGCGGTCGCGAAACTGAGCTCGATGCGGGCATTGACCTGGGTCTGGCCGATACCGGCCAACTCGTACTCGATCGGGTCCTCGACCGTCATGATGTTGGTGCGCGCGGCGTCGAGCCGGCTCAGCGCCGCATACAGCGTGGTGGTTTTTCCCGAACCGGTCGGACCCGTCACCAGGATGATGCCGTGCGGCTGCGCAATCAACTGCTCGAAACGGCGCAGCGTGTGGCCTTCCATGCCAACCGCTTCCAGGTTGAGCCGTGCGCCCGACTTGTCCAGCAGCCGCAACACAGCGCGTTCGCCCTGGGCGCTTGGCAGGGTGCTGACCCGCACATCGACCGCCCGGGTACCGATGCGCAGACTGATGCGCCCGTCCTGGGGCAGGCGTTTTTCCGAGATGTCGAGCTCGGCCATGATCTTCAGGCGCGAGATCAACGCCGCATGCAGCGCCCGGTTGGGCTGCACCACTTCGCGCAGGGTACCGTCCACGCGAAAACGCACGCTGCTGTGGCGCTCATACGGTTCAATATGGATATCGCTGGCACCTTCCCGAGCAGCCTGGGTCAACAAGGCATTGAGCAATCGGATGATGGGCGCGTCGTCCGCCGCCTCCAGCAGGTCTTCCACTGCCGGCAGCTCCTGCATCATGCGTTGCAGATCGACATCCGAGGCCACCTCGCTGGCCACCAGCGCGGCGCTGGACTCGCCTTGCGAATAGGCCGCACTGATGCGCTGGACCAGCGCTTCGGAATCCATCGTGGCCAGGGCTGCCGAGGGGTACTTGCGCAATACCTCGCCCAGTGCACTGCGCGCCGAGGAGGTATGCACAACCAGCGTCAGGCTATCGCCGTCCTCCTCCAGCAGCAGTTGGTTGGCGCGCGCAAAAGCGTACGGTAGCGGAAACCGCATGGCCCAGCTACCGGTCGGGCGCCAAGGGCCGGGGCGCATTCGCCGGCTGGGGTCTGGGCGCGGGCGGCTCGGGCAGCACCGATAAGCCCAGATCTGGCAGGATTGCACTGGGCTTGGGTTGCGCGCCCAGTTGCTCGGAGCGCATGACCTCATAGCGGCCCAATGACAGGGCGTCGACCGCGGTCGCATCGCGCACCACGACAGGGCGCAGGAACACCATCAGGTTGGTCTTGCGGCGTGAGCGCGTCTCGCTTTTGAACAGATTGCCGAAAAACGGCACATCACCGAGGCCGGGCACCTTCTCCTGGTTGCCTGCATATTCATCCTGCAGCAGCCCGCCCAGAACGACGATCGCGCCGTCCTCGACCAGCACGTTGGATTCGATCGAACGCTTGTTCGTGATCAGGCCACTGGGTGAATTGATGGACGATGCCTGCACACTGGAGACTTCCTGGAAGATCGACAGCCGAATGGTGCCGTTTTCGCTGATCTGGGGCTTGACGCGCAAGGTCAGACCGACGTCCTTGCGTTCGATGGTCTGGAACGGATTGACCGAGCCGCTGCCGCCCGAATTGGTGTTGGTGAAAGATCCGGTCACGAACGGCACGTTCTGGCCGATCACGATCTTGGCCTCCTCGTTGTCCAGCGTCAACAGATTGGGTGTGGACAGGATGTTGCCGTCACCGGTGGTCTGCAGAAACCGGGCCAGAAAGCCCAGCACGTAGATGCCATTGGTTCGATTGGCAATGCCGACGTTGAGGCCGGTACCGGGTACCGTCGTGCCGTTGGCGCCCTGGGTTGCCAGCGTGATGATGTTGTTGCCGCCAGTACCAAAATTGGTGCCCAGCAACCCGATGCTTCCGTCGCCATTACGGCCGATGGGCCCCTGCCACTGGATGCCGAACTCGGCCGCCTTATCTGCATTGACCTCCGCGATCAACGATTCGACGAAGACCTGGGCGCGTCGCGCATCGAGTTTGTCGATTACCGCCCGCATCTGCCGGTATTGCGGCTCGGGTGCGGTGATGATCAGCGAATTGGTTGCCGGGTCGGCCTGGATCTGGCCGCCGGTGTTTTGCTGCGATGCCGCCGCCGCAGCAGCCGCGGCGGCTGCTGCCCCGCCCAGGCCGACCTGCCCGGTTGACGGCTGGGTGCCGGATCCACCCGCGCCAGCCATCGCGGCACGCAGCGTGGCCGCCAGTTTCACCGCTTCGGCGTTCTTGAGGTAGACCACATGAATGTTGCCGGCCGCGTCGGCCGACGAGGGTTGGTCCAGTTGCTCCACCAACTGGCGCACCAGCGCTACCCGCGACGGATTGGCGGCCCGCACGATCAACGCGTTGCTGCGCGGCTCGGCGATGATTGCGGTGCGAAACGAATTGTCCACCTGACCCTGCGCCGCCGCGCCGGCCGGCGTCTGGGTCAGCCTCAGTACCAGTGGCGCGAGATCGGATGCCAGCGCATGCTTGAGCGCGATCACCTCGACACCCGTCGCGTTGGGCAGGTCCATCGCGGCGATGATGCGGCCGAGCCGGCGCAGGTTGTCAGCGTAATCGGTGATCACCAGCGCGTTGCTGCCAGGATTGACGTTGATGGTGTTGTTCGGGCTGATCAAGGGACGCAGCACGGGTACCAGGTTGAGCGCGCTCTCATGCTCCAGGCGGAAGATCTGGGTCACGATCTGACTGCCGGCGGGTTGATCGGGCGTCACGGTCACGACGCTGCCCTGCAACTTGCCTTCGGCTTCCGGCACGACCTTGTGGATTCCGCTGGACTCCACCACGGTATAGCCCTGCAGGCGCAACGCTGCCAGGAACTGGCCATAGGCTGCCGCGGGGGACAACGGCTTCTCGCTCGACAGGTTGATCGTCCCGCGCACCCGCGGGTCGACCACCATCGTGCGCCCGGTGATCACGGCCATGGTCCGGGCCACTGCCTCTATCTCGGCGCCGACAAAATTGAGCGTGATCGGCTCACCCTGCCTCTGAGCCCAGGCGGTGCCCGCCAGTGCGATGGTGCACACACCAAGCCACATGCACGCCCTGACCGACTTCCACACACCATTCACATTCATATCGCAGTCCAAAGATTTGCGTATTTGCTCCACCCCGATGGCAGCTCAATCCAGTTCAATGACCGACAGGTTCCCCTGCCTGCGCCCGATGATGCCCAGCAGATTGCCCAGCACCGGCGCATGCTCCGGCGTCACGCTGGCCTGCCCGCGAAAGCCCCATCGCGCCCCATTCCACTGCCCGCGCCCGGACAGCTTCAGACTACCCTCCAGCGTCTGCAATTGCAGTTGCGGCTGGCCCGATGCGCCGTCACCCGTCAATTGCAGCCGGTAGCTTCCGATGGGCCGCAAGGTCGACAGGCGTGACGACACATCCTGCGCATCCAAAGTCGCCCCGCCGCGCACGCGCACCCGACCGTCGATCCATTCTACTGACATGCCCTGCGACTGCAGCTGCAGACGCCCCTGCGCCTGCACCGTGTTCCAGGGCGCACCCAGACCTGCCAGCACGCCGGCCGGCCATTCGCTGCGACCATCGGCGACGACCACCCGCCAGGTCTGCCAGCGCGGATGCAGCACAAGGGAAACGCCATCGCGTGCACAGCAGTCCGCCTCCAGCCGCATGCGCACCGAGCCCGGTCCCGCACGCAGTCTCCAACGCACGCGCCCGGGCAACGCCAAGGCCTCGGTGCTGAAGGCACCCCCTGACAACACCAGGCGCGCATTGCCATTCCAGATCGTGCCTTGCGGCTCCGCCAGTTGCACCCTGGCATCGCTGGCACGGTTGACCATGGTCGCCAGCCAGTTCGCCGGGGCGAAAAGCGCAATACCCAGCAGCGTACCCAGCAAGCCGCCTGCTGCCGCCCAGCGGTTCATGGTCGGACGTGCGTGCGGCACGCTGCGGCATGAATCTTGGGAGCGGCCCGGCGGTTCATTCGGCCGGCAATTGCAGCACGATGCTTCCGTTCCAACCGCTGGGGCTTCGGGTCAGGCGGGCCTGGGCGACGACGACGCGGGCGGCGCTGCGGGCCTGACCCAGCCATTGCGCCAGCGCGGGGGATGACACGCCGGTCAGGGTGACGGTGACCCGGTCGCCGGCGTTGCTGATCTGTGCCTGGCCGCCCAGGCGCTGCTGCAAGGACGATTGGACCGCGCGCAGGGCTTCGTCGCGACGCACCACCGGTCGTGTCTGCAACTCCCGTGCCTGAGCGGCCAGCAATTCCATCGATTGCAGTTGGCGATCGAGCTGCGCCAAGCGCACCGGGGCGGATTGCAGCGCCCGTGCGGCCGGCGCGATGCCCAGCCCCCACAGCAGGGCCAGCAATACCAGGACGGCGGCCAGCCCGATCAACCAGCGCTCCCGTTCGGCCAGTCTTGACCAGTGCTGTTGCATTTGTTCCAGCAGGTTCATGTCCGCTCCGCCATGCGCAGCACCAGCCGATCGGCCTCGCGTTGCACCGAGTAGCCAGCCGCCACAAGTTTGCTGCGCAGCGCATCGAACTGGGCGTCTGTCAGGTCGATCCCGCGCGCCGTCAGCTGGCCGGGCGCGAAATCGAGCGCGCTGGCATGGCTGGCCGCCGGCAAGCCCGAGCCCAGCGCGGACACCATGGATTCCATATCATCGCCACCCAGCCCGCCACTGGCCTGGCGCAGCACGGTGAGTTCGCGTTGCATCTGCAGCGGCGCGTCAACGATGGTCCGCACTTTCGGAAAGGTGCGGGTCAAAAGGGACTTTACCTGCGCCTGTTTGTCCTGTGCAGCCGCATCGAGTCGCCAGGCCCAGCCATTGAGGCCCACCAGATTCACCAGCAGCAACGCCAATGCACCCCACCGGGTGGCGCGCAACGACGGCGCACGCCAGAGCGCAGAAGCTTGCTCGCGCCAGCGCCGCGCGATGCGGCCGTGCCCGGTGAGTGACAGCTCGAATTGGGTCAGGTCCCATCGGCATTGGCTGGCTTCGACCAGGCCCTGCGCCTTCGTCTGCACGGCCACCGCGCGCCCCAAAACCTGCTCGGCCAGTTCGGCAACCAACGGCTCCGCCCGGATATCCAGCTGCTCGGCTTGCGCCATTCGTGCGGCAATCACCGCAGGCGCGGTCGCCAGCGGCAGGCAGGTAACGCCTTCGGACTCCCGCAATACCAGAGCGGCGTCGTAGGCCGGCCCGGTCACATGCACGCGCCAGACGCCGTCCGGCTGCGGGGGCTCTGGTGCAAACTCGGGCACCACCCTGCTGGCAGGTCGCCTGGCTTGCTCGAAGAATTCCAGCACCGCCCGCATCCAGGCCTTGTCATACACCGCCACCAGCGTCTGCCCGTCGGCCAGGCGATCGGGAACCAGGGCATAAGCCATCAAGGTGGCATCGTCCAGCAGGCGCTCTTCCAGCAAACCGTCCAGCGCCGCGCGCAGTCGGCTGGACGATACCGGCGGCAATGCCGCCCGGTGCCACGACAGCGCCCGCGCAGGCACCGCCAGCACCAGCAGTTCCGCTTGTGGCAGCAAGGCCAGCGGCGCAGTCCCGTGGCCAGACACCGTGCGACCGTCCGATGACATTGCATAGTCGAACTCGGTCGCGACCGTCGGTCGTACCAGGGGCAATGCGAGCGTCAAGGTTGACATTGGTCGGATTGTAGTAAAGGGCATGCCCAAGTGCTGCGCGCGGCTCAGCGCACCGGCTCCAGCGGCGGCGGCGGTTCGCGCGACGCGCGCTCGCGCCATACCGTGGTCACCGCAATGCCATTGCGCTGCACCAGCGAATGCTCCAGCACCTCGGTGTCCTGCAGACGCAATCGGCCGCGGACCTCGAAAAAACGCGATGCAACACCCACCTCGCTCGGATTGAGCGTGGTGCCCACAGTCGGCAGGACTTTGGCCACCTCCGACAAGGTGCGAAACGGCGCGCGGCCGCGGATGCTGACCAGGTTGCGGGCGTCAGACACATCGACACCTTCTATGCGCGCGGCGATGACTTCGGCGCTGGCGGTATTCAGGTTGACCTGGGTGCGCGTGGGCAACACCGTCACATAGGGCTCCAGCTGGCGCACCGTGTCCGCGGAAAGGCCCAGCCAACGCAACTGCGCGACCTGGCGCGGAAGGATCGGCACCACCGCGGTCGCATCGGCCGGATCGCGCGCGTCCAGCGCCAGCAGCAGGTTGGCCACCAAGCGATCGAGTTCGTCCGTGTCTAGTCCCAGCAACGCGAACAGACGCTGGAAAGCCTGCTGATCGGGCTCTGACACTCGATTGCCGACCACCAGGTTGGCGATGTTCAGGCGCGCCTGCGCGTCGGTTATCTGCCCCGACAAGAATGCGTCGTCGCCCAGGTCGGTGTTGTTGCGGTCGATCGCCAGAAACGTGGACAGCCGGGCTTCGAGCAGCGGGATGCTCCAGGGCTCGGCCAGATGATCCGCGCCGCCGGTGCGACCATCCTCGCTCAGTATCAGGCGCGCCCAGTCCAGCGCACCGACCAGGATCCAGCTTGCCTGCAGGCGCTCGCGTTCCCGCGCCTCGATTTCGACGCCGCGCCACTGCTGCCACAAGGCGGCTGCGGCCATGGTGACGACCAACGCCACGGTGAGCATGGCCAGCAACAGCGCGGCCCCACCGTGGCGTCGCCGGGGGGCACGCGCCTGCCGCAGCCAAGTCGACGCTGGCGCCATCACGATCCGCCCGGTCCCAGCGTCGGCCGGACCCAGTCACGCGTCAAGCGACCACTGACGGCCTGCCCGGCCGATACATTGAGCACCAGCCGCACCGCGTCGGGCAATGGTGCCAGGTAAACCGGAACATCGGCTCCGGCAGTTGCATTGGACAAGGGGCTGGTCCAGCTGTTGTTTCGAAAATAATAGACCTGCCAGTCGTCGACCGCCACGATTGGCACCTCCCGGCGGCGCAGTTCCTCGGTCGCGTTCTGGCCCCACCAGGCGGCCTGCTGCCAGGCGATAGTCCAGTCCGCCCGCGAGTGCAACACCTCGGATTGCCAGCGCAGCCATTGGCGCCGGCCATCGACGTCGCGCGTGCCCCAGGCCACCACCCGCAGGCCGCTCCCGTTGTCCTGCGCCGGGCCCGCAGCCGGCGGGTCGTCGTATGGCGCGTTACGGGTGACGCGCAGGACACGGCCGTCAAAATCGATCGCGTTGATTGGATTGGAGGGCGCCATCGCGTCAAGATCGGCACCCCATTGCGCCAGACCCGCCTGCAAGGCCGACACGTCGGCACCAAAGACCCGGGTATCCGACTGTGCGCGCGCCATGCTGTCGATGCCGCGCCAGGCCATCAGGCTGAGTACGGCCATGACGGTCAATGCCACTAGCAACTCGACCAGCGTGAAACCGCGTAAGCGCGATCGCGACCAGGTCACTGAAAACTCCCGGCAATCGTGGCGATCCGCACCACGACGAAGTCACCATCGCGCACTTGCGCTTCGACGCGCCGAAATACCGGATTGGGCGTGGGAAACACGCTGAGCCTGCCGCTGAGCACGCGACCCGCCTGCTCGCAGGGAAAATCAGCCTCTCCCAGCGCCGGCAACTGGCGTGACAAGCGTAGCCGGATCAACTCGTTCTCGACGCACAACCGGCCCAGCAACACATCGGATTGCCGCTGCGCATTGTTGGTCAACGCAATCGTGGCTTGCAGACCGGTCGTCAGTGCCAGGGCGACGATGCCCAAAGCTACCAGCACCTCGATCAAGGTGAATCCGCGAGTGGGGGTTGTCATCGGGAACCGCCCACTGCACTGTCCAGCGGCTCGATCGCGAACGGCCGCAGGCCATCGGTTCCGATGGTCAGGATCTGGCCCGATTGCTCCAGCACGATCTGCTGGCGGCTGATGATCGGCTCCGGGCCCAGCACCACCACAGCGTTTGCCTGCACGGCAACGCCGTCGCCGAGCCAGGTCATGCGGGATGCCAGATCGCGGCTGTTCAGCACGAAGGTCCGATCCGCGTCCACCGCCGCGGGCTGCGGCAAACCGGCGAACACAAACCCTTGCGGGGTGGCGCGCCAGGTGACCTGCACGCCCGACGCGCGCGAGTGCGCCCGCGCTGCCTCGAGCATTGCCACCAGGCGCAGGCCTTCGCGCTCGAGCTGCGTCTGGCCCACGTTGCGCAGCGCGAATCCGACTCCGGCACTGGCAATGGCAATGATGGCCACCACCACCATCAGTTCGAGCAAGGTAAAGCCGGCAGCGCCAGCGGCAGCTGGACCCAGCCTATTGCCAGGAGCCGACATCGGCGTCTTTGCCCTCGCCACCGGGCTGACCGTCTGCGCCAAACGACAGCACGTCGATTTCCCCATGCAATCCCGGGTTCAGGTATTGGTACGGCCGCCCCCACGGGTCTTGCGGCAGTTTGTCCAGGTAGGCCTTCCAGTTGGGTGGAATCGGTCCGCTGGTCGGCTTGGCCATCAGCGCGGTCAACCCCTGTTCGGCGGCGGGATAGCGCTGGTTGTCGAGCCGATACAGTTTGAGTGCCTGAACCAGGTTGTTGACATCGGTACGTGCGGCCACGGTCCGGGCATCGTCCGCCCGGTCAAGTACATTGGGCACGATCAGCGCCGCCAGCACGCCGATGATGACCAGCACCACCATCAATTCGATCAACGTGAAGCCGCGCCGAACGCGCGCCAGGCATGCGCTGCGGCGGGCCAAGATATCCGATGTCATGAAGGCTTTCCCTGATTGAAGCGGCCCGGTCCTGAACCGGGTACACACTGGATGATAATCTGCCATGACCCTGCTTTGGCCCTCCCGCATCGTGGCGTTTTTTTTATGGCTGTTCGTTGCCGGATCGGCAAGCTACTGGATCCTGAATTTCGTCGGCCTGTCGCGCTCGCCGGTGGTTGCCGGGGTGGTCGCCACCGATGTGGCCACTGCCACCGTCGATGACCTGGTGCGTGTGCTGGGGCCGGCGACTGCCGTCCCGACGAGCGTCGTCAGCGTCGATGCTGCACCGGCGGTAGACCCTTCGGCGCGCATGCGCCTACTCGGCGTGGTCGCTAACCGGCGCAATGTCGGTGTCGCGCTGATTTCGCTGGACGGCCAACCGGCGCGGCCCTACCGGGTCGGCAGTGCGCTGGATGGAGGCTATAAGCTGACCAGTGTTGCCGCCCGCTCGGCCACGTTGTCGCCGCAGCAGCAGGGCGTTCGACCCATCACACTGGAACTGGCACCGCCCGGTGCCATTGCATCGCTCCCGGCGGCACTGCCATTGCTGCGGCCCACTGGCGCGCCGCAACCACTTGAAGCCGGACTGCGCCAAGCGCCAACCGTGCCCGGAGCGCCGCCCAGTCCTGAAAACCCGCCCAAGGACTGACGCCTGACGCCGGCTTCATCCCGTCTGCGCCGTTTTCGGGGAACCTGGCTTGAACACCAACCCGAGGAACCTGAATGAGTCACCCATCCGCGGCCACAACCGCCTCGCCCACCAGCGGTCAACCCATCGCATCCCGATTCAACGCCCGCAGCACGGCGATGGAGGTCGTCGAGGGCATCATGCTGGGTGGTCGCCATGCTGTCGTTACCGGCGGCGCGGCCGGGCTCGGTCTGGAGACTTCGCGCGCGCTGGTGGCCGCAGGTGCGGCCGTGACCCTGGCGGTGCGCAACCTGGTGCAAGGCGAAGCCTCGGCCACCCTGTTGCGCCAGCAGTTTCCAGCCGCCGTGATTACCGTGCGCCAGCTCGACCTGGCCAACCTGACCAGTGTGCGCAGGTTCGCCTCACAGTGGAATGACAGCGGGCAAGCGCTGCATATCCTGATCAACAACGCGGCTGTCATGGCCTGCCCCCTGGCACGCAATGACAAGGGTTGGGAATCGCAGTTCGCCACCAACCACGTGGGGCATTTTGCATTGACAACCGGCCTGCTACCCGCGTTGCATTCGGCCGCGCTGGATGGAGGCGACGCGCGCGTGGTGTGTCTCAGCTCGTCGGGGCACAAACTCGCCAGCGTGCAGATCGACGACATCCACTTCGACCAGCGGCCCTATGACAAATGGAAGGCGTACGGCCAGGCCAAGAGCGCAAACGCACTGTTTGCGCTGGGGTTGCATCTGCGCCACGGCGCCCAGGGCATCACCGCCAACGCGGTCCATCCCGGGGGCATCATGACCGGGTTGCAAAAACACCTGACGACCGAGGAAATGCGGGCCATGGGCTGGTACAAGCAGGATGGCACGCCGCTGGACCTGTTCAAGAGCCCGGCGCAGGGTGCGTCGACCAGTGTCTGGGCCGCAACCGCGCCCGCGCTGCGGGGTCACGGTGGTCTGTACCTGGAGGACTGCCGGCAGGCGATACCGGCCGAACCTGGCAACCGCGTCTCCGGCTACGCTGCACACATCATGGATGGCGACCTGGCCAACCAGTTGTGGCGGGCATCGGAGGCGATGCTGGCAAGCGTCTAGGCCAGCTAGGCAGGCGTTGGCGGGGCCTGGACCGTTTCCGATGTCCATTCCTGCGGTTCACCCAGCGCCACCAGGTCCATCGGCTCGGTCACACCGGCCACGACGCGGGCAGGCAGTTGCGGGTGCGCGCGTGCCGGCGCATAGCCTTGCACCAGCGCCTGTGCATGGCACTGACGGCTTGCCAATCCGCGCACCAACTCGCGCTTGGTGTGGTTCTGCAACTTGGCAGCCCGGTTCACCGGGTTGCCGATGACTGCATATTCCAGCCGTCCCTCGTCGCCAATAACACCGCAGGTCACGGTCCCGGTATCCACGCCGATGCCGACAGCAGGCGCCTGCAGGCCGGCTGCGGCGCGCTCGACACGCCAGGCCTCCAGCGCCTGCAGCAACTCCTGTACGCAACGCAGCGCGTCGGCGCAGAAAGTATCCGAGGTCTTGGTAGCGCCGAAGGTGACCATGATGCCGTCACCCAGATACGTGGTGACGCTGCCATGGTGACGATGGATGATCGGCACCGCGATACCCTGGTACCGACGCAGGATGTCGATCAGCTCGCGTGGTGGCAAGGTCGAGGCCATCGTAGTGAAGCCGCGCAGGTCGATGAACATCGCCGCGGCCTGCCGCTGTTCGCCGTCGCCGCTTTGCAGCAGTTCGTCGGCCGAGGACAGTCGCTCGGCCACCTCGGGCGCGAAGAATCGCGACAATTGCGATACCGCTGCCTGGTCGCCCGCCGCCTGGAACAGCAACTGACGGGCGCGCGCCACCGACACCGACAGCACCAGCGTCACGATCACGATCGATACCACCCGATCGATCTCGCCGCCAATCAGGATGCGGCTGGAGTTCATGTATTCGACATAGTCGTGAGTGACCAGCTCGGCACCACCGGGCGCCATCAGCGCATAGGACAGCAGCGCCAGCCAGCCGGCGGCAGCAAGCAATCCGGTAAACAGCACATAGGCCGGCGTGATTGTCAACGCCCGCAACACAATGAAGATGAAAACATACAGCAGTGTCGGCGCCTTGAGATAAAACGCGGCAGGCTGACCGTATTGCAGATGAAAACTCCAAATCGTGACCATCAGCATGCTCACATCCACCAGCACCGACAGGATGCGCATCGGCACCGGCAGGCTGGCGCGATAGGCCATTACCAGCCGCACCAAAGTGAAAACCCCGTAAAAACTGAGTGCCCACGGAACCGGATAGATCATGGACTCGGGTGGTGCAGTGCCCGGCGCAACCAGGTACAAACCACCAAGGACCGAAATCAGTGCTGCCTGTACCCAGCCGATCAGAATTTCGCTGCGCCGGTCCAGCTGCTTCAGCGAGCGCGCCACCCGCGCCGGCAGACGGTGTCCGGGATTGTCACGCCACTGTCCGAGCCAACCGAGTACCGCCTTGGATTCTTCATTTGTGGTTGCCATACCCGAGTATGTCGCGTCACTACAGCGTTTCTTTCAGATGGGCCCCGATCCCTTGTTTTGGCAGACCGCAGGCAAACATGGCGCCGGGCGGCTGTATATTGGCGAGGCGCGCACGACCACCGCGCCCGACCCGCATGCGCCACCGCCACGCGAGCGGCGCGGCCGGGCCCCTTGCCGATCTGCACTGTGGAGCTATACCTATGAAAGCCGTCGTATTGCTATTGGCCGCTGGCCTGGCCCTGGCCTCGGCCCCGGCCCGGTCCTGGAGCAACCATACCCTGGCCACTTACCGGGCGTTTGACACCATGCCGGAGGTTGCCAACGCCGCGCCGGTGGCGGCCGAGCCATTGGAGGCATTTCTTAAGGCGCAAGAAAAGCCGATCGCAGATTTGCTGGCAAGTCAGGAGGCCTGGGCCCGCGCCAACATGCCGCAATACGCGCCACGAGCCGATGCGCTGGTGTTCAGGCCCGATCCGGGCCGTACGGACGCCGATCGCCGTCTGGCGTTCCTCTCCGCTTTGCGGATTTCGCCGCTGAGCCGTTTTGCGCTGTACCTGCAACCCGACATGCGCACCACGCCAGATGCCGCGCGCCTGCTGCCGCACGATGCGGTGAACTTCCTGCCCGAACAGCCCAACGACCCGCGGCGTTTTGTGCGTGTGCAGGCCGGCGCGCTGGTGGCGCCGCTGGCGGTGCTGGCGTCGGCGTCCGACGAGCCGGACTACGGGCTGGACATCAACCTGTGGCAGGACAGCCCCAGCGATTGGGGCAAGACTTACGGCTTCGGCACCCTGCCTTTCGGCAACCCGGCGCTGTACTACTCGACCCAGGCGCCATTTCACATGGGTTTCTACCACCAGGACTGGTTGATCTACAAGGCGGCACCGTTCATCCAGCGTACCTACCCGCTGATGCGGGTTCAGCAATACACCAGCCTGGCATCGCTGGCGTTTCGCACCGGGCATGCCTACTGGGGCTGGCGCTTTGCCGGCCTGGCGCTGCACTATATTCAGGACCTGACCCAGCCCTACCATGCCGACCTCGCGCCGGGCGATTCGACGCTACGCCTGATCAGCGCCAATGTGATGGCGATGGCCGGGTTCCCGAAGCGGCGTGACGACCTGATCGTGCTGCTGTCCAACCGCCATCTGGCGCTGGAGAAATTCCAGAATGAAACGATGGTGGCCAGCGCGCGCGCCAAGGCTGATACGGCACTGGAGAACGCGCTGCGTGAGCTCAAGCGCGACGCGACCTATCCGAGCTGGACCGCACTGTATGCGCGCGACACGGTGGCACGCGAGGCCCATGCCAGCAGCATGCAAACGGTCAAGACCATCCTGGCATCGGTGCCGGCGGCCTATGTGTCCGACCCTGGCTTCGATTTCGGCGTCAAGGAAAGCGCCATCGTTCTGCTGGCGGATATCGAGAAACTGGGTCCTGGCAAGCGCGCAGAACTTGAAAAGCAGGTCGCGCTATTGTTGGCGCGCCTGGGGGCGCACAGCCGCAATACCGTGCGCGGCGTACTGCAGGCCGGCAAGCCCTGACCGGTTCCGACTAGGAACACTCGACGCCATCCACAGTTCGACACCGATGTTCTGGCTCAGGAATTCGCTCAAACGGTTCATGCCGGCAACTGTAAGCGATGCACCCGGCGGCGGCGGAACCTGTTAAGGTTTGGCCAACATGGCGCAGGCGCTGCCCACCTGCTGGTGCAAAGACCATGACCGGAGGGATCCACCATGCAAGCCAAACCCGTACCCGATTGCGCCGCCGACAGCGCACGCGAGGACCCGGCGTGGTCGGGCCTGCCGGACGACTGGTCGGCACTCTGCGCGGCCGAGCAAACCGCGATCCTGCAGCGTCGGCGCGAGGTGCTGGCCGACGCACCAGATGCTGCCCCATCCCAGTTGCGCCTGCCGCATGTGGGCCTGGCCTTGTCAGGCGGCGGTATTCGCAGCGCCACTTTCGCCCTCGGGCTGGTGCGCGGCATGGCCCAGAGCCGGCCCACCGTCACCGAGCCGCCGCAGCCCAGCTTGTCGCGTGACGGTCTGCTCGGACGCCTGGACTACCTGTCGACGGTATCGGGCGGTGGCTACATCGGCGCGATGTACGGCCGGCTGGTGGCCACCTATGGGCTGCATCGCGCCCAGTGCCTGATGGCCAGCAGCCATTCGCCGGTGCTGGGCTGGCTGCGCCGCAACGGCCGCTACCTCACGCCCGGCGGATCGCGCGACATCGGAACCGCCATCGTCACCTATCTGCGCGCCTGGCTGGCGATCCACGCCGAGTTCATGTTCGCCTGCATCGCGCTGGGCCTGCTGGTCGTCCTGCCGCACCTGTGGCAGCACAGCCTGCAGGTGCTGGACGCCAATGCCTGGGAGCCCTGGTATACGGCCTGGTGGGCGTTGTCGCTGGCATGGTGGACCGCGCTCGCCCCGGGCTTGATCGCCGGCTATTGGGCGGCGCGCGACGGGCCCAATCCGACCACGACCCAGACCCGCCTGGGCTGGCGCGACCTGGTATTCGTGCTGGGCATCGCGTATGGCGCGATCAGCCTGCTGCGCAGCCTGTATGTCAACGGCGTGATCGATCCGATCCGGCACAGCCTCACCTGGCCGGCAGCCGGCGCACTGGCATTGGGGTCGGTCGTGATCGGCCAGGTTGCCACGATGGGCTGGATGGCGATGGACAAGACGCCCCATGCGCTGAAGGTGGCGCGCATCCGCAACATCCTGACCCGCAATCTGCGCTGGGTCATGCTGGGCGCTCTGGGTCTGGCCGGCATCGGCGCACTGGACCGGCTGAGTTGGTGGGTCCTGGAGGAACTGCAGACCGGCAACCAGTGGTTGTGGCGTGGCGTCGGTGTCGGCAGCGTGCTGGTGGTGGTGTTGCGGGCACTGGTCCAGCCACTGCAGAAGATCGCCTCCGAGACCAATGTCCGGACCCGCGAATGGCTGCCCCGGATACTCGATATCGGCAGCCTGTTCGGCATGCTGGCGCTGGTGCTGGCCTGGATGGTGCTGCTGCAGTGGTTCGTGTTTGCGCCCGAAACCTTCGAGGCGCTGCGTAGAGTGCCGGCGTGGATGCGCGCCGGGATTCTCGCCGCGACCTTGCTTGCCTGGATCCTGCTGTCCGCGGGTAACACGCAAATGGCGAACACCTCGTCGTTGCACAGTTTTTACCGCGCCCGTCTGGCCCGCGCCTATCTCGCGGTGGGCAACCTCAAACGCGACCTGGCAGACGAAAACGGTGTTCGCGCCGATGTGACACGGGTGGTCCAGGGCGACGATGCCAGCCTGCAGCACTACCGGCCGGAAGCCCGCGGCGGCCCGATCCACCTGATCAATACCTGCCTGAACCAGACCCGCGACGACAAGAGCGGGCTGTTCAATGCCGACCGCAAGGGCACGGCTGTCACGGCCAGTTGGCGCGGCCTGGAGGTCGGCCCGCGCGAGTTCATCGCGCTCAAGGAAGACAATGATGCCGGCACGCTGGGCCGCTGGATCGCGGTGTCGGGTGCGGCCGCTTCCCCGGGTGCCGGCTCCTATACCTCGCGCGGTCTGGCGTTGTTGCTCTATTTCCTGGGTGTGCGCCTGGGCCACTGGATGCGCGCGCCACGCGAAAGGGCGCGCCTGCGTTGGCTCAGCCATTGGTCCTGGCGCCTGGTACCAAAGCCGATGATGCTGGCGAGCGAGGCGTCGGCCACCTTCTTCGGCGTCGAACGACCGTGGTGGTACCTGTCGGACGGCGGCCATTTCGAGAACAGCGGTGTCTACCCGCTGCTCAAACGCGAGCTCGATTTCATTATCCTGTCCGATGCCGGCGCCGACGCGCGCTATGAATATGGCGACCTGGAGAATCTGGTGCGCAAGGCGCGCATCGACTTTGGCGCCGAAATCGAGTTCTACACCCGCGAGGAGGCAGCCGCCCTGTTTCCCGGCGGCGGCAATGAGCTGACCGTCCTGTCGCCCGAGGATATGGGCAACGTGCATTCCAGCCGCGGCGTTCTGCTGGCACGTATCCGCTACCGTGAACGGCCCGGGCCGTTGCTGGCCAGTGGTCAGGCCGGGCCGGTCGTGCGACCGGAGGGCACGTTACTGGTTATCAAGCCCAACCTGCACGACGCGCTGGACATGGATCTGCTGGCCTACGCACGCAACCATGCGGGATTTCCGCACGAGTCCACGGGCGATCAATCATTCGACGAAGCGCAATGGGAGAGCTACCACCGCCTGGGCGAGGACTTCGGGCGTGCGATGCAGGAAGACTGGCTCACCCAACTGCCCGGCTGGCAGGCGCCGGCACAGCACAGCATCCGGATCGCGGCGCGCCTGGTTCCGCCAACCCAGGTAGCCGATATCGCCCGCAACGAGCCTTTGTGGCGGCGCAATGTTCGGGCCACTGCGATCGGTACCACACTGGGTGTGGGGGCATCCGGCACCTTGTTGCTGTCACTGTGGCAGATGCAGGACCAGTTGCAACGCAACCGTGTCGACCAGCAGACCGAGGCGCGGCAGCTGTTCACCGAGGTGTCCAAGGGCCTGCAGGCCTTCGACGGAACCTGCCCGCAGGTGCCCGAGCATGTGATTACACAGGCGGCCATGTTGCTGGAGCTGCGCACCAGCCCATCGATGCGGCCACTGGAACAGGCTGGTCTGGAGCGCATGGCCGCGCGCATCACCGAGGAGTGCAGCCTGACCCCTGCAGCCAGCCCGGAATGCGTTGTCAAGTACCGACGCATCCAGGGCAGCCTGTGCACACTGGTGCTCAAGCCGACCAACCAGAGCACAGCCCTCAGCTACTGGCATCCAGGCGCGTCGCCGCAGGAGCAGTCCAACGACGGCAATGCGGTGCTGCAGGTTGCCGCGAACCGCTTTCCAGTACTGGGCAACCTTATCAAGCTGGAGGCCGCCGACGCGCCCGCGGCCGCCAGCGTGGGGCAGAGCCCGGCCCCGGCATCAACCGTACCGCCTCAATCACCGCCTCAATCACCGGCTCAGGCAGCGGCACCGACCAGGTCTCAGGCCTCGCCAGCCGGCGAGGCCGCAACCAGCACCGCGGTCAGGCCGGACGCCCCGGTTGCAACCGCCCCGCTCCCGCCGTCGCAGTCGGCCCAGGGCACCGAGCCGGGCAGCGCAGCGACGCCGCCAACGCTGCAAAACTGCGCTCGCAGCGATGCCAACAGCACGCTATACATCCAGATCTACGACGAAAACACCCGCGTGGCCGCAACCGCGCTGCGCCAGGCCCTGCAACCCGACACCGGCGTACCGCTGCTGGTCGCCCCGATCGAAAACGTGGTGCGCAGCGCCGACCTGCGCCAGCAGCGTCGGCCGGTGGCTTGGCCCACGCCGACGCTGGTGCTGCATGACCCGGCGAGTCGCGCCTGCGCCAATGCGATTGCCAGCTACGTGGGTGCACCCTGGCTGACCCAACCCGGCACCCAGGGCGTGCGCTTGCGCGACATTCCGCCGTCGCTCCAGGCCAGGCCCGGTGTGATGGAACTGTGGCTGCCATCGCTTGAGGCGGCGGCGCCGGAGCAGCACCAGAAACGTTGAGCAGACTCGTGCGGTGCAATGCTTGTGCTGGCTCAGGCTGTCAGTGCGGCGGCAATTGCAGGGTCATGAATACGCTGTTCGGATCGGCGCGGTAGTTGCCGAATGGTTCGCACGCCACGAAGCCACGCGCCGCATACAGGGCGCGCGCCGGCGCAAAAAATGGCATCGAACCGGTTTCCAGGCTCAGTTGACGCAAGCCAAGTTCGCGCGCCTGCCCCAGCACATGCGCCAGCAGCCGGGTTCCGACACCCTGACGCCGCTGGCCGCCAGCAGTGCGCATCGACTTGAGCTCTGCGTGCCTGTCGTCCAGCGTCTTGAGCGCAACGCAACCCACCACGGTCGGCCCGTCCCATGCGGACCAGAACCGGATGTCCGGTTGTCGCAGTCCCTTCAGATCCAGCGCATGCTTGCTCTCGGGCGGTGAGACGGCGCGCATGTCACGAATATGTTCCTCGAGGAAAGCCGCGATCCGCGGATCGCTCAGGTCGTCAAGCCGGATTTCCACAACCACCTCCTCCCTTTCGGGGGCGTCTCAGCGCGGGATCAGACCACAGGCGACGCGGGCTCCGCCCCCCCCGAGCGGCTGAGGTTGGTCTGCATGGTTGTCGCCGCCAGCATGGATGACCAGAGCCAGCCCTGCTACGTCCGACGTCTTCAGGCGCGGCGCCAGCACCGGCACGCTGGCGCTGCCGTCCGCGACAACGACGAGTCCCGGAAGGTCGCCCAGATGTCCATTGCCCCAGGGCAGTCCATGCCGTCCGGTCTTGGCGGGATCCAGATGACCGCCGGCGCCCAGCGCTGCTACCGGCACGCCATCGCGAACGCCCGGCGCACACGAACCATGTTCATGGACATGAAATCCGTGCACGCCCGGCGCCAAACCGTTCAAGGCGGGCCGCACTTCCAGGCCATGCGCGCTGTCCGTGAGCACAACGCTGCCTATGGCCTCGCCTGATCCGGCAGTGTTGGCCCAGCGCATGGGCACTGTCCATTCGGCGCTGGTAGCGGCCAACGACGTGAGCAGGCCGAACATCGTGACCAAACCGTGCTGAACAACTCGCATGGATATTCCTTTCTGATAACGTGCAAGGCGCCCCGCCTCGTTGCCAACCCCATGGCGGCGCACCTGAAATGCCAGCGATTAATCTGGCGCGCCATGGCCGGGTCTGCAGTGGTCAAATCACGGCATTGACGATAACCCGCGCATGCCATCGTGACAAGCGCTTTTACCCTCACCCAGCCAGGCGCCGAGGCCGTCCATGCGGGCTTTTGACCGGGCCGCGATCGCACGCCGCGATTGGACGTAGACTATTTGCCATTCCTGTTACGCTCCCGTTCCATGCTCGCTTTTTCACCCATCATCAGCGCCCAGCCGCTCGGATTTCGCTGGAACACGATCGATCCATTCTTGTTCTGCGTGCACCACGACGACCGGTATCCACGCGGAAATGCGGCGCTCGGACCGGATGCACCGCTGGACGGTCGCGACATGGGCCAGGATTTCGCAGGCAAGGACGGCTGGCGCATGTACCACGGCGCGTCCGTGCCGGGATTTCCCGCCCATCCACACCGGGGTTTCGAAACGGTCACGATCGTGCGCGAGGGGCTGATCGACCATTCGGACTCGCTGGGTGCCTCTGCGCGCTTTGGTGGCGGCGACGTGCAATGGCTGACGGCTGGGCGCGGCATCGTGCACGCCGAGATGTTTCCGCTGCTGCAGCGCGAGCACACGAACCGGCTGGAGCTGTTCCAGATCTGGCTCAACCTGCCGGCCAGCCACAAGATGGCCGAACCCTATTTCAAGATGTTCTGGTCCGAGAATGTACCGCGCCACACCCTGCGCGACGCCGCCGGTGCCGCGACCACGGTGACCTGTATTGCCGGCAACTTGCCAGGTGCGGATGGCATGGTGCCTCCCGCGCCACCGCCCGATTCCTGGGCCTCCCGGTCACAGGCCGATGTGGCCATCTGGACGATCTCGATGGCACCCGGCGCGCGCTGGACTTTGCCCGCGGCAGCCGGTCACGCGACCCGCCGCTGCCTGTATTTCTTCGAGGGCTCCCGGCTGGCCATTGGCGAGCAGATGCTGACCGAACAGGCCGGGCTCGAACTGCGCTGCGACCGCGACATCGAGCTGGTCAACGGGCCGCACAGCGCGCAAATGCTGGTGTTGCAAGGCAAACCCATCGCCGAACCCGTGGCCCAGTACGGTCCGTTCGTGATGAACACCCAGGCCGAGATCCACCAGGCTTTTGCCGACTACCAGCAGACGCGCTTCGGTGGCTGGCCCTGGCCTGACGATGCGCCGGTGCATGGCAAGGAGCCCAGGCGCTTTGCCACCCATCCCGACGGCAGCAGCGAACGGCTGCGCGTTCAATCCGCCGCCCTGGAGTAATACCGCATGATTCTGGAAGTTGCCGACATCCGCATCCACGCCGGCCAGAGCGCCGCATTCGAGGAAGCCGTCGAACGTGGTCTGATTGATCCGCTGTCCGTTCCGTCAACCTCCCGCATCTGACGCACAGCGCGTCGGACCCGACCATCCTTTGCGAGCATCCCATGGCATTTGTTTTTCCACCGGCAGCGCAGGTGAGCGTTCCCGTTATCGGCCAGCCGGGTCAGTTTCCGGTACACCGCATCTATTGTGTCGGCCGTAACTATGTGGAGCACGCCAGGGAAATGGGCTTCACCGGGCGCGAGCCACCGTTCTTTTTCCTCAAGCCCGCCGATGCGCTGATCGTGGCAGCGGCCGCAGAGACCGCGGTCATGCCCTACCCCAGCCTGACCAAAGACCTGCACCATGAAATCGAACTCGTGGTGGCCATTGGCAAGGGGGGCAGCAACATCCAGGCTGCAGATGCCCACAAACACATTTTCGGTTATGCGGTAGGGCTGGACATGACCCGGCGCGACCTGCAGGGCGAAATGAAAAAGCAGGGCCGCCCCTGGTGTATCGGCAAGGCGTTCGACCATTCGGCGCCGATCGGGCCGATCACACCGGCAGCCCAGGTCGGCGACCTGACACAAGCGGGCATCCAGTTGCATGTCAATGGCCAACCGCGCCAGAACAGCAGCATCGCCAAACTGATCTGGAACATCGGTGAAATCATCGAACACCTGTCGGCGGCGTGGGCACTGCAACCCGGGGACCTGATCTACACCGGCACGCCGCAAGGCGTGGCAGCGGTCGTGTCTGGCGATACCCTGGCGGGCAGCGTCGACGGGCTGCAGGGCATCTCGGTCAGGATCGGCTAGCCGCCGCTGCAAGACGACCCGCGCCGGCACGGTGCTGGCGGTGGCCGACAGCCCGACCCATTGCCCTCAAACCGCTGTGGCTCGACCCCCAAACTACACTTGCCCGATGTTGCATAGCCAGATCAAGTACTGTCGAAACTGCGGTGCGGCCGTGGACCACCGGGTGCCCGACGACGGCGACACCCGCCAGCGCGCGGTTTGCCCCACATGCGCAACGATCCATTACGAGAACCCACTCAACGTCGTTGGCACCGTGCCGCATCTGGGAGACCGTGTGCTGCTGTGCAAGCGCAACATCGAGCCGCGCAAGGGCAAGTGGACGCTGCCGGCCGGCTTCATGGAACTTAACGAGACCACATCGCAGGGCGCAGCGCGTGAGACGGTCGAGGAATCCGGCGCCTTGTTCGAGATGGAGGGCCTGTTTTCGGTGTTGAACGTGGCACGGGTTGGCCAGGTCCATCTGTTCTACACCGCGCGCCTGCTGGCCGATCATTTCGACCCGGGCCATGAAACCATGGAGGCGCAGCTGTTCACCGAGGCCGACGTACCCTGGGACGAAATCGCTTTTCGCACCGTCAAGGAAACGCTGGAGCACTATTTCGCCGACCGGCGCAACGGCGCCATGTCGATCCATGTGATCGACATCGTATAAACCCGGCGCGCCACACCATGGCCAGACAAACCCGACCGATCGGTGTATAAGCACTCTGAGGCGTCTGGCATACAGCGCAGTACGCCGAACAGGGGTACGACATGAAGCAGCAACAGAATTTCTGGGACGTCGACCTGGTCGCGTTGTTCCGGGTCTGGGTCGACGACATGGGCACATTCCTGCTGACGGCCCTGACCTTCGCCGGTCTGTCGCTGCCAGTGGTCATCCCCACGTTGATCCTGTGGTACTTGTCTTCAATCAACTTCAGCATGGCGCCTTGACGCGCTTGAAGGGCAAGGCCCCGGTTGCTTTGCCAGGTCATCAGGCCGTGGTGCACCATGGCGCGGTGTCATGGACCAGGCCCATCCACACCGCCCATGACGAGCTAATTGCCAAGGCCAGTCCTGCCAGCCGCACGCCCCATTGCCCGTTCCCAGCCGACCAGCCCCATCACGATTGCCGTCAAGGCCAGAGAGCTTTGCATCTGGCGCGCCTAAATGATGCGCGAGAACTGCGCGCGCGTGCGGTCGGTCTGCCAGTAACGGTCAAACACCATGGCCACTGCGCGCACAAAATACCATCCCATCGTTGTCACCTGAATGCCGGCATCGTCGAGTTGCACCAGGCCCTTGCCTTCGAGCCCGCGCAGCTGCTCGAGTTCTTGCGCGAAGTAGCTCTTGAAGTCGATCAGGTAGGCCAGGTCGATGGACTCAAAAAGGCATTCGCCCTGGCACATCAGCCCCATGATGACGGCCCGGCGGATCAGGTCGTCGCGGTTCAGCGCGAGCCCGCGCACCACCGGAAACTGCCCGCGATCGATGGCATCGCAGTATTCCGGCAGGGTCTTGGCATTCTGGCTGTAGGTCGCACCCAGGCGCCCTATCGACGATACGCCCAGCGCAATCAGGTCATGGTCCGGCAGCGTACTGTAGCCCTGGAAATTGCGGTGCAGTCGGCCCTGTCGCTTGGCCACGGCCAGTGAATCGTCCGGCAGGGCAAAATGGTCCATGCCCACATACACGTAACCCGCGCCGATCAAGGTTGCCAACGAGCGCGACAACATGCTGACCTTGGACGATGCGTCCGGCAATTGCGCCGGATCAATGCGCCGCTGCGGCTTGAAGCGTTCGGGCAAATGGGCATAGGCATACAGGGCGATGCGGTCGGGGCGCAGCTGCACGATCTGCTCCAGCGTCCGGTCGAACGAAGCGGGCGACTGCAAAGGCAGGCCATAGATCAGATCGGCATTGATCGATTTGAAGCCCCTGTCGCGGGCCGCGGCCACCAGCGCAAATACATTCTTGGCGGGCTGTATGCGGTGAACGGCCTTTTGCACTGCCGGATCGAAATCCTGCACCCCGAAACTCAGCCTGTTGAAACCCATGTCGGCCAGGGCGTCGAGCCGGTCCGCGTCGACGGTGCGCGGATCGACCTCGATGGCGTACTCCCCGTCGGGAGCGAGACTGAAATTGCGCCGCAGCATGTCCATCAAGTCGCGCAGCTCATCGTCGCTCAGGAAGGTGGGTGTGCCCCCGCCCAGATGCAGCTGGGTCACCTTTTGGCGCGTACCCAGGACGGCTGTATGCAGCTCCACCTCGCGCTCCAGATACCGCAGGTACGGTGCGGCACGATCATGGTGGCGGGTGATGATCTTGTTACAGGCGCAGTAGTAGCACAGCGACTGGCAAAATGGAATATGCACGTACAACGACAAGGGCAATGCCAGCGCCGACGCGCCACGATGGCGCTGGGCCAATGCGCGCGCATAGTCCTGCGCGCTGAAGGCCTCGACAAAGCGATCGGCGGTCGGGTACGACGTGTACCGAGGCCCGGAGACGTCAAACTTGCGAAGCAGTTCAGGTGATATGGGTTCCGTGGCAGCAATAGGCATGGTTCTTCTCGTTGACGACTGCCAATATGCCCCAGACTGCCGGCGGTGAACTTGACCTGCATCAAGCTCCGGGCGACTGGCGAGGGGCACAATTGATACCTGTCAGGAGTCACCATGTCACACAACGCAGCAGCCATTTCCGACATGAGGTTTGTCACGCCGATCATTCCGCTCACCTCCAACTCCATCCGTGTTGCCTGTTCCAGTTGCAACCTGCGCGAGCTGTGCATGCCGATGGGGCTCAGCAATGAGGAACTGGACCGGGTCGACGACCTGGTTGCCAGCCGGCGCCGTGTCAAACGCGGAACCAGCCTGTTTTGCAACGGCGACAAGTTCACCAATTTGTATGCCATTCGCACCGGTTTCTTCAAGACCTGCATCACATCCGAGGACGGACGCGACCAGGTCACCGGTTTCCAGATGGCCGGCGAGGTCATGGGGCTGGACGGCATCGTCAATGACCGCCATACCTGCAACGCGATTGCACTGGAGGACGCCGACGTGTGCCTGCTGCCCTTCGATCGCATCGAGGAGTTGTCGGCCGAGATCACAGGCCTGCAACGCCATGTGCACAAGATCATGAGCCGCGAGATCGTGCGCGAGCATGGCGTCATGCTACTTTTGGGCAGCATGCGGGCCGAAGAACGCCTGGCTGCCTTCCTGCTCAATCTGGTGCAGCGCCTGCATGCGCGCGGATTCTCGCAATCCGAACTGGTGCTGCGCATGACGCGCGAGGAAATCGGCAGCTACCTTGGCCTGAAACTGGAAACCGTCAGCCGGACTTTCTCCAAGTTCGTCGAGGAAGGCATCGTCGAGGTCAAACAGCGGCATGTGCGCATCGTCAATGCAGATGCCCTGAAACAACTCGTCAATCCGCAGGTCTGCAGTTAGTCAGGCCTGCCGTTTCGAAGCGGTCGCGAGCCGTTTCTCCGGCACAACGCGCCTAGCTTCGCTCACCATCGCTTGCGGGTCCGTGGTTGACCTCGTCCGGCGACATCGCCAGCAAGGCCGTCAATCCGCAGGCGACCAGCGTGAGGCCCCAGAACACAAAGAACGCCAGCGTATAGATGCCCTGGCGCGACAATTCCAGCGGCTGACCCGCCCAATGCAGATCCTGCGGATCGACCATGGCAAATACCAGCATCTCCAGCAGACCGGCGACCAAGAACGCCGGCCATGCCACCCACATCAAACGCTTGGTCCACATGTTGCCATCCTGATGCAGTTTGTGTGCACCGGCTCTCAGGGCTTGATAGCGCCAGGCGTGGCCGCAGCCGCGCTGACGCCAGTCTGCGCATGGTTGCGGCCCTGCACCGCCGGCGCCATACTGGCGACCGGGTTGGCCAAGGTCTGATTGATTTCGAGGCCCTTGCGGTAATAGTCCTTGTCGATCACTGGATCGGGGTATTTCAGTGCCAGATACAGCGTGACAAAACCGGCGACGACGACGATGGCAGGGCCGGCGATGACGAGCCAGACGTGGCCAAATTTCCACCAGGGGGCGGGTGAAGGGGATTGCGGGGCTTGCGTGGATAGCGGCATGCGATGTCTCCTTGTCTATCGCGGAACCAGAAAAACGGATTTCTCGCTGACCTGCCGGTCGCTGCCTTGCAGCGCAATATCGAACCGGATCGGATGCGACCCCGGCTGCGCGCCTTCATACGGCAACTGCACCCGCACCGCGATCCAGCGCGACTGGGTGGACGCGACCGCAAACTCTTCCTCCGAGGCCAGCGCAATGCCTTCCAGGCCACTGACAGACAGCCGATACTGCTGCTCCACTTCGCTTGCATTCATCACCTGCAGCCGGAACACATTCTCGATCTTTCCGCCCGCGACGATGCGTGACAACGCACCGCGATCGCGCTCCACATCGACCTTGTACGGCGAACGCAACACCAGGCTGACCATCATCGCCAGCACGATGGCCAGCAATATCCCCGAATACAGCAACACCCGGGGCCGCAATACATGGCGCACGATCTGCGGTTGGCTCCAATGCTGTTGCACTGCATTCTGGGTCGAATACTTGACCAGGCCACGGGCATAGCCCATCTTGTCCATCACCGTGTCGCAGACATCGGCGCAGGCTCCGCAACCGATGCATTCATACTGCAGGCCGTCGCGGATGTCGATGCCGGTGGGACAGACCTGCACACACAAAGTGCAGTCCACGCAGGCACCCAGGTTGAGTGTGGTCAGGTCGGCCTTGCGCGAACGGGCGCCACGGGGCTCGCCACGCTCCTCGTCATAGGTCACGACCAGCGTATCGCGGTCGAACATGGCGCTCTGGAAGCGTGCATAGGGGCACATGTGCTTGCACACCTGCTCGCGCAGGAAACCCGCATTGCCATAGGTGGCAAAGCCGTAGAAGAAGGTCCAGAAAACCTCCCAGGATCCCATCTGCAACGCGATCAACGCGCGACCGAGTTCTGTGACCGGCGTGAAATAGCCCACGAAAGTAAAACCGGTAAAGAACGCCAGGGCCAGCCAGGCCAGGTGCTTGCCACCCTTGCGCAGCAACTTGTCGGCCGACAGGCGCCCGGCATCGCGGCGCATGCGCGCGGATCGATCGCCCTCGAACTTCTTCTCGATCCACAGGAATATCTCGGTATAGACGGTTTGCGGACAGGCATAACCGCACCACAACCGACCCGCGACCGCCGTGAAAAGAAACAGCGACAGCGCCGAGATCACCAAGAGACCGGTGAGGTAGATGAAGTCCTGCGGGTACAGGACCAGGTTGAAGATGTAAAAGCGCCGTGCGCCCAGGTCGAACAGCACGGCCTGGCGTTGTCCCCAGTCCAGCCACGGCAGGCCGTAAAAGACCAGTTGCGTCAGCCAGACCATGCCCCAGCGCCAGTTCGAGAACAGGCCGGATACGCTGCGCGGGTAGATTTTCTTGTGCGCCTCGTACAGCGACACCATTTCCGGGTCGGCGGCAATCGCGCTGTCGGTCGTCGCCGCCGACGCGGCGACCGACACGATCGGAATGACGATGCGCGAATCGGGCTTGGAAGAACGCGACAACGCAACCTGTCCTGTGTTCAATTGCTGGCGAGCGCCGTCTTGTTGGAGAAGCCCCAGACGTAGGCGCCCAGCACATGGATCTGGGCTGCACTCAGCTTGTCGGCCTGTGCAGGCATCTGGTTGACCTTGCCGTTGTTGATCATGGCGATGATCGCGCCTTCGCCATACCCATGCAGCCACAGGTCATCGGTCAGGTTGGGCGCGCCCAGCGCCGGATTGCCCTTGCCATCGTTGCCATGGCATGCGGCGCAGACCCCGAACTTCGATTTGCCGAGCGACGCCCTGAGCGAGTCATGCGGACTACCCGACAGGCTGAGCACATATTGCGCGACGTTCTTGACCTCGTCCGACGTACCCAGCGCAGCACCCAGCGCCGGCATGTTGCCGACGCGCCCCTTGCTCAGGGTCTCGGCGATTTGCTCTGGCGCACCGCCGTACAACCAGTCCCGATCGGTCAGATTCGGGAAGCCCTTGCTGCCGCGCGCGTCCGAACCATGGCACTGGGAGCAATTGTTCATGAACAGCCGCTCGCCGATGGCCATCGCCTGCGGATCTTTTGCAACCTCCTCGGTTTTCATCGCGGCAAAGCGGGCGTACATCGGTGCTACTTCTTCGTCGCCCTTTTTCATTTCGGCCGCATGCTGCCCGACAGACGACCAGGACAGGGTGCCGGCGAATGTGCCCAGGCCCGGATACAGCACCAAGTAGACCAGCGAAAAGACCACCGTGATGATGAACAGCCACACCCACCAGCGCGGCAGGGGATTGTTCATTTCGCGCAGGTCGCCGTCCCAGACATGGCCGGTCGTGTTGTCGTGCGCCGTCATGGCCTTGGCCTTGCCGCTGAACCACAGCAGCGACAGGCAGGCCAGGATGCTGACAATGGTGAATCCGGCCACATACAGCGACCAGAATCCGTTGGTGAAGTCACTCATGCTTGTTCCTCGGGCGATGCATCAGTCTTGTTCGAATGGCAACCGGGCGGCCTCGTCGAAATCATTCTTGCGCTTGCGGGACCATGCCCACCAGACGATGCCCAGAAAGACGACCAGCGCGGCCACCGTGCTGATCGAGCGCAGGGTATTGATATCCATGGCGTAGTCCTTCCCCTTATTTGAGCGCCAGGCCCAGCATCTGCAGGTAGGCGATGGTGGCGTCCATTTCGGTCTTGCCCTTGACGTCATCGGCCGCGCCGGCGATCTGCGCGTCGGTATAGGGAACCCCGACCCTGCGCAAGGCCCGCATGTGCGTTGCCAGCACTGCGCCGTCGATGCTGGCCGTCTCAAGCCAGGGATAGGCCGGCATGTTGGATTCCGGCACCAGGTCACGCGGATTGACCAGGTGGATGCGATGCCACTCGTCGTTGTACTTGCCGCCCACCCGCGCCAGATCCGGCCCGGTGCGCTTGCTGCCCCACTGGAAGGGATGGTCATAGACCGATTCGCCGGCCACGGAATAGTGGCCATAACGCAGCGTCTCGGCGCGCAAGGGCCGGATCATCTGCGAATGGCAGTTGTAGCACCCCTCGCGCACATAGATGTCGCGCCCGGCCAGCTGCAGCGGGGTGTAGGGCTCGACGCCCTTGATGGGTTCGGTGGTCGACTTCTGGAAAAACAGCGGGACGATTTCCACCAGCCCGCCGATGGCGAGCACCACCAGAATCAGTACGATCATCAGGAAGTTGTTGGTCTCGACCCGCTCATGCGAGAGCAATGGTATTTTGGATTCTGGGTTGGCCATGGTCTTGCTCTCTCAGGCGTGCGCAGCGGCGTTGGGTATCATCACACTCACGGCCTTGCCAGCCATAGCGGTCTTCCAGACGTTCCACAACATGACCAACATGCCGCCCAGGTACAACAGTCCTCCCAGCAAGCGCAGGAAATAGAACGGGTAGGTGGCCTTGACCGACTCGACAAAGGTATAGGTCAGAGTGCCGTCCGGATTGATGGCACGCCACATCAGGCCCTGCATCACGCCGGCAATCCACATGGCTGCGATATAGATCACGATGCCGATGGTCGCGGTCCAGAAATGGACCTCGATCGCCTTCACGCTGTACATCTGCTTGCGGCCGAACAGGCGCGGAATCATGTAGTACATGCTGCCCATCGTGACCAGGCCGACCCAGCCCAACGCACCCGAATGCACATGGCCCACGGTCCAATCGGTGTAGTGGGACAGCGCGTTGACGGTCTTGATCGACATCATCGGCCCCTCGAAGGTGCTCATGCCGTAGAACGACAGCGACACGATCAGAAAGCGCAGGATCGGGTCGTCACGGAGTTTGTGCCAGGCGCCCGACAGCGTCATGATGCCGTTGATCATGCCACCCCAGCTCGGCGCCAGCAGGATCAGCGAGAACACCATGCCCACTGACTGGGTCCAGTCCGGCAGGGCCGTGTAGTGCAGGTGGTGCGGCCCCGCCCACATGTAGGTGAAGATCAGCGCCCAGAAATGCACGATCGACAGCCGGTAGCTGTAGACAGGGCGCTCGGCCTGCTTGGGTATGAAGTAATACATCATGCCAAGGAAACCGGCGGTGAGGAAAAAGCCCACCGCATTGTGGCCGTACCACCACTGCACCATGGCGTCCTGTACCCCGGCATAGGCGGAATACGACTTCATCCAGCCGGCCGGAATGGCCGCGCTGTTGACAATGTGCAGCAGCGCAACGGCCAGGATGAAGGCGCCGAAAAACCAGTTGGCCACATAGATGTGGCGCACTTTGCGCGTGCCGATCGTGCCGAAAAACACGATGGCGAATGACACCCATACCAGCGTGATCAGGATGTCGATCGGCCACTCCAGCTCCGCGTATTCCTTACCCTGGGTATAGCCCAACGGCAGGGAGATCGCCGCGGCCAGAATGACCAATTGCCAACCCCAGAATGTGAATGCCGCCAGTTTGTCACCGAATAGCCGCACCTGGCAGGTGCGTTGCACGACGTAGTACGCAGACGCGAACAAGCCGCAACCGCCAAACGCGAAGATCACCGCATTCGTGTGCAGCGGTCGCAATCGACCGTAGCTGAGCCAGGAAATGCCGAAATTGAGCTCGGGCCAGGTCAACTGGGCCGCGATGATCACTCCCACCAACATGCCGACGACGCCCCACACGACCGTCATGATCGCAAACTGCCGCACCACGCCATCGTTGTAGGCCATGGCCTTCGCATTGGGAAATTGCATTTTTCGGTTCTTCCAAATTGATCTTGTTCAAGTTTCCGCTGGCAAACCCTTGCTGGGTTTGACTCACGTCAAACGGGATGGCTCTAGCACTGAAACTACGCCAATCTTTGCGCTGTGTGCTACCCGCCGCGGGTTTGCCATGGCGCCTCAATCCTCCAGAATCCGCTCGCCCTCGCGCTCGATGTCCTCGAACTGGCCGCGGTAGATCGCCCACCACAGGCCGGCCAAGATGAAAAACACCAGCACCACGGACAGCGGAATGAGCAGGTACAGGATTTCCATCAGCCGGTATCTCGAGGCAGATCACCAGCCAGCCGCAGTGCGTTGGCCACCACCAGCAGCGAACTGCCGGCCATACCCAGCCCGGCAAGCCAGGCCGGTATCCAGCCCACCACTGCCAATGGAATGCAGGCCATGTTGTAGGCCAGTGCCCAGCCCAGGTTCTGGCGCACGATACGCATGGTGCGGCGCGCGAGCCGCAGAGTCTGGGGCACGCGCTGCAACTGGCCGCCCAGCACCACGAAGTCGGCCTGTGACTGCGCCAATGGCACAGCATGGCCCATCGCGAAGGACACATTGGCTCCCGCCAGCACCGGGGCATCGTTCAAACCATCACCTACCATCGCCACACTGTGACCCAGCGCCTGCTGAGCGCGCAGAAACACCAGCTTGGCATCGGGTGAGCACTCGGCCAGTACCGAGGCGATGCCCAAGGGCTCAGCCACTTTGAGCGCCGCGCCGCGCTGGTCGCCCGACAGCATGTGCAACCGCAAGCCGTCGGCCAGCAAGGCCGACACTGCCGAGGCGGCGTCGGAACGCAAGTCCTGCCCCAGGCGGAACGTGGCCAGCCAGCCGGATCCATCGACGAGGTGGGACAGGCCTGCGTCTGACCCGCAGTCCGGCAAACCGCAGAACCGGCTGCTGCCCAGCCGGGCCAGTGCGGGTTCGGCGAGCCTGCCCATCGGTTCGACGACGGCCGACACACCGGCACCGGTGTGTTCGGTCACCCCAGTGGCTTTCCAGATTTCGCCCTGCCCCGCCTGTGCTGCAGCCCCGGCCAGCGCGCGGGACACCGGATGCAGCGATTGGCGACCGATGGCGGCGGCCATGGCCAGCGCCTGCTGGCGCGACAGGCCGGCGCGCACGGTTACCGCTTCAAGGCGCAAGCCGTCGCGGGTCAAAGTGCCGGTCTTATCGAAAACAACAGTGTCCACCCTGGCCAAAGCCTCGAGCGCCTGCAGGCGCCGCACCAGCACGCCGCCGCGCGCCAGGCTGCCCGCGGCGGCCAGCATCGCGGTCGGCGTGGCCAGCGACAAGGCACAGGGACAGGTGACGATCAGCACCGCCACGGCGACCATCAACGCATGCCCGGCGCCTGCGGACCACCAATACCCGGCAGCCGCCGCCGCGGCCAACAACACCACGATCAGGAACGGCCTGGCAATGCGATCGGCCAGTTGCGCCAGCCGCGGCCGTGTGGTCGCCGCACTGCGCACCAGCGCCATCACGGCAGCGAAGCGGGTGTCGTCGCCGGTTTTCTCGACCCGCAGCTCGATGACACTCGACAGATTGAAGCTGCCGGCAATCACCCGGGAACCACCGGTGCAGGCCACCGGTTTGGATTCACCGGTCAGCAGGGCCTGGTCCAGCAGCGTCGACCCTTGCGTGATGATGCCATCGGCCGCAATGGCTTCGCCCGGCAGCACCCGGATGACATCTCCCACCACCAGCCGGCGCACGGCCACTGCCTCGAAGCTGCCATCGGCCCGGCGCCGTTGTACCGCGTCGGGCATGCGGTTGACCATGGCCTCCAGAGCCCCGGCCGTACGATCGCGCAGCCGCAGTTCGAGCCAGCGCCCCGTCAACAGAAAGAAGACGAACATCGCAAGGGAATCGAAATACACCTCGCGCCCGAATACGCCCTGCGGATCGAACGTGCCCGCCGAACTGACGGCAAAGGTGATCAGCAGCGCGATGGCCACCGGCAGATCCATGCTGATGCGCCGTTGCACCAGGTCGCGCCAGGCCGCGCGAAAGAAAGGCCCGCATGAGAACAGCATCACCGGCAACGTCAGTACCCAGGAGGCCCAGCGCAGCAAGCGTTCCGACTCCAGGCTCAGGTCACCCGGCAACGCGACATAGGCCGGATAGGCGTACATCATCACCTGCATCATGCACAGGCCGGCGACGAGCCAGCGCCACAGCGCGGTGCGACTCTCTTGCAAGCGCGCCGCGCGTGCGCTGGCGTCGTTGGCCGGCACCGGCCGATAACCCGCCTGGCGGATGGCTCCGATCCAGCCCGAAGGCTGAACGTGCGCGGGAGACCACACCACGCTGGCACGCCTATTGGCCGCGCTGACATCGGCGCGCAGGACACCGGGCGTGGCCCGAAGGACCTGCTCGATCGTCAGCGCACAGCCTGCGCAACGGATGCCATCGATGACCAGGCTCGACTCCAGCAGGCCGGAATCCTCCGCGCAGGGGCGGCTGAACGCCAACCATTCGTCGGGATTGTCCAGCAGATGCAGTGCGTCATCTTGCCTGACCGGCGCGCGTGGCGTCACATCGATGTCAACACCGGCCGGTGGCATCGACAAGGGATGTGACAGTTCGGGGTTGGCCAATGCAGCACCAAGCATGGATCCGAGCTTATCGGGATTGCACGCCGTTGTCTTGATCTGCATCAAGAGCGCCGGTTCCCGCAGGCTTATCCTACGGGCATCACACCACCCCCAAGGAGTTCAGCATGTACCAGCGTATTCTTGTCGCCACCGACGGATCCAATCTGTCGCGCAAAGCCGTATCGAGCGCCATCGCCCTGGCCGGCCTGTGCGGTGCCGAACTGGTGGCGCTCAAGGTGGTCCCGCGCTACCCGATGACCTATTTCGAAGGTGGTATGGCAGTGCAGGCAGGTGAAATCGCCCGCATCGAGACGCAGTGGGCCGATGCCGCCCAGGAGGTGGTCGACGCGGTCAAGAAGACCGCCATGTCCAAGGGGGTCAAGGCCAAGGGCGTCACGGTCAAATCCGACCTGGTGTCCGAAGCTGTGATTGCCGCGGCGAAGAAGCATAAATGTGACCTGATCGTCATGGCCTCGCATGGGCGGCGCGGCATCAAGCGGCTGCTGCTGGGCAGCGAAACCCAACTGGTGCTGACCCACACGCACATTCCGGTTCTGGTGCTGCGCTGAAGGTTGCCGGCAGACGCAGCGGGCAGCCGCCTCCAGGCAGGCGCCGCGTGGCGCTGCTGCCAGGTTCAACCGGGAAGGAACAGATCCTTGTATTGCTCTCGCAACAGGTTCTTCTGAACCTTGCCCATGGTGTTGCGTGGTAGCGCATCCACGACAAAGCAACGCTTGGGCACCTTGAAATTGGCCATCGCGACCTTGAGCGACGCCACGATGCCGACGGCGTCGAGCGCGACGCCGGGCCGGGCGGTCACCACCGCCACGCCGACCTCGCCGAAATCGGGATGCGGCACGCCGACAAGGGCGCTTTCGGCCACCCCATCCATCTCGTTGATATAGCTCTCGACCTCCGCCGGGTACACGTTGTAGCCACCGCTGATGATCAGATCCTTGCTGCGCCCGACGATGGTCAGGTAGCCATCGGCATCGACCTTGCCTAGGTCGCCGGTCTTGAAGAATCCGTCCGCAGTGAACTCCTCACGCGTCTTCTCGGGCATACGCCAGTAGCCCTGGAAAACATTGGGTCCGCGCACCTCGATGCCGCCGACCTCCCCCGGCCGCACCACCTGGCCCGCTTCGTCACACACCCGCAGTCCGACGCCCGGCAGCGGCAAGCCGACCGAGCCACCCCGGCGTTGACCGTCCTGCGGTACGCAGGGGTTGGAGGTCAGCATGGCCGTCTCGGACATGCCGTAGCGCTCCAGAATCGTGTGCCCGGTGCGGTGTTGCCATGCGGTGAAGGTGTCCATCAGCATCGGCGCCGAGCCCGAAACGAACAAGCGCATTCCCGCGCATGGCTCGGGCGTCAGCCCCGGCTCGGCCAAGAGGCGTACGTACATCGTCGGCACGCCCATGAACACGGTGGCGCGCGGCAGATTGCGCACCACCCCGGCCGGATCGAAGCGCGATTGCCACAACATGCGGCTGCCATTGATCAACGCGCCATGCAGGGCCACGAACAGGCCGTGTACATGGAATATCGGCAGCGCATGGATCAGCACATCGCCGCCATCGCGCGCCGATCGCCAGTCCCAGGCTTTGTGCAGCACCTGCGCATTGCTCAGCAGGTTGGCATGGCTGAGCATGGCGCCCTTGCTGCGACCGGTGGTGCCGCTGGTATACAAAATGGCGGCCAGGTCCGACCCTTTGCGCACGGCAGCCCGGTGCTGGTCGCTGCAGGCTGCAGCGCGTTGCAACAGCGTGCCACTGCGGTCATCGTCCAGCGTGAACACATAGGCAGTACCCGCGGTGAACGCCAGCTGGCTGATCCAACCGAAATTGCGCGTGCTGCACACCACCACGGCGGGCTCGGCATTGCCGATGAAATATGCCATCTCCGCACTCTGGTAGGCGGTGTTGAGCGGCAAAAAAATGTGCCCGGCACGCAACGTCGCCAGGTACAGCATCGCCGCTTCGACCGACTTCTCCACCTGCACCGCGATCCGCGATGCAGGCGGCAGATCAAGTCCCTCCAGCAGATTGGCCAGCATCGCCGTGGCGCGCTCCAGGTCACGCCAGCTGTAGCACAGACCGGTATCGGTCTCGATGGCTACAGCGTCGAGATCATCGGGAAAGCCGTCGCGCAGGGCGGCAAATAAGTTGCGGTCGGTCGTAGCGGTAGCAGTAGCAGCGGAATAGATCATGCGCTCGGTCATCCTGTATCAGAAATCAGGCGGGTTCGCGGCGACTCCAGCGCCAGGCGCAGCCGGATCTCGACCTGGCCCTGTCCGCCGTTGCCCTGCGCTGCCACGCTACGGCTCACGCGTGCCGGCCCACCACCACAACCCCGCCCCTGCCAGCACCATCGGCACACACAGCCATTGCCCCATGCTCATGCCCAGCGCCAGCAAGCCGAGATGGGCATCGGGTTCGCGGAAAAACTCGGCAACAAACCGCATCACGCCGTACCCGACCAAAAACGCTGCCGCAACCCGGCCGCGCAAACGCGCGGTACGCGCGTACCACCACAGCAACCCAAACAGCAGCAAGCCTTCGAGCAGAAACTGGTAGACCTGCGACGGATGGCGTGGCAAATCTCCGGCGCCACGAAACACCATGCCCCACGGCAGCGCCGGGTCACTCAGGCGGCCGGGCAACTCCCCGTTGATAAAATTACCGACCCGTCCGGCAGCCAGACCGGTCGGCACACAAGGCGCAACGAAATCCGCAACCTGCCAGAACGGCCTGCGTCTCGAATGCGCAAACCAGACCATGGCGGCGATGACACCCAGCAGGCCGCCATGAAAACTCATGCCACCCTGCCAGACGGCCAACACCTCCAGCGGATGCGCCAGGTAATACAAGGGCTTGTAAAACAGGCAGTATCCCAGGCGCCCCCCCAGCACGACGCCCACCACCCCCAGGAACAGGATGTCCTCCAGATCCCTGCGGCTCCAGGCACTGTCACCCTGCAGCGACCGGAATGGCTCATGGCGCAGCCGCAGGTTGCCCAGCAGCAGAAAAAGGCCGAACGCAGCCAGGTACGTCAGTCCGTACCAGTGCACGGCAATCGGCCCCAGTTGCAGGGCGACAGGATCGATTTCAGGATGAATCAGCATGCGCCAGATTGTGCCAGCCTGGCGCCATCCGTTGCGCCGACGCCCGCCATGTCGGCATGGCCGACCCGCCGTCGGCGCGTCCATCGCCCCGGGTCGATCGGATGTCGCGGTAGCTCACCCCGGCGCGAATCCAGGTGCATACTTGCAGGCTTGTCTATTCCGGCAACCGCCACCGATTTGCCAACGCTGGCACGGCGGGCTGTTCCCATCCATCCGATCGAGATCCAACCCATGGCCACCAACCCCATTATTCTGAATAGCCGCAGCAAGAACATCACCGAAGGCAAGTTGCGCGCGCCCAATCGCTCCATGTACTACGCCATGGGCTACCAGCAGGCCGACTTCAGCAAGCCCATGATTGGCGTGGCAAACGGGCACAGCACGATCACACCCTGCAACAGCGGCCTGCAGAAACTCGCCGACGCGGCCGTGGCCGGCATCGAGGAAGCCGGCGGCAAGGCGCAAATATTCGGCACGCCGACAATCTCGGACGGCATGGCGATGGGTACCGAAGGCATGAAGTATTCACTGGTCAGCCGCGAGGTTATTTCCGACTGCGTCGAAACCTGCGTACAAGGCCAGTGGATGGACGGCGTGGTCGTGATTGGCGGCTGCGACAAGAATATGCCCGGCGGCATGATGGGCATGCTGCGCGCCAACGTCCCGGCCATCTACGTGTATGGTGGCACCATCCTGCCCGGCCACTTCAAGGGGCAGGACCTGAACATCGTGAGCGTGTTCGAAGCCGTCGGGCAAAACGCCGCCGGCAAGATGACCGATGCCGACCTGTTGGAGATCGAGCGCCGCGCCATCCCGGGCACCGGATCCTGCGGGGGCATGTACACCGCCAACACCATGTCGTCGGCGTTCGAGGCCCTGGGCATGTCGCTGCCCTACTCCTCCACCATGGCCAACCCGCATGACGAGAAATTGAACTCGGCCCGGGAATCGGCCCAGGTTCTGATCAAGGCGATCGGCCTGGGCCTCAAGCCGCGTGACATCGTGACCCGCAATTCGCTGGAAAACGCCATCGCCGTGGTCATGGCCACGGGTGGCTCGACCAACGCGGTGCTGCATTTCCTGGCCATCGCCCACGCCGCCGAGGTCGAGTGGACCATCGATGACTTCGAGCGCATTCGCAAGCGCACACCCGTGCTGTGCGACCTCAAGCCCAGCGGCAAATACCTTGCCGTGGACCTGCACCGGGCAGGCGGAATCCCCCAGGTCATGAAAACACTGCTGGCAGCGGGCTTGCTGCATGGCGACTGCATGACCATCACCGGCCAGACCATCGCCGAGGTGCTCAAGGACATCCCCGATGTGCCACGCGCCGACCAGGACGTGATCCGACCCATTTCCAACCCGATGTATGCCCAGGGCCATCTGGCCATCCTCAGGGGCAACCTGTCGCCGGAAGGCTGTGTGGCCAAGATAACCGGGCTGAAAAATCCGGTCATGACCGGCCCGGCAAGGGTATTTGACGACGAGCAGTCGGCACTGGCGGCCATCCTGGCCGGCAAGATCGTGGCCGGCGATGTAATGGTGCTGCGCTATCTGGGTCCCAAGGGCGGCCCTGGCATGCCGGAAATGCTGGCCCCCACCGGCGCTCTGGTCGGCCAGGGGCTGGGCGAGTCGGTCGGCCTGATCACCGACGGGCGGTTTTCCGGTGGCACCTGGGGCATGGTGGTCGGCCATGTGGCACCCGAGGCCGCCGAGGGAGGCAACATCGCGCTGATCGAGGAAGGTGACTCGATCACCATCGATGCGCACCAACTGTTGTTGCAACTTAATGTAGACGATGCCGTCATCGCGCGCCGCCGTCTGGGCTGGACCGCCCCGGCGCCGCGCTACACCCGCGGCGTGCAGGCCAAATTTGCGTTCAATGCCGCATCGGCGAGCAAGGGCGCGGTGCTGGACAACTACTGAGCGCCCCCCTGACTTTGCCAGGCCTCAACGCTTGAAGGATCGACGGGCTTGGGCGGGCTCGGCACTCGCGACAGTGAATGCCGGGCAGGCGCGGTTCAGCGCTTCTTGCGGTAATTGGTACCGATGGCTTCCTTGTTTTTGTCGATGCGCGCCTGGCGCTTCCTGTTCTCGCGCTCCATCGACTTGCGCTTGGTGTAGCCACTCGAATCGGCCCAGGACCACCAGACGACGGCCAGTGCGAACGGCGACAGTACCCACCACCAGCTCCAGGCTGCGACCGGGCCGAACTCCATGTACTTCATCACCAGAAGCGCCAGTCCCAGAATCAGAAAATACATCACGCTCTCCCAGAAATTCGACACATTTGCTGACAAGGGGCGTCAACCACGTTTACTACAATCGCGTTAAATGACTGTAACGCAATCAAGAGGATAACCATGACGAAAGCTACCTGGGCCACATTGGCGCTCGCACTGTCGGCAACCACCACAATGGCGCCGGCATTCGCCGATCAAACTTTGGCCACCTCCAAGAACTGCATGAGCTGCCATACAGTCGAGAAAAAGCTGGTTGGTCCGAGCTACAAGGAAGTCGCAACCAAATACGCCGGTCAGAAAGACGCGGTTGATAAACTGGCGGCCAAGATCATCAAGGGCGGCTCGGGAGTTTATGGTCCGGTCCCGATGCCCGCCAATACCCAGGTCACCGAGGCTGACGCCAAGAAATTGGCTGCCTGGGTGCTGGGGATGAAATAAGGGCAGACCCTCGGCATTGATCCTGCCGATCGAGCCTCAAGCCCGCCGTGCCGACCGGCGGGCTTACTTTTTGTCTGGTCGCGCCGCGCAATCGTCCGCTACAGCTTTTCCGCCAGCTGCTCCAGGATCGCCGGGTTTTCCAGCGTTGACGTGTCCTGCGTGATCTCCTCGCCCCGGGCCAGGCTGCGCAGCAGGCGACGCATGATCTTGCCGCTGCGGGTCTTGGGCAGGTTGTCGCCGAAACGAATGTCCTTGGGCTTGGCGATCGGGCCGATCTCCTTGGCCACCCAATTGCGCAACAGGGTCGCAATCTGCTTGGCCTCGTCACCGGTCGGGCGCGAACGCTTCAGGACCACGAAGGCGCAGATGGCCTCGCCGGTGGTCTCGTCAGGGCGGCCGACCACCGCAGCTTCGGCGACCAGCTCGGTGCAGCTGACCAGTGCCGACTCGATCTCCATCGTGCCCATGCGGTGCCCAGAGACATTGAGCACGTCGTCGATGCGGCCGGTGATGCTGAAGTAGCCGGTCTTGGCGTCGCGGATGGCGCCATCCCCAGCGAGGTAGTAGCCCTTGAGCTCCGGCGGGTAGTAGCTTTTCTCGAAGCGCTCGGGGTCGCCGTAGATGGTGCGGATCATGCTCGGCCACGGCTTTCTTACCACCAGGATGCCGCCCTGCCCGTTCGGCACTTCGTTGCCGGTCTCGTCGACCACCGCCGCGTCGATGCCGGGGAACGGCAACGTGCACGAGCCGGG
>JAYUQC010000052.1:0-2073 GCA_043759735.1 Rhodoferax sp.
GCGCAAACCTACCTCGACAAGCGCCAATCGGCTGCCAATCGAAATCTCGATGTGAACATCTTCAACATCGAACGGGCGTGGAAGACCGCGCGGCAAACCAAGACTGCCGCGTCCGTGCTACAGGTATTGCGGCAGATGATGGGTCCACGGGAGCGTTGCATGTACTGTGTGGATTCGCACGGCTGCGACATTGAGCATTTCCGTCCCAAAGCACGCTTCCCACGGCACACGTTCCAGTGGCATAACTTGTTGCTGTGTTGTACCGAGTGCGGTCGTTTCAAGGGGGAGCAATTTCCCACGGCGGACGGCCAGCCTTTGTTAATCGATCCTTCAGCCGAAGACCCTTGGCAATACCTTGACTTCGACCCGGATACCGGCGATATGACAGCGCGTTTCGATGTTCTGGCCGATGGTTGGTCTCCTAAAGGTTCCAAGACGGTCGAAGTGTTGCGGCTCGACCGGCGCGAGGCGCTGGAGATCGTCTACAAGGCCACGTTCAGACGACTCTGCCGCATCGTTCAGGCGGCGCTGGGTGCCAATGGCACCACTGCTGTCGTATTGTTGGCCGAGTTGCGCGAGGCCGACGATCACGGGTTATTGCCCTGGTGCTTCAGCACCACGGGGCAGACCATTGCGCCCTTCAGTGCCTTGCGGCAGCAGCATCCGGAAGTCTGGGCAGACTGTCTGCGGGAACTGAACTGATCCAGGCCCTTACATGACCAAGAAGCAACGACTCGAGCTCACCTGGACGCTGGTTGCCGGAAGCACGCATTGGCGGCGCGTCAAGGCCGGATCAAGGACCGACGTGTACGAAACGTTCAAGCGCATGCTCGCGCGCGGAGTCGTGTCGACCGGCCGGCGTCAAAGCACTGCTGGCCGCCGCAGCCGAAGCAGGTTGCCGAGCACACTGTTGGTGGTGACCACACACAGCCCGGAATTGCTCGATGCGAGTTGGATCACGGACGACAACCTGCGCATCGTTTCCTGGCAGGAAGGCGCGTCGCATCTGCTCTTGCCTTCCGCGGCAACACGTGAGGCCATGCGAGGCCACCTGATGGGGGCGGGCGAGTTGTTGCGATCCAACGCGCTGCATCCTGAGGACCTGTTTGCAAATGACGAAACTTTGCGCACGGGCAGCCTTTTCGAAAGCCTTGCGTGAAGCTGCACGTGGACGAGAATGCGTCTTTAGGCGCACACCGCGACGAAATATCAGACACCCTGTAGGAGACGAGTCATGGCAAACGGTAAATTGCTGCGCCAGCTGATCAAGGCTGGAATTCAGGGTGACCAGGAGAGTTTCCGCGCGGCTTCAAGTGCAGTCATCTCTGAGGAGCGCAGCAAGAACCACCACTTGCTCGCCAACGATTTGGAGCGATTGCTGTATGCCGAGTACGGTAGCTCAGCCCCGGGCGCGCGAAAGCTTCACCTTGCGACCGTAGTGCCGACCAGCAAAGACAACGGCCTGGCGTTGATCGAAGAACGACCGGCAATTCGCGACCAAAAGGACATCGTTCTCTCAGACACTACTGGGTCTGCCCTCGACGAGATTCTGCAAGAGCACAACCGTGCAGACGTGTTGCGATCCTATGGACTGCAGCCTGCGAGAAAGTTGCTTTTCTTTGGTCCCCCAGGTTGCGGCAAATCGCTTGCCGCGGAGGTGATTGCGAGCAGCCTTTCCATGCCGCTGGTTTTGGTCCGGCTCGATTCTCTGATCTCGTCTTTCCTCGGTGAAACTGCGTCGAACCTACGCAAGGTTTTCGACTATTTCGCCCAGTACCCGGTTGTTGGACTGTTTGACGAGTTCGACGCGCTCACCAAAGACCGCGGCGATAGCGCTGATCATGGCGAGCTCAAGCGCTCTGTCAACGCGGTGCTACAAATGATGGACGGCTACCGAGGCCCAAGTATCCTGATTGCTACGACCAACTATGAGTCGCTGTTAGACAAGGCCGTCTGGCGTCGATTTGACGAGGCAATCAAGTTCGAGATGCCGAATGTGGAGCAGATCAAGCGGCTTCTCGCGATGAAGCTTGCGGGTGTCCGCAGGAATTTTGAACCCTCCGACACGGGTGT
>JAYUQC010000053.1:0-15495 GCA_043759735.1 Rhodoferax sp.
GGCGGGCAGACTCAGCGTCCAGCCGCTGTCTTCGAGCATGGCGCGCAGCACGCCGCAGGTCAGGGGTTCGCTGTCGGCCAGCACGCCATCGCAGTCGAAAAGTACGGCGTCGAAGTTCACGATTCGGGGTTCCAGTCGCTATTGATTTAGGAGCTGATTGCGCCCGGGTGGTATGGGCTTGAGCCGGTTTTTATGTTGAACGCAGGCTAGATTCCGCGTTCGGGGACTGGTGGCTTGGCGACTTGGCCCCCTGCTGCTCCCCTCTCCCGAAAGGAGAGGGAGCAAGAAACCGAACCCACGCTCACTGCGGTTCAATCTTTGCGTCCTTGATCGCCTTGGCCCACTTGACGGTTTCCTTCTGCGTGCGCAGGCCCAGCGCTTCGGGCGTGCCGGGCTCGACCAGAAAACCGATGGGCGCGAACTTTTCCTGCAGGTCTTTGCTGGTGGCTGCCGCGTTGATCGCCTGGTTCAGTTTGGCGACGATCTCGGGCGGCGTGCCGGCCGGCGCAAACACGGCGAAGTAGGCTATCAGTTCGTAGTCCTTCAAACCCAGAGCTTCATTGACGGTCGGCAACTCGGGAATGGCCGGCGAGCGCTGGGTCGAGGTGACCGCCAGCCCGCGAATCTTGCCGCCTTTGACTTGCGGCAGCGTGACGGCGAAGTCGGCGCTGAACATCATCACCTGGCCGCCGATCAAGTCGGTCATCGCGGCCGGGCCGCTCTTGTACGGCACATTCGTCATCTCGATGCCGGCCATGCTGGCCAGCACGCTGGCGGACACCAGCTGCGATGTGCTCGCGCTGGCGAAGGTCACGTCGCCCGGCTTGGCCTTGGCCAGCGCAACGAACTCCTTCAGCGTTTTGGCGGGCACGTCGTTGTTGACAGTGACGATCAGCGGCACCGAACCCATGTAGGCGATGGGTGCGAACGCCGTGTCCTGGTCATAGGGCAGGGCCTTCATCAGGCTCTTGAGCGCAGCGTTCGTGCTGTTGGTCCCGAACAGGAAGGTGTAGCCATCCGGTGCGGATTTGGCGACGGCGTCGGCGCCCAGCATGCCATTTACGCCGGGCTTGTTTTCGACCACGACGGTCTGTCCCAGGGTTTCGGACATCTTGGCGGCGAACGCGCGGCCAATCTGGTCTGTGGCGCTGCCGGCAGCGAAAGGCACGATGGCCTTGATCGGCTTGCTGGGGTAGGTCTGGGCGAGGGAGGTCGAGCCGGCCAGCGCGACAATCGAGAACAAGGCGAAGGAACGGAGTCCGAGACGCATGACGGTTTCCTTGAAGATGGGGGAGTAGGGAGCGCAAAGTTTAGGGCAATTTGCCATCGATCCACTCACGCAGGTTCAGGCGAAAGGCTTGCCGATCCTGCGCTCGCTGCGCGACGAGGGGTTCGGACAACGGTACCTCGGCTGGCAGGAATCGCTCGAGCAGCTGGCAAGGCTGGTCAAGCCCGAGATTGCGGATTGATTCCGAACAACCATTGGCGAAGGCGGGAATACCGATCAGCAGCGCGATGGCCAGGGGCAGGAGGTCGATTGAGGGCATGGGGCGGGTCCTTTCACAGTTTGTCGCGACGACCGTTGTCATGACAATTGCAGTGTCTATGACCCTTGGCGGCGCGTCGATTACCTGGCAGGTAATGTGTCTGCGCCGGGCGCACCATCGCTGTTGCCGCCAAGGCATTGCCGCCAGGCGCTGGCGACTACCCCAAACGGCGCCTGCGGCGTTTGAACCAGGTCCACACATGCCATGCCAGCGCAATCAGGGCATAGGACAACAAACCCATCAGCGTCGCAATGATGGACAGGCCGAGCAGCAGCGGTTTGCCCACCGTGGCCAAGCGTTGCCAGATGTGCACTTCTTCCTTGGGCAATCCGGCGGCCTGCAGGTCGATCGCCGCGGCTTGGGCCTGGGTTGGTTCCCCGGTGGCGCCGGTCACCCAGTGCCCGAGCTTGAAGGCGGCGTAATACAGCGGGCCGAAGGTCAGCGGGTTGGTGATCAGGGTGCTGACTGCGGCAGCGGGAACATTGGCCCGCAACACCACGGCCGCGGCGACCGACAGCGGAATCTGGGCCACTGGAACCAACAGGCCAAAAAACACGCCCAAGGCCACACCCAGGGCAACGCCGCGGCGGGACCAGCGCCATAGCCGGGGTCGGCTCAGCAACGGGCCGAGCCAGCGCAGCCAGCGGTTGTCCTGGATCTGCGCGCGGGTCGGCACCATCGCACGCAGGCGGTCACGCAGGCGCATTCACACGCTCCGCACGTCGCGTCCGCGCAGCTGACGCACGGTATGTGCTGCCCGTTCAAACAGCGTGTCAGGGGTCATGCGCCTGCCGCATCCCGGCGCTGCAGGTCCAGCACGACGGAGCGCGTGCCATCGGCCGGATCGGCAGGTACTTCGACAAATCCGAGTTGGCGTTGCAATGCCAGCATGCGCCTGTTGTCGTGCAGAATCGTCGCGACCAGACGCTGTGTGCCCTGGCAGCGCAGGGTGCGGATCAGTTTGTCCATCAGCAAGCTTCCCAGGCCCTGACCCTTGAGGTCCGAGCGCACGATGATGCCGAACTCGGCCGTGATGTTGTCCGGGTCGGCGACGGCGCGCGCCGTGGCGAGTGTCTGTTCGTTGCCATCGGGGCCTACGCGTACTGCGACAAATGCGATTTCGCGCTGATAGTCAATCTGGGTCAGGCGCGCCAGCTCGCTCGGTTCAATGCTGCGCCGGCTGTAAAAGACCCGCATGCGCACGTCTTCGGGGTCCAGTTGCGACAGGAACGCCAGATGCTGCGCCTCGTCGCCGGGTCGGATCGGACGCACGGTCAACGCCTGCCCATTCCACTCAAGCTGTTCGGTCAGGTGTGCCGGATAGGGCTTGATGGCGAAATTACCTGCACCGCCGGGCAGGTCGGCGCTGACCCGGATCCGCGCATCTAGCGCAATGGCGCCACGGGGACTCAGCAGGAGTGGATTGATATCGAGTTCAGCAATCTGGGGATGGTCGGCCAGCAGTTGGGAGACCGCCACAAGCACACGCTCCAACGACTCCAGGTCGGCGGCCGGCGTATCGCGAAAGCCATCCAGCAGGCGCGCGATGCGGGTGTTCTGCACCAGCGCATGGGCCAGGCGGCTGTTCAGCGGAGGCAGGGCGACCGCACGATCGGCCACGACCTCGACCGAGGTACCACCGGAGCCAAACAGGATGATCGGGCCAAATACGGCGTCGATGCTGGCTCCGACGATCAACTCGCGGGCGTGGGGTTCTCGCACCATGGCCTGCACCGTGAAGCCGTCCACCGTGGCGTCTGCCCGCACCGCTGCAATCCGCTCCAGCATGGCCTGCGCCGCCTCGCGCACTGCCGCCGCATGCGCCAGGTTCAAAACCACGCCGCCGACGTCGGACTTGTGCGAGATCGTGCGGGAAAGCACCTTGAGCACAATCGGGAATCCGATTTCCTGTGCCGCCGCGGCAGCGGCGGCCGGATCGGGCGCGACCACCCGGGTGGCCACAACGGGTATCCGGTAGGCGTCCAACACGGCCTTGGCTTGCGGCTCGGTCAGCATCCCCTGGTCCTGGGCCAGTGCCGATTCCAGCAATGCACGCACCGCCGCTGCATCGGGAGCGGGCGCCGCCGCGCCGGTGGCGCCCGCCGCCGGCGCCTCCAGCAACTCGGCCTGGTTGTGCCGATAGCGCACCAGCATCGCAAATGCACTGACCGCTTCCTCTGGTGTGGCGTAGTTGGCGATGCCGGCGTCCTGAAAGGCCTGCCGAGCCTGTGCCACCGCCGCTTCGCCAAGCCAGCAGGACAGCAGGCGCGGGCGCTGGCTGTCTGCCAGCGGCAGCAATGCCTGGGCGATCTCGAGGCTGGGCACGATTGCCGTTGGCGCATGGATGAACAGGATTGCGCCGGCCCCTGGGTCCGCGATCAGTGCCTTGAGCGTGTCCACATACCGCGTCACGGGCGCGTCGCCGATGATGTCGACCGGGTTGCCGTGCGACCAGTTGGCCGGTAGTAGCGCGTCGAGCGCCTGTAGGGTTGAGGGTTCGAGTGTGGCCAGCTTGATTCCGGCATTTTCTGCGGCGTCGGCTGCCATGACGCCAGCGCCGCCGCCGTTGGTCAGGATGGTCAATCGGTCCGATCGATTGGCACGAAAACGGGTCAGCGTCTCGGCTGCCACGAACAACTGCTGCAGCGTGTCCACCCGCAGCATGCCGGCGCGCGCGATGGCGGCGTCGTACACCAGGTCTGACCCGGCCAGCGCGCCAGTGTGGGACGCAGCTGCGCGTTGCCCCTGTGTCGAGCGACCGGCCTTGACCACGATCACCGGCTTGTTGCGCGCCGCGGCACGGGCTGCCGACATGAACTTGCGTGGCGCCTCGATCGACTCGATGTACAGCAAGATGGCGCGGGTTTTGGGGTCGCTCGCCAGGTAGTCGAGCATGTCGCCGAAATCGACATCCGCATGTTCACCCAGTGACACGAAATGCGAGAAACCGATGGCGCGCGCACGCGCCCAGTCGAGCATGGCAGTGACCAATGCGCCAGACTGCGACACGAATGCCAGTTCTCCCGGCGCCGCCGAGGTGTGGGCAAAGCTGGCATTCAATCCCAGGTGTGGGGACAACAAACCGATGCAGTTGGGCCCCAGGATGCGCAGCAGCGTCGGCCGGGCGGCTTCCAGCATGCAGGTGCGTTGTTCGGCGCTCAAACCTGCGGTCAGCACGATCGCCGCTCGGGTTCCGCAGGCGGCCAGTTCCTTGATCAGTCCGGCGACGGTGGCCGCCGGCGTGCAGATCACCGCCAGAGCGGGAACAGTCGGCAGGTCGGCCGCACGGGCAAATGCCGGTTGGTCGTCCAATGCCTTGTATTTCGGGTTCACCGCATACACCGGACCCTGGAACCTTCCGCCGCGCAGGTTGCGCCAAACTGTGGCGCCAACGCTGCCCGCCCTTGACGAGGCGCCAAATACCGCGACGGACGCCGGGTCCAGCAGATGGTCGAGGTTGCGAATGCTCATGGTCGTGTGCGGGTTGGCTGATCATGGACTGCGGCGACATGCCGTAGGCTGGCCGCGCGCAGGGGTATGCGCCCGCCGCCGGGTACATCATACGAAAGCAAAGGGATCGCCACTGTGACGCGAGCCAATCGGACGAACGCCGGACGCACATCGGCGCGTGCAACAGGGCCGCGCTTGATCCAGGTCAAATCAATGCGCTTTGGGGTCTGGCGGACCCGAGCGGCATGTTAGGGTGCTGGCTGCAGCGCCCCGATTGCAGATGGAGTACCGGATGAACGACAACGCGCAATCGCAACGGCACGACTATCGGTCGCGCGTGGCGGGAGTGTATGCGGGCGATACCCAGCACCTGACGCGACGCTGCTTCGCAATGGTGTTGGCAGGCGGACGCGGAAGCCGCCTGCACAACCTGACCGACTGGCGCGCAAAGCCAGCGGTGCCATTTGCCGGCAAGCTCAAGATCATCGACTTTCCACTCAGCAATTGCGTGAATTCGGGCATTCGCCGAATCGCCGTGCTGACCCAGTACAAGGCGCAAAGCCTGATTCGGCATATCGAGCGGGGCTGGGCCATTCTGACGCCGAGCCTGGGCGAGTTCATCGATGTTGCACCGGCGCAACAGCGTCTGGGGCAGGGTTGGTACTGCGGAACCGCGAACGCCGTGTACCAGAACCTGAACCTGCTGCACGATGCCGGCGCCGAGTACGTGCTGATCCTGGCGGGTGACCATGTCTACAAGATGGACTACGCCGCGATGCTCGCAGACCATGTGCAACATGCCGCCGATGTGACCGTGGCCTGCGTCGAAGTGCCGTTGGCTGAATCGCGGCATTTCGGGGTCGTCACCGTCGACCGGTATGCACGCGTCGTCGCGTTCGAGGAAAAGCCGTTGCAATGCCAGCCGCTGGCGGATGCACCTGACCAGGTTCTGGCGAGCATGGGCATCTATGTGTTCAACCTGGACTTCCTGTGCGCCCAATTGGCACGGGACGCGGCCGACCCCCATTCCAGCCATGATTTCGGCACGGACCTGCTGCCGTGGCTCGTGGGACGCCACACCGTCGTGGCGCATCGGTTCGCCAACAGTTGCGTCAACATGGTCGGCACGCGCCCGTACTGGCGCGACGTTGGCACCATCGACGCCTACTGGGAGGCAAACATGGACTTGACGACGGTGGTTCCGGAGCTCAATTTGTATGACGACCAGTGGCCGATCCTGAGCCTGCAGCCGCAGTTGCCGCCTGCCAAGTTCGTGTTCGATGAAGAGACGCGGCGCGGCTCTGCGGTGGCGTCCCTGGTGTCCAGCGGATGTATCGTGAGCGGCGCAACGGTGCGCCGCTCAATCCTGTTTTCCAAGGTGCGGGTGGGCGAACACAGCCTGATAGAGGACTCGCTGGTGTTGCCGGATGTGGTGGTCGGCCGGCATGTAACACTGCGCAAGGTCGTGGTGGACAAGCGCTGCATATTGCCCGATGGCTTTTGCGCCGGGTTGGACGCGTATGCGGACCGTGCGCGCTTCCATGTCACCGAAGGTGGCGTCACGCTGATTACCGCCGACATGTTGGGTCAGGCCGGCAATGGGTCGGTGAACGGCGCGTTGGACGATTCCGGATTTGCGGAGCTGGCGCCATGACGACCGTTGCCACCCGCCATGGGGCCGGTTGCCCGGCGTCAGATGGCCAGGCGCATGGGCCGGGCGAAGACCGAATTGGCAGCCACCACGATCATGCGCTCGCGGGCGCCGACCCCTTTGGCTGTCGGCAGGCGGGCCGGTGCCGATGACCCGGTCCTGGCGAGATGCTTGTTTGGGCCGATCGCCTCGTCCAGCGTCGTTTTTGCCATCAATTCGAGCAGCTGTTTTTCCAGGTCGACGCACCAGTCGGCGCTGATGCTGTGGCCGTCACGCGGGCGGTCGGCGAAGGATCGGTGCCCCGACCCGTTGGCCGCACGGCCTTCATCGGCAGCGCTGACGATGTCGGCCAGTGAGATCTCGGTGGCCTCCTTGGCCAGCAGGTAGCCGCCGCCCGGGCCGCGCAAGCCTGTTACCAGTCCGCGGCGGCGCAATCGGCCAAACAGCAGGTCCAGGTAGGACGGCGACACCTGCTGGCGCGCACTGATCGCCGACAGCGGCACCGGGCCGTGGATCTGGTGCAGAGCGAGGTCCATCATCGCGGCGACGGCCAATTGGCATTTGGGAGGTATGTGCATGGTGATTCCCGGTTGTATGGAATAGGCAGTGGGCGTAAAAGGCGACTCAAACCCGGCCCGTGTGGCGGGCCGGACCAAAACCGAGTCGACGCCTGGTATGGTTGATCGGGGCGTTGGAGCGGGGGCAATCAAGGCTCTGGATATCAAACTGCATGGTCACTCCCATCGGGACGGATCAGTGGCGATGGGCAGAGTCTGGGGGCACGGATCGTTCTTGTAAATTCGAATTAAATGCTTGTATGATTCGAAAAAACCGGACTATTGGCGATGCCGTCCGGCATCCTGGTTGTCGCGCCTGCCCCCAATGAACTACAAGCACCTCCTCTATTTCATGCAGGTCGCCAAGATCGGCAGCGTGTCGGGCGCCAGCGAGCGGCTGCATGTGACCCCGCAGACCATCAGCGGGCAGATCCAGTTGTTGGAGGAGTCCCTGGGCAGCCCGCTGCTGGCCAAGAGCGGGCGTGGGCTGGTGATGACGGAGGCGGGTCGGCTGGCGCTGGGTTACGCCGAGGACATTTTTTCACTCGGTGCCGAACTTGAACAGGCGGTCCGCGAGCATCCGACCAACCGTCCCGCACTGGAATTTCGGGTCGGCGTGGCCGATGCACTGCCCAAGCCGATTGCACACCGACTGGTCGAACCGGCGACGCGGCTCGCGGAGCCGGTGCGCCTGGTGTGTCGCGAATGGAAACTGGACAGTCTGCTGGCCGAACTGGCCCTGCATCGGCTCGATCTGGTGCTGTCGGACGCACCCATTCCGCCGTCGGTCAGCGTGAAGGCATTCAGCCACCAACTGGGTGCCTCGGGGCAGAGCTTTTTTGCGGCGCCGCAACTCGCCGCGCGCTACCGTTCCCGGTTTCCCGAATGCCTGCAGGGTGCACCCATGCTGATGCCGGCGCATGATTCGGCCACCGGGCAAAAACTGCAGGCCTGGTTTCAGGCGCGCGCCCTGCATCCGCAAGTCGTCGGCGAATTCGACGACAGCGCGCTGGCCACGGAATTCGGCCGCCGCGGCGCCGGCCTGTTTGTCGCGCCGACGGTGTTGGCAGACGACATTGCGCGCCAGTTCGGCGTGGCCTGCATTGGCGAGGCCGATGGCATCACTGTTGAATACTTCGCGATCTCCGTTGAGCGGCGCATCACCCATCCATGCGTCGTGGCGATCACGCGTTCGGCGCGCCAGGCGCTGTTCGCCGGCACCGTCGCAGCCAGGCCGCGGTGTCGCAAGGACGCAGGTTGAGACGCGGTGCGGCGGCGCGCGATGGGCGGTACAGCCGCAAGGTTTGGCGCGATGCGGGCCGTCAGCTTTCAGGTCTTCGACCGACCCTCTGAACAATTGTGGCTATGCTAGCTACCCATGAAGCTTTACAACTACTTCCGCTCCTCGGCGTCGTTTCGGGTACGCATCGCGCTGGCGCTCAAGCAATTGCCCTACGAGTACGTGGCCGTTCATCTGGCGCGGGGCGATCACAGGCAGCCAGCCTATGCGGATATCGCCGCCGATGGACTGGTTCCGATGCTTGAAGTCGGTGCGCTGCGCCTGTCGCAGTCGCTGGCGATCATCGAGTACCTCGACGAGACCCATCCGCAGACCCGTTTGCTGCCGGCCGACGCCGTGGACCGGGCCCGGGTTCGGTCGTTGGCGCAAAGCATCGCCTGTGAAATCCATCCGCTCAATAACCTGCGGGTACTCAAGTATCTGGTGCGCGACCTCAAGGTGGACGAAGCGGGCAAGCTCATCTGGTACCGGCACTGGGTGCGCGAGGGACTGCTGGCGTTCGAACGGCAACTGGCGCAATGGCCGATGGGTCGCTATTGCTTCGGGGACAGTCCGACCCTGGCGGACTGCTGCCTGGTGCCGCAGATCTTCAACGGTCAGCGCTTTGATTGCGATTTTTCCGGCTTGCCACGCACCATGGCGGCATTCGACGCCTGCATGGCCCTGGCTGCCTTCCAGGCCGCGCAACCGTCGGCTTGCCCGGATTTCGAGGCGTGAGGCGGGGATTGGATATCGACGGGGCCGATCCCGGCGCCCGGCCTTTGGCCCTGGCGGACTGCCGCTGATGCGTGCGCCATGGCATCCCGATTGGCTGGTGCCGCAATGGCCAGTCCCCAGCAATGTTCATGCGCTGTTCACGACCCGTCACGGAGGCGTGTCGCGACCGCCCTTCGACAGCCTGAACCTGGGTCGTCCCTCGGGTGATGATGCCCAGGCGGTGCAGGTCAATCGTGAGCGGCTGGACCGGGCGTTGGGGCGCGAGGCGAACCACCTCAGCCAGGTGCATGGCACTGCGTCGGTGCATTTGCAAGGCCTGGTCGAGCCTGGCGCCATCGAGGCCGATGCCTGCACCAGCGCGACGCCGGGCGTGGTGTGCACGATTCGAGTGGCTGACTGCCTGCCGGTCCTGCTCGCGCATGATTCCGGCTGTGCCGTGGCAGCGGCGCATGCGGGCTGGCGGGGCCTGGCCCAAGGCGTTCTGGAATCCGGTTTTGACCAATTCCAAACACTTGTGTCCGGTCAGCTGGGCGCGCCGTTGCCGCAGGAGGTTGCCGCTGGCACCCTGGTCTGGCTCGGGCCCTGCATCGGGCCGAGCGCATTCGAAGTTGGAGCGCAGGTGCGCGCCGCTTTCGTGGCGCACGATCCGGCTATGGCGGCCTGTTTCAAGGCCGGCCGGCCCGGCAAGTGGCTGGCAGATCTGGCTGGGCTGGCCCGGATGCGCCTGCAGGCCATGGGAATCCACCGGATCCACGGCAACGACTCCAGCGCGCCATGGTGCACCGTCAGCAACCCTTCACGGTTCTTTTCGCATCGGCGCGACAGCGTCCTCCTTGGTGGCAGCGGCCGCATGGCTGCCTGCATCTGGTTCGATTGACGCCGCATCGCGCGCACGCAGCGCGCGCCGGCGCGCGGGCGATCGCATCAGGTACATCACGAGCGAAACCGGCGCCAAGCCGTACAGCACAAAAGTGATGATGGCTCCAAGCACGGTCCCGTTGCTGCTGGTGGCCTCTGCCACTGCCATCATCAGGGTTACATAGATCCAGGCGATAGGAACGAGGTACATTGGTCCGCTGAGTAAGGCGCAACCGTCAGTTTAGCGAAGGTGAGGTCTGCGATACTGGCCGCTGGACCGATAGCCATTCAGGTGACACGATGACACAGGACAACTCCGACTTCTGGCGCCATTCGGCGCAGCAGATGCAGGTGAACATGGCAAGCACCTGGGCTGGTGCCATGCAGGCAATGCAGAACCTGATGCCGCCGATGCAGGCGGGTTTGCCAGGGCTACCGGAGATGGCGGCGCAGCCGCAACTGCATTTTTCGCCTGCCAAATTGCAGCAGCTGCAGCAGCAGTATCTGCAGGAGGCGGCAGAAATGTGGACACAATCGCTCGAGGGCAAGCCACAAGCGCGCGACAAACGTTTTGCCGACCAGGCCTGGAGCGGTAATCCGATGGCCGCGTTTACCGCCGCGAACTACCTGCTCAACTCGCGCGCACTGATCGGCCTGGCCGATGCCGTGGAAGCTGACGAGAAGACACGCGCCCGGGTGCGTTTTGCGGTGGAGCAGTGGCTCGCGGCGGCCGCCCCGAGCAACTTCCTGGCGCTCAATGCCGAGGCACAGCAAAAGGCGATCGAGACCCGGGGCGAGAGCATCGCCAAGGGTCTGCAGAACCTGTTGCACGACATCCGCCAGGGGCATGTGTCGATGACCGATGAAAGCCTGTTCGAGGTGGGTCGCAACGTGGCCACGACCGTAGGCGCCGTGGTCTACGAGAACGCGCTGTTCCAGCTGCTCGAGTACAAGCCACAGACGACCAAGGTGTACGAAAAGCCGTTGCTGCTGATTCCGCCTTGCATCAACAAGTACTACATCCTGGACCTGCAGCCCGAAAACTCGCTGGTGCGCTATGCCGTCGACCAGGGTCACCGTACCTTCGTTGTCAGCTGGCGCAATCCCGACGCATCGCTGGCCAAGGCGAGCTGGGACGACTACATCGAGGATGCCGCCATCAAGGCTATTGCCGTGGTGCGGGACATCACCACGGCCAAGACGATCAACGCGTTGGGTTTTTGTGTGGGCGGCACCATCCTGGCCACGGCGCTGGCGGTACTGGCGCAGCGCGGCGAGAAACCGGTGGCCAGCGCAACCTTGCTGACCACGCTGCTCGACTTCACCGATACCGGCATCCTGGATGTGTTCATCGATGAATCGTTCGTCAAGTACCGCGAACGCGAAATGGGGCAGGGCGGCCTGATGAAGGGCCAGGACCTGGCGTCGACTTTCTCGTTCCTGCGGCCGGTGGATCTGGTATGGAACTATGTCGTTGGCAACTACCTCAAGGGCGAGACGCCGCCGCCTTTCGACCTGCTGTACTGGAACAGCGATTCGACCAACCTGCCAGGTCCTTTTTACGCCTGGTATCTGCGCAACACCTATCTCGAGAACCGACTGGTCAAGCCGGGCAAGGCCATCGTCTGCGGGGAAAAAATAGACCTGCGCAAGGTCGATCTGCCGGTCTATGTGTACGGGTCGCGCGAGGACCATATCGTGCCCATCGGTGGTGCCTATGCGTCGACGCAGTACTTGCCGGGCAAGAAGCGATTCGTGATGGGTGCGTCGGGACATATTGCCGGCGTCATCAACGCGCCCGCCAAGAACAAGCGCAGCCACTGGATCGGTCCTGCGGACGAGTTCCCGCCGCAGGTCGACGACTGGATTGGCAGCGCCCGGGAGCATGCTGGCAGCTGGTGGCCGGATTGGGCGGCCTGGCTCAAGGGCCATGCCGGCAAGCAGATTGCCGCACCTAGATCCTACGGTCGCGCAAAATACAAGTCTATCGAGGCGGCACCAGGTCGCTATGTCAAGGCCAAGGCCTGAATTCGCATGTCAAAGGAGAAAGCAATGGAAGAAATCGTCATCGTCGCCGCAACCCGCACTGCCGTGGGCAAGTTCGGCGGAACACTGGCCAAGACGCCGGCCACCGAACTGGGCGCCGTGGTGATCGCCGAGCTGCTCAAGCGCAGCGGTGTCGCCGCCGAGCAGGTGGGTGAGGTCATCATGGGCCAGGTGCTGGCAGCCGGCGCCGGGCAGAATCCGGCACGGCAAGCCCTGATGAAGAGCGGTTTGACCCAGTCCACACCGGCGCTGACCATCAACGCGGTATGTGGCTCCGGACTGAAGGCGGTCATGTTGGCCGCACAGGCCGTGGCCTATGGCGACAGCGAGATCGTGATTGCCGGCGGGCAGGAGAACATGAGCGCATCGCCACATGTGCTGCTGGGCTCACGTGACGGCCAGCGCATGGGCGAGTGGAAGATGATCGATTCAATGATCGTCGACGGCCTGTGGGATGTCTATAACCAATACCACATGGGCATCACGGCCGAGAACGTGGCGCGCAAATACGGCATCACGCGAGAGGCTCAGGACGCGTTGGCGCTGGCCAGCCAGCAAAAGGCGGCGGCAGCCCAGGAGGCAGGCCGATTCAAGGACGAGATCGTACCGGTCAGCATCGCCCAGCGCAAGGGCGACCCGATCGTGTTTTCCGCCGACGAGTTCATCAACAAGAAGACCAGTGCCGATGCGCTGGCCGGATTGCGGCCCGCCTTTGACAAGGCTGGCGGTGTTACCGCCGGCAATGCCTCCGGGCTCAATGACGGCGCCGCCGCCGTGATGGTCATGACGGCCAGGAAAGCCGCAGCGCTGGGCCTCAAACCGCTGGGCCGGATCGCCAGCTTTGCCACCAGCGGGCTGGACCCGGCGCTGATGGGAATGGGGCCGGTGCCAGCGTCGACCAAGGCGCTGGAGCGCGCCGGATGGAAGGCCAGGGATCTTGACTTGCTGGAGATCAATGAGGCGTTTGCGGCCCAGGCTTGCGCCGTGCACCAGGAAATGGGCTGGGATACGAGCAAGGTCAACGTCAATGGCGGTGCCATTGCCATCGGTCACCCCATCGGCGCGTCCGGTTGCCGCATACTGGTGACCTTGCTGCATGAAATGCACAAACGCGACGCCAAGAAAGGCATCGCCTCGCTGTGTATCGGCGGCGGCATGGGTGTGGCGCTGACTATCGAGCGTTGACCAGGACAATCTCGAAACACCAATTCAACCAGAGGAGATAGCGATGAGTCAAAAAATTGCATACGTGACCGGTGGCATGGGTGGCATCGGAACCGCGATCTGTCAGCGCCTGCACAAAGAAGGTTTCAAGGTCATTGCCGGATGCGGCCCGACCCGCGATCACATCAAGTGGATCGCCGAGCAGGCGGCGCTGGGATTTACCTTCTATGCCTCGGTTGGCAACGTCGGTGACTGGGATTCCACGGTCGCCGCCTTCGCCAAAACCAAGGTCGAGCATGGACCGATCGATGTCCTGGTGAACAACGCCGGCATTACCAAGGACCGCATGTTCCTGAAGATGACCCGGGAAGATTGGGACGCGGTGATCGAAACCAATCTCAACTCGATGTTCAATGTGACCAAGCAGGTTGTGGCCGACATGGTCGAGAAGGGCTGGGGCCGGATCGTCAACATCAGCTCGGTCAACGGCGAAAAAGGCCAGGCCGGTCAGACGAACTATTCCGCCGCCAAGGCCGGCATGCACGGCTTTACGATGGCGCTGGCACAGGAGATGGCCACCAAGGGCGTGACGGTCAATACCGTGAGCCCGGGCTATATCGGCACCGACATGGTCAAGTCGATCCGCGAAGATGTGCTGGCCAAGATTGTTGCAACAATTCCGGTCAAACGCCTGGGTGAACCGAGCGAGATCGCGTCCATCATCGCCTGGCTGGCGTCGGAAGAAGGCGGCTATTCCACCGGTGCCGACTTCTCGGTCAACGGTGGTTTGCACATGGGCTGAGGCTCGGCCAACGCTGAAAGTCGTGCAGCGTGTGCACCGCGGCGCTGAACGCGTGGGCGTCGCTGGCAGTGCGACGCCCGACTTCGCTTTTGCGGCCCTGTATGGCTGGCAACGCTGGCAGGCCGGCACCTTGGAGCCATGGCCACCGCGGCTGCTGCCGCTAGCGACAACTATCGATCCGTTTTTTGCCTGAGCGCCGCTGCGCGCACCAGCGCCAACCGGTCATTGCCAAAATACATGTCGTCACCGACAAACAGCGTCGGGCTTCCAAAACCGCCACGGCGCACCAGCTCGTCGCCGTTGGCCTTGAGTTGGTCCTTGACGGCCGACTGAGCGATGCCTAGCGCCAATGCCTCAGGTGCGATGCCGCAACGCTGGCAGATGCCGGCCAGTACCTGGTCGTTCGCGATATCGAGGTCGCTTCCCCAATAGACTTCAAATACGGCCCGCGCGAAGCGCAGCATCTGGTCCGGTCGATCGGACAGCCAAACGCAGCCGCGCATGGCCTTGACACTGTTGACCGGAAACACGGTAGGCGGCATGATGATGGCAAGGCCGCTGATCCGTGCCCAGTCCTGAAGGTCTTTCTGCATATGGCGCTGCTTGGCGGGCACCGGATTGTCGCGTTGCGCATAGACGCTGGGATTGACGGCATTGAATACACCACCAACCAGGATCGGCCGCCACAGGATGTCCACACCGATGCCGGCGGCCATGGGCTGGACGTTGTGAAACGCCAGGTAGGTCCAGGGACTGGAGCAATCGAAAAAAAACTCGATCATGGTGCGCTTGTCCAACAGCCACGCAGGTCTTGATGCTGATGATAATAGCCGGCGATTGTCGCTTGGAAGAAACAATTGCGACTGTTTTACCATTGCGCTGGCTACGGCGGTAGTAAGCTTCGGCGCATGAACGCCGAGTCGATGCCATTCGGGGGTCCGCGCGGCGCCCACACACCAAGTCCATGATGGATTCTGGCCACGCCTATGTGACGCCAGACGAACTCCGCATCGGGCTGTACATTGAACTGGAACTCGGATGGATGTCGCATCCGTTTCCAAAAGGCAGTTTCAAGATTAGTTCGCAGCGCCAGATCGAAACCGTGCGCGGTCTGGGGCTCAAACGGGTGCGCACCATACCGGCACGCAGTGATCCGGAACCGAAACAGGAAGCCATTGTTCCGGCCGCCGAACCCGATCGTGCGAACGATGCGTGCGCGGACAGCGATGGCGCCGTGCTCTCCGAAGCTGATGCACAGGCCCGGTTGCAGCGCGAGCGCCATGCTGCCCTGATTGCCGCCCAGCGCGCAAGCCTGGCGATGTGCGATCAGCAATTCGATGCCGCCATACGCCAGTATCGGCAGGTGCTAGATCGCGTCGCTCCGGAGCCTGTTTCGGCGGCGG
>JAYUQC010000054.1:0-15440 GCA_043759735.1 Rhodoferax sp.
GCGCCTCTTCGGGCTTCGGTATTCCGGTCAGCTCGGTTTCCAATTCCTTCACCTTGGTCTGCAGCTGCGCCACCGCCTTGTCAAATTGCTGCGGCATCCAGCTGTTGGGTGTGGCGCCGGCCAGCTCAATGGCGCGCGCGATGCAGCCTTTCATGCCTTTGTCGCGCGGCGTCAAGTCGAACGAAGCGCCATAGGCCAGCATCAACCGGCGCCGCTCGACGGACATGCTGTCGGGCATCACCAGAATCAGCTTGTAGCCCTTGACGGCGGCCACCATCGCCAGGCCGATGCCGGTGTTGCCCGACGTCGGCTCGATGATGGTGCCGCCGGGCTTTAGCGCGCCGCTGTTTTCCGCCGCTTCGACCATCGACAGGGCAATGCGGTCCTTGATCGAGCCGCCGGGGTTGCTGCGTTCGGACTTGATGTAAACGTTCGCGCCCGCGCCAAACAGCCGGTTGATGCGCACGTGGGGTGTGTTGCCAATCGTCTGCAAGATGTTCTCGGCTTTCATGGGTTTCCTTTTCTAAATCGACACTGTAGGGCGTTGCGCCTCCTGGCCGATGCTTGCGCACGGTCTGCGTCGGCGCGCCTGCTACAGCGCCGATTTAGAAAAGGAAACGCTCAACGTTCAATGGCACATTCTGCCGCAAGCGATAATCCCCCGCGTGAAGCCCGCCAGACTGCCGCTGGTGCAATCTGGGAAACCAGGCACTGGAGGAACGTCCGGACTGCGCAGGGCAGCGTAGCAGCTAACGGCTGTCCACTGAAAACCGGGCAGACGCCTGATCGGCAAGCCGGGCACGCAAGTGCACGGCAAAACCGGAATGGCGAAGGACCGGCATAAGGTGAGGATCAGAGCAACAGAGACGAGTCGCCCGGCAGGGAAACCTGCAGGGCGGGTGAAACGGGCAATCTCTACGCGCAGCAATACCAAATAGGCACATGTTGGGACGCGCAGTTCGCTGCGCCCTCTACCCGGGGCCCCCGGGGTGTGTGCGGGTAGGTAGCACCGAGCCGTCGGGTGACCGGCGGCCCAGATTGATGGCAGTCACATGACGGGCAACCGCCATGCACAGAATCCGGCTTATCGGTGGGCTTCACACTTATTCGCCGCGGCCGGCCCCCATGGCCGGCGGCAGCCAACAGGAGATTCACGCGTGACCAACTCTTCCACTCCACCTGCCATCCGCGGTTTCCATGCCCATGTCTATTTCGGCCCCGACACGCTGGCCCGGGCAAGGACCCTGTGCGAGCAGGCTGCGCAGGAATTTCCGCTGATCAAGATGGGCCGGGTGCATGAACGCCCTGTCGGTCCGCATCCGGACTGGAGTTGCCAGCTGGCGTTCAAGCCCGAGCTGTTCGGCAGCGTGATCCCTTGGCTGGCGATGCGGCGCAATGGGCTGGTGGTGTTCATCCACCCGATCAGTGACAACGACCTGTTCGATCACCGCGACCGGGCTCTGTGGATGGGCGCGGTACGGCCGCTCGAGTTGTCGGTGCTGGGCGAGGGCTCAGGAAATTTCGAACTTTAGCCAGATGGTTCCGCCCGTGCGCAGGCACCCCGGCGGGCAAAGTCCTCCGGTCGCCGGTCAGACCCGGGCGCGACCGACTTTTTCAATCCGCGCCGAGCTGGCTTTCGATGCGCTGCACATGCGCCAGCAAGGATCGTTTGGCCACCGGCCACATGCGCGGCGGCACATCGTCATAGGCCTGAACCACCCAATCGTCGAGCGTGCCATCGGGATGGTCCTGCATCGCCCGCACGATCTTGGCCTCGCGCTTGAGGCGGTGCGCCTTGAGCGCGGCAATGGCCTGTGCCGCCTGCGCGATCACATACCCGTGCGCCGGCAGGATGTACGCGATGCCATGCGCATCGCAGGCCGTGTGCAACTTGTCCAGCGATTCCATGTAGGCGTTCATCTCGCCGTCAGGCGGGTCGACAACCGTCGTACTGCCATTGAGCACATGGTCGCCGCTGAACAACAGACCGTCCTGCATCAGCACCAGGCACAGGTGGTTGGCTGCGTGACCAGGCGTATGGATCGCCCTGAGCGTATGCAGCGCCACGGCATCCGGTCCCGCCAGATGCAGTTCGGCGCCATCGGCCAGCACCCGATCGGGCACGAAGCTGCTGCCCGCACGCGCGGTGTTGGCACTGGGCAGCCCCAGGATCGGCGGGCGCGGCTCACACAGGGCCTGCAGGGGTCGGGCGCCGGGCGCATGGTCAGGATGCGAATGGGTGCATACGATCAGGCGGATGTCGCCGCCGGCCGCACGCCACAGACGGTCGATGTGTTGTGGATCGGCCGGTCCCGGGTCAATGGCGACGTAGCCGGTGGCCGGTTCACCGACCAGGTAGCTATTGGTGCCGGGGCCGGTCATCGCGCCCGGGTTCGGCGCGGTCAGCCGCATCACATTGCGCAGCAGCGGCACCGGTTGCAGCGACTGCCAGTCCAGGTGGTGCACGATCTGCCCGTCTGGCGACACCAGCTGCAGTTCGCCGTAAGGATGATCCTGCTCCATGAAGCGTGCCTCCTTGCCGGCCAGCCAGCCCGCTCGCGGACAACTGGTCCACAGTGGCTGCTCGGTCACCGCACAGGCTTGCAGCACCGCGTCGACTGAATCGAACGACTGCAGCCGTTGCAAGGTACGGATGGTCGGAAAAATAATGAAGAACCCGCCCGCCGCATGCCGCTCAAGCGCTTCGACCGGGCGCACCCAGACCGGTTCGAACTGCTCGGTTTCGTCGGCCACAGGCCGCTGGCCTTCGGGCATGCGTGCCACCAGGAACGGCACGTCGAACCGGCGTGGCAGATCACGGTCGGTGATCCAGTGCGCCAGCACAAACACCGCGTCTGCCGCCAGCACCAGGCCACGCGCCGCGCACTGGTCTGCCAATGCTGCGCCACGGTCCAGCGCGGCCACCTCGGCGTCGCCTGCCATCGCGCCGCTCGCGCTTCGGGCCAGCAAGACGCCCAGCTCCTCAAAACTTTCGCGAATGGCGGCAATGGCCTGCGTCAGATGCAGATCACTCTGGCCCGGCCTGCGGCGCGCAAGGTGGTGCGAACCGGCATCGGAGGGGTCGATGCCGCCGCCGGGAAACACATAGGCACCGGGCGCAAAGCTGGCCGTCATCGAGCGCCGCGTCATCAGCACCTCGATCCCTTGCAGGCCGTCACGCAACAGCAATACCGTGGCCGCCGGCCGGGTCGGCGCCGGATCGCGCTGGATGTGCAACAGTTGAGCGGGGCGAACCATGGCCCATTGTGCCGCCGATCCGGCCTGCGCGGGCTCGGCCTGCGCACGGCAAGCCGACGCGGCAACGTCCCGCCATCCGGCAGCGCCGCCAAAGGTTCAGGGGATAATCCGGCGATGCGAATCCCGTTCACCAAGATGCAGGGCGCCGGCAACGACTTTGTCGTGCTGGACGAAACCCGCAGCGTGCTGGGACTGTCGACCGAACAGTACCGCTTGCTGGGTGACCGGCACTTCGGCGTTGGAGCCGACCAGATCCTGAGCGTGCGTGCAGCGCCCGGCCCGGGGTTCGATTTTGAGTACGTGATCCACAACGGCGACGGCCAGCAGGTCGAGCACTGCGGCAACGGCGCCCGTTGTTTTTTGACTTTTGTGCGCGAACGCGGGCTGACCGACAAGGACACCGTCACCGTCAAGACGCTCAATCGCGTGCTGGAGTTGCGCTGCGAGCCGGATGGCCGAGTCAGCGTGGACATGGGCGCGCCGGCTTTCGATTTGTCCGACATTCCGTTCAATGCGCAGGGGCTGCAGCCGCAGGCCGATGGACCGTGGCAGACCTGGAGCCTGCCCTTGCCCGCAGCCGCATCCAAGCCCGCCGTGCGGATAGCGGTGCTGTCGATGGGTAATCCGCATGCGGTCTGTGTCGTGGAAAACGTCGCCGAGGCCGACGTTGCCGGCATCGGGCTGCTGGTCGAAAACCACCACGCGTTCCCGCAACGCGTCAACGTCGGTTTCATGCAAGTGCAAAGCCGCTCGGCCATCGTGCTGCGGGTGTTCGAGCGTGGTGCCGGCGAAACACTCAGTTGCGGCACCGGCGCCTGCGCGGCCGTGGTGGCCGGCATCCGGCTTGGCCTGCTGGACGCGCAGGTCGAGGTCGCAACCCGCGGCGGGCGCCTGGACGTGTGCTGGGATGGCGGCGCCAGCCCCGTCATGATGACCGGCCCTGCCCATACAGTATTTGACGGCGAAATCGAATTACCAGAACGACCATGACCCAAGCATTCACCAACCCGATTACCGAAGACGACATTGCCAACTACCTGGCCAACACGCCGGATTTTTTCGAGCGCCATGCCGAATTGCTGGCCAGCGTGCACATGACCAGCCCGCACAGCAGACGTGCGGTCAGCCTGCAGGAGCGACAGGCCGAGATGCTGCGCGACAAGATCAAGGTGCTGGAACACCGCTTGATGGACATGATCCGGCATGGCAACGAAAACGCATTGCTGTCGGACCGCCTGCTGCGCTGGTCGGCAACGCTGTTCCAGAACGCCAATGCAGTCGCGATCCCGGCCCAGATCGCCGAGCAGGTGCGCGACCAGTTCGCAGTGCCCCAGGTCACCATCAAGGTCTGGGGGGTTTCCGATGTCTACAAGGATGCAGAATTCGCCACCGGCGTGACCGAAGACGCCCGGCTGTTCGCCTCCTCGCTGACCGAACCCTTTTGTGGCGTCAACACCGGTTTCGAGGCGGTCACCTGGTTGGCGGATCCTGCGGCGGCTGCGTCGATCGCATTGCTGCCATTGCGCGAGAGCGGCCCGGGCGGATTGCAGCCCGCGTTTGGCATGCTGGTGTTGTCCTCACCCGATGGGCAGCGCTTCAACAGCGGCATGGGCACCGATTTCCTGCAACATGTGGCGGACATCGCCAGCGCGGCCCTGGGGCGTCTGCGCCTGGACTGCATGCTGCCCCCACGCTCACTGCGTTCGCTGCCCCCCGAGGGGGCCGTCAGTCCCTTCGGAACGGCCGGGCGGGACTGAGAGGCTGAGTCGACCCGCCCGACCGACGGTGCGCATGCCCCAGCCAGACCATACGAACAGCAACGAGCCAGCGCCAACGCTCGATCCGCTGGTCGAGCGCTATCTGGAACATGTCCGGGTCGAAAAGCGACTGGCCGGGCGCACCGTCACCCTGTATGCGCTGGATCTGGCCAAACTGACCCACAACGCGCGCCAGGCGGACGTGCCTTTGGTATCCGTGCAGAACCCGCAGATCCGACACTGGGTCGCGCAGATGCACAGCCAGGGCCGCAGTCCACGCGGTATCGCGCTGATCCTGTCGGGCTGGCGCGGTTTCTATGCGTGGCTGGGACGCGAAGGCCTGGTCGCCTCCAATCCGGCGCAGGATGTACATGCGCCCAGGGCGGCCAAGCCTTTGCCCAAGGCGTTGAGCGTGGACGACGCGGTGCAATTGGCCGCTTTTCACGATGCCCGCGCGGACCCGTGGCTCGAGGCGCGTGACGCCGCCATGGTCGCATTGCTGTACGGCGGCGGCTTGCGCGTCGGCGAACTGCTCGGCCTGGATGTGATGGCCAGCCCGCAGGCACGTGGCTGGCTCGACCTGCAAGCAGGTGAGGCGCATGTACTTGGCAAGGGATCGAAACGGCGCAGCGTGCCCGTCGGCAGCAAGGCTGTACTGGCTGTGCGGGCCTGGCTCGCGCTGCGCGATTCGTTGTCGCGCACGACCCAGCTGGCCTTGTTCATCGGCCGCCACGGAACCCGGCTGACGGCCCAGTCGGTATGGCAACGGCTGCAGCGCCGCAGCCAGCGCAGTGGCCTGGCCATGCCGGTGCATCCGCACATGCTGCGCCATTCGTTTGCCAGCCATGTGTTGCAGTCGAGCAGCGACCTGCGCGCGGTGCAGGAGCTGCTGGGCCACGCCAATATCACCACAACGCAGGTGTATACCCGGCTCGATTTCCAGCACCTGGCCAAGGCCTACGACGCGGCGCATCCGCGCGCCAAGCTGAAGAATCCGCCGAAATAGTCGGCGCACCATCGCCCGCGATTGCGCTGCGAACGAGGTCCGCGGATGCAGGCCGCACAATCGCGGCCATGAAAGTACTGCGTCTACACCCTGGCAAGGAACGCTCCCTGCTGCGCCGTCATCCCTGGATCTTCGAATCGGCCATCGCCCGGGGCGGCGCCGATACCGGTGAAACCGTCCGGGTTGAATCCCACGCCGGTGACTTTCTAGCCTGGGCGGCGTGCAGCCCCCAGTCGCGTATCCGGGCCCGTGTCTGGAGCTTTGACGCCGGCCAGCGCATCGACGCCGACTTTTTCGATGCCGCCTGCGCCACGGCCATTGCAGCGCGCAGCCGATTCGACATCGACAGCGACGCGATGCGCCTGGTGCACGGCGAATCCGACGGATTACCTGGCCTGGTGGTGGACCTATACCAAAATACCCTGGTGGCGCAGTTCCAGTCGGCCGGCGCCGAGCGCTGGAAACCGGTGCTGGCCGACGCCTTGCTGCGCCATTCGGGTGCGACTCGGCTGTATGAGCGATCGGACACCAGCAGTCGCAAACTCGAGGGCCTGGCGCCCCAGGCCGGCTGGTTGCGCGGCGACGGCCCCGTGGAGCTGGTGCTGCGCGAACACGCCTGGCAGTTGGGCCTGAACATCGCGCAGGGCCACAAGACCGGCTTTTACCTTGACCAGCGCGACAACCGGGCGCGGTTCGCGCGCACTGCGCAGCACCAGCGTTGGGGCCAGGTGCTCAACTGCTTCTGCTACACCGGCGGATTCAGCGTAGCGGCGCTGCACGGTCAGGCCGGACATGTCACCTCGATCGACTCATCGGAAAGCGCCTTGACGATGGCGCGGCTCAATATGGAGCGCAACGGGTTTGATACCAATCGTTACGCTTTGTTGGAGGCGGACGTCAACGCGGCATTGCGCCAGTTCGGCGCGCAGGGGCGCATGTTCGACGCCATCGTGCTCGATCCGCCCAAGTTTGCGCCCACCAGTGCCCATGCGGAGCGGGCCGCCCGCGCCTACAAGGATATCAACCGCCTGGCGCTGAAGATACTTAATCCGGGCGGGATGTTGTTCACGTTTTCCTGCTCCGCAGGCATCAGCGTTGACCTGTTCCACAAGATCGTGGCCTCGGCGGGCATCGACGCCGGGATCGACGGTTACATCATCGGCCATTTGGGCGGCGCGCCGGACCACCCCATGACGATCCAGTTTCCGGAAGGCGAATACCTGAAGGGTCTGGTTGTCGTGCGCAAGTAGCGCAGCTGGAAATGGCCGGTACACTCCCCTCCTTGCTTTTTCGTTTCCGCCGGGCCGTCATGGTCCGGAACTGGAGCCCGATCGCAACCCGACCGTCAGGAGTTCAGCATGAGCCTCATCCCCGCCACCATCCTCACCGGTTTCCTCGGCTCGGGCAAGACAACCCTGCTCAAGCGCGTCTTGTCAGAGGCGCATGGCCAGAAGATTGCCGTGATCGAGAATGAATTCGGCGAAGAAAACATCGACAGCGAAATCCTGGTGTCGGACGTCAAGGAACAGATCATCCAGATGAACAATGGCTGCATCTGCTGCACCATCCGTGAGGACCTGCGCACGACGCTGCAGGACCTGGCCGCCAGGAAGCGGCGCGGCGAGATCGAATTCGACCGGGTCGTGATCGAGACCACCGGGCTGGCTGATCCGGGTCCGGTCGCGCAGACCTTTTTCATGGACGAAGAGATCGCCGAAAGCTACCTGCTCGATTCGATCCTGACCCTGGTGGATGCCAAACACGCCGCAACCCAGCTCAATGAACGCCAGGAGGCGCGTCGGCAGGTGGGGTTTGCGGACCAGATTTTCATCAGCAAGACCGACCTGGTAGCCAAAGACGAGGTCGATGCGCTGATGCACCGCCTCAAGCACATGAACCCGCGCGCGCCGCAGCAATCCGTGCATTTCGGCGAAGTGCCGATCGCCGACGTGTTCGACCTGCGCGGCTTCAACCTCAATACCAAGCTGGAAATCGATCCCGACTTCCTGAAGGACGAGGCGCACAACCAACCCCATGCGCACGAGCACCACGACCACGCGCTGGACGAACATTGCGACCATCCCTCGCACCAGCATGGCGGCGCCCACCACCACCACGACGACGATGTCAAGAGCTTTGTTTTCAGATCCGAACGCGCATTTGACCCGGCCAAGCTGGAGGATTTTCTGGGCGCCATCGTGAATATCTATGGCCCCCGCATGTTGCGCTACAAGGGTGTTCTGCACATGCAAGGCACTGACCGCAAGGTGATTTTCCAGGGTGTGCACCAGCTGATGGGAAGCGACCTGGGTCCGCAGTGGCAACCCGAGGAGCAACGCACCAGCAAAATGGTGTTCATCGGCATCGACCTGCCCAAGGACATCTTCCTGCAGGGAATGGAGCAGTGTCTTGTTTGACGCGGCCCGAAACCGGGGCGCCCTGCGCGCAAGCGTCGCTCTCGCGCGCAATTTCCGGGAGTAGACACGATAAGGGGGTACACTCGCGCCCCGAAGTCCTCGCGCCGGCTTGGTCCTGCTGACCGACCCTGCCGCGCTGGACCTCGATCATCAGCGGGTATCGTCGCAGGCCGGTGGCAGGCCTGACGACAGTACCCAAGGGCAGAGCGTTCTGTGAGGAGTCAAGAAGTGAAAGCCACACCAGCCAAGGCCAAGTCGGCCGCCAAGACACCCGCGCGGGTGGCCAAGACGCCTGCCAAACCCGCGAAGCCGGCAGCCACCCCATCGCTGAGCGCGAAAGCGGCGGCCAAGAAGACGGCGCCTCGTCCCGCGGCCAAAGCGCCTGCCAAAACTGCAAGCACCACTGCCAAGCGCCCGGCAGCCAACCAGGCGCTGGCTGTTGCGATCAAACCGATCGTCGCCAAGAAGGCGGCGCCAACCAAGAGTACGATGTCAACCCATTCTCCCGAGGCGACCAAGACACCGACCCCTGCCAAGTCCGACACCCGTGTCATGCCGCCCACCACCGTCATGACCGCCTCCGGCGTGCCGCAGCGCACGGGACGGCCCTCGTCCCGGTTGGCCTCGCTGACCGTTCCGTCCATGGCGCAATCGGTGGCGTCCACCGCAGCCAAGGCCAGTTACGCTCCTTTGCCCGCTACGCCGGTCATCATTCCGCCGCTGCCGTCGACCGTCCGCAAAGACCCAAAACTGGCCAACAACTGGAAAACCAAACCGGTTGAGCAACTGACCGATGCGGAACTGCTGGCGATGCCGGACACGGAATACATGAACGACAAGCAGTTGGCCGCGTTCCGGCTCAAGCTGACGCTGTTGAAGGGCGAAATCCTGGCCAGTGCCGGCGAGACCACCGAGCATCTGCGCGAAGACACGGTGGTCGTGCCCGACCCGGCGGACCGCGCCACCATCGAGGAGGAGCACGCCCTGGAGTTGCGCACCCGCGACCGGGAGCGCAAGCTGCTCAAGAAGATCGAGCAGTCCATCGGCCGCATCGATGCCGGTGATTATGGTTATTGCGACGAGACCGGCGAACCGATCGGTGTCGGGCGCCTGTTGGCCAGACCAACTGCGACCTTGTCGCTGGAGGCACAGCAGCGTCGCGAGCTCAAACAGAAGATGTTCGGCGACTAGGATGAAACAGCCCCCACGCTCACTGCGTTCGCTGCCCCCCGAGGGGGCTGTCAGTCCCTTCGGAGCGGCCGGGCGGAACTGAGATGCGGCAGCAAGGGGCAGGCGCGTAGAATCTTTCGGTCATCCTGCCCGTCCATGTCTGCCAAAGAAAATAATCCCAGCCTGTTGTCCAAAGTTGCGAAGTTCGTTCGCAACCCGACGACCAACTGGACGGATCTGGACAAGGAGGATCCGGAACCCGACATCGGGTACAGCAAGCAGGCGCTCAAGGAGATGATCGAGCGCAAGCGACAGAACGACTTCGTCCGCAAGCGCGAGTTCGACCAGTTGCGCAAATTGCGCAATCGCGATCCAAGCGCCAGCCCCGACCAGGCCGGGCGGCCCTCCTACTTCCAGAGCAGTCTTCCATCCAATCCGGATGAGAGGGCGATGACGATCAAGAAGATCGACGAGATCGAAGCCCAGATGTCCAACCAATGGTGGCAGGGCAAGACCGACAACGCGCAAAAACCCGGCGCCACCCCGGCGGCCAGCAAACCGCAAGCCAGGCCTGACACAGCGGACGTCATGGATGATGACGGCTACGCCCCCACACGGCTGAGTCCGATGCGTCCCGAGACGGCGCTGTCCGGCAACGAGTCCTCCGATTTTCCGCCGACCCAGGACAATTCCGGTTTCGGGTCCAGTCAGCCCCAGGCGGCGCCGTCGGCTCGCGCGCCAATGGCGTCAAAGACCGCGGCCGACCAGGACGGCCACAGAATCGGCGACGGGCATGGTTTCACGCATTCGCGCGCCCCGATGATCGAACTGGTCGACGGGATGACCGATGGCGAGATGGAGGAGGCTGCGATCCGCTTTGCCAATGGCGACGATACGGGCACCGAGTCAAGCCTGATGTCGGCGCTGGCCGTCTACACGGCATCGCCGGACCAGGCTTTGCGCTGGGCGTGTGCCTTGCTGGACTTGTATCGGGCGACCGGCCAGCAGTCGCAATTTGATCGCGCGGCCATTGAGTTTGCGCAACGCTTCGACCGCTCTGCACCGACCTGGTTTTCCATGCCTGGCGCCCTGGGCGCCGGCACCGCACCGGCAAGCACGGTGCCGTCCCGGCTGACGGTGGAACCCATCTGGATCTGCCCGGCACGCTTTGACGCGGCAGCGGTGGACGAGCTGCAGTTGGCGGTTGCAAACGTCGAGCCGCCGTGGTTCCTGGACTGGAGCGACCTGACCGACCTGCAGGCCGATGCGATTGAACCGCTGGGCGAGCTTTTCGCACAGTGGTGCGCAACGACGGTCGAATTGCGGTTTTCGGGCGCCCGGACACTGGAGCAGGTATTGCGATTCCAGGCGCCGTCCGGCAGTCGCGACAATGGCCAGGCCCTCTGGAAGTTGCGGCTCGACGCGATGCGCATCATGCAGTTGCAGGACGAGTTCGAGCTGATAGCGCTGGACTACTGCGTCACGTTCGAGGTCTCCCCTCCCGCATGGCAAGATGCGCGCTGCAGCTACCGCAGTGCGACGATTGCCGGTACGCTGACACAGCAGGACGATCAGAACGATCAAGACGATGGCGCGGACGAAAAGCGCGCAAAACCCGGATTCGCGCCGGCGGCCACCGTGCCCATGGGCCTGGAGTCGATCCATGCGTCGGTGGCGGAATTGTCGGGCGAGATCCTGGGCGAGGCTGCCGAGGCCTTGGCAACTCTGGAGCTGGCACGCAACGGCTCCTTGCGTCTGGTGGTGTCATGCGCCAATCTGATTCGGGTTGACTTTTCAGCCGCCGGCAGCATCTTGAACTGGGTTGCGACCCTGCAAGCGCAAGGTTGCCAGATCCAGTTTCGCGACGTGCATCGACTCGTAGCAGCCTTTTTCGGCGTGATCGGCATCAACGAACACGCCAGGATCGTGATGCGATCCAACTAGTCCCCGCGGCAACCGCGGGACGGTGGCATTGGGCCGGTAGCGGCCCTGATTTCGGCTCAGCATGGAACAATTTCACGGCACAACCATCATCAGCGTACGGCGCAAGACCGCCGACGGATTCGACGTCGCCATCGGCGGAGACGGTCAGGTCACGCTGGGCAACATCGTCGTCAAGGGCACGGCGCGCAAGGTCCGCAAGCTCTACCACGGCAAGGTGCTGGCGGGTTTTGCCGGCGCCACGGCCGACGCGTTCACACTTTTCGAACGCTTCGAGGCCAAACTCGAGAAACACCAGGGGCATCTGGTGCGCTCGGCGATCGAACTGACCCGCGACTGGCGCACCGACCGGGTGTTGCGACGCCTCGAAGCCATGTTGGCAGTGGCCGACAAGGATGCATCGCTGATCATCACCGGCAATGGCGACGTGCTGGAGCCCGAGAACGGCATCATTACCATCGGATCGGGTGGCGCCTACGCGCAGGCCGCTGCGGTTGCGCTGCTCAACCACACCGCATTGCAGGCGGCCGAGATCGTGCGCAAGTCGCTGGAGATTGCAGGCGAACTGTGCATCTACACCAACATGCACCACACCATTGAAACCCTGCCCTGAGCACGGGCCGGATCCCTTACTGGCGCGCAGGCGCAACCAGATTGACCATGTCCTCATTGACCCCCCAGCAGATCGTTCAGGAGCTCGACAAACACATCGTCGGGCAGGACCAGGCTAAACGCGCGGTGGCGATTGCACTGCGCAACCGCTGGCGCCGCCAGCAGGTACAGGGCAGCCTGCGCGCCGAGATCACGCCCAAGAACATCCTGATGATCGGTCCCACCGGCGTGGGCAAGACCGAGATTGCGCGCCGCCTGGCCCGACTCGCCGATGCACCCTTCATCAAGGTCGAGGCCAGCAAATTCACCGAGGTTGGCTATGTGGGCAAAGATGTCGACTCGATCATCCGGGACTTGGCAGACGTGGCTGTCAAACAGACCCGCGAGACGGCCAAACTGGCGATGGCGGAACGCGCCGTGGACGCCGCCGAAGAACGCATCCTGGACATCCTGATACCGCCTGTGCGCGGTGAAGAAGGCGGCAGCCGCGGCGCCGACCAACCCGAGAGCACCGCGCGCCAAACGTTTCGCAAGAAATTGCGCGAGGGGCAGCTCGATGACCGTGAAATCGAGATCGACCTGAGCCAGTCCAGCCCGCAGCTCGAGATCATGGGTCCGTCCGGCATGGAGGAGATGACGGAACAACTGCGCGGCCTGTTTGGCCAGATGGGTCAGAACAAGCGCCAGACCCGCAAGCTGCGCATCGCCGAGGCACTGAAAATGGTGCAGGACGAAGAAGCCGCCAAACTGGTCAACGAGGAGGAAATCAAGGCGCAGGCGTTGCAATCGGCCGAACAAAACGGCATCGTGTTCATCGACGAGATCGACAAGGTCACGTCACGCTCCGAGGGCAGCAACGCCGGCGAGATCTCGCGCCAGGGCGTGCAGCGCGACCTGCTGCCGCTGGTGGAAGGCACGACGGTGTCGACCAAGTACGGCATGATCAAGACCGACCATATCCTGTTCATCGCCTCGGGGGCTTTCCATCTGAGCAAGCCAAGCGACCTGATTCCGGAGTTGCAGGGACGGTTTCCGATCCGGGTCGAACTGCGCTCCCTGTCGGTGCAGGATTTCGAATCGATCTTGACCCAAACGCATGCCTCACTGGTCAAGCAATACCAGGCGTTGTTGGCGACCGAGAACGTCACCATCGACTACACGCCCGACGGCGTGCACCGGCTGGCCCAAATCGCGTACGACGTCAACGAACGCACTGAGAATATCGGCGCCCGACGCTTGTCCACCGTGATGGAGCGATTGCTGGAAGAGGTCAGTTTCGACGCCAGCAACCTTGGCGGACAGACCATCGTCGTAGACGCGGCCTATGTCAACAGCCGCCTATCCGATTTGAGCCAGGACGAAGACTTGTCTCGTTACATCCTGTAATCACGAAGCAGGCGCAGGACGTCGAAATTGTCATGCGTTACTTTCATACATCTTCGTAAGTCCTTCTTTTAGAACGTTTTTTTGCATCAGGTTTCGCTGCAAATCGACTTCTAAGTCATTGATTTCATTGAAAAATGTGTAGCAAGCCCTCTTGCTACGCCGACAAATGCTGATACAGTGCAAAAAAGTGCAATTTAGTGGTGATTGGCGCCAAACCAACACCCGATTGCGTGTGCTTCACCAGCCAAGGGCAAATTGTCGTGTTTCAAGGGGCCTCGTCGTTAAGTCTGGATGCCAAGGGTCGGCTGTCGGTGCCGACCCGGCATCGTGACGCCCTGGGCGGAGCCAACGGCGGTCAACTCACGATTACACGCCATCCGGCCGGATGCCTGATCGTGTTCCCACGCGCCGAGTGGGAAAAATTCCGCGAGCGCGTATCGGCTTTGCCGATGGAAGCACAGTGGTGGAAACGCATCTTCCTGGGCAACGCGATGGATGTCGACATGGATGCCACGGGGCGTGTGCTGGTCTCGCCTGAGCTGCGGGCAGCGGCGGGGATCAGCAAAGACACGGTGTTGCTGGGCATGGGTGGTCATTTTGAATTGTGGGATGCGGCCACTTACGCCGCCAAAGAAGCCGAGCAGATGAAAGGCGACATGCCTGACGTCTTCAGGGACTTTTCGTTTTAGAAAGATGATGGTGCAGGACACATGGACACACCGCACCGTCTTGTTGAACGAAGCAGTCGCAGCGCTTCGCATCTTGCCGGACGGACACTACATCGACGCCACCTTCGGGCGGGGCGGTCATTCGCGGCTGATTCTGTCCATGCTTTCAGCTCGAGGCTCACTGACAGCTTTCGACAAAGACCTGGAAGCGATTGCCGAGGCGGCCACTATCTGCGACCCGCGGTTTTCAATTCGCCACGAAGGCTTCAACCAGCTTTCGCAACTCCCGCTCTCAAGCGCTGCGGGCTTGCTGATGGATCTGGGCATCAGCTCACCGCAAATCGACAACGCGACACGGGGGTTTTCATTTCGCGGCGATGGGCCACTGGACATGCGCATGGACACCACTCGCGGTCAGAGCGTTGCCGACTGGCTGGCAGATGCATCAGTAGAAAGCATGACGGAGGTGATTCGTGACTATGGCGAAGAACGGTTTGCTGGGCCGATTGCAAAGGCGATTGATCGTGCAAGGCAGGAGCGGGGGCGAATCGGGCGCACACATGAACTGGCCAGCATCGTGGCTGGCGCAGTCAAAACCCGCGAGCCGGGCAAGGACCCGGCAACGCGCACATTTCAGGCTTTTCGGATTTTCATCAACGCCGAGCTTGAAGAGCTCGCCCAAGCGCTAGCAGCATCACTCAACATCTTGCAACCTGGAGGCCGGCTCGTCGTGATCAGTTTTCATTCGCTCGAAGACCGCATCGTCAAGCAGTTTATTGCCGAACATTCGCGCGAGATTTTTGACCGCCGCGCGCCGTTTGCTGCGCCCAAAGCGATGCGACTGAAGGCGCTTGGTCGCGTCAAACCAACTGAAGCTGAAATTGTTGCCAACCCGCGCGCCCGCAGCGCCGTGATGCGCATTGCTGAACGTACCGAGGTGCCAGCATGACGCGACTGAATCTGGTGTTGCTACTGGCTGTCATGGCCAGCGCACTGTATTTGGTGCGTACCCAATATGAGTCGCGCAGGCTGTATGTCGAGCTTGAAAAAGCCATCGCCCAAAACCGCAAACTTGAGGCTGAAAACGAACGCCTGCAAGTTGAAAAACGCGCTCAGGCCACGCCACTGCGGGTTGAAAAACTGGCCAAAGACAAGCTGCAGATGCGAAACGTGACACCTGCCATCACGCAGTATGTGACGCAAGGTGGTAGCACGGCGACGGGGG
>JAYUQC010000055.1:0-15294 GCA_043759735.1 Rhodoferax sp.
ATCCAGCCGTGCAGGCCGATTTCGTGGCCCGCCGCCAGCACGGCGAGCTGCTCCTGCGGGTGCAGCAGCGCGGACACCGCGGGAACGAAGAACGTCGCCGGGATCCTGCTGCGCTCGAGCAGCGCGAGAATCCGCGGCACGCCGACGCGGCTGCCGAATTCGCCCCACGACATTCGCCCGATGGACTTTCCTCCGTCGCGCAGTTCGTTGGTCTCGTGGTCGGAGTCGAACGACAAGGCCACGGCACAGCGCGCGCCGCCCGGCCAGCTGTCCGGACGCAGGCTGCGCCCTGCCCGCACCTGGTTGACCCGGCGGCGCCACTCGGCTTCCTCCCAGGTCCACGGTTCCTGCTGGTCGGCGTTCGGTTCAGTCATGGTGCTTCTCCTGCTGATGAAGCGCCCCCAGCCCAGCCGCTGCGCGTCTGGCCCCCCGAGGGGGTGCGAGAAAACTTGGGAGCGGCCCGGCGTTTTCTCAAGAAGTGGAAAGTGGCATGCGACCTCGTGCGGCGCGCCAAGGCGACGCAACAAGGGCAGTTCGACCTGGCAACGCGGCTGGGCGAATCCGCAGCGCTGATGGAAAGCACAGCCCGGTGGCGGGTTGATCGGCGACGGCAGCTCACCGCTGATCGGCCGGATGTCCTGCCTCGGTGCGCCATGCGCGGCCAATCGCGGCGCGCTGTCGAGCAGGGCGCGGGTGTAGGGATGGCGTGGCGCCTGGAAAATGTCCTCGGTGGCGCCGAGCTCGACGATGCGGCCCAGGTACATGATGGCGACACGGTCGCTGACATGACGCACCACGCTCAGGTCATGGCTGATGAACAGCATCGTCAGATTCAGGTCGCGGCGCAGCTGCAGGAAGAGGTTGATGATCTGCGCCTGGATCGACACATCGAGCGAAGCCACCGGTTCGTCGCAGACCAGTGCGTCGGGGCGCATGGCGAGCGCCCGCGCGATCGCCACGCGCTGGCGCTGGCCGCCCGAGAACTGGTGCGGGAAACGCTGCGCGGCGTCGGCGTCCAGACCCACGGCCTTGAGCCAGCGCACCACGTCGGCGGCGGCGTCGGATTTCTTCACCAGCTTGTGCGCGATGGGGCCTTCCGAGATCGTGTCGCCAACGCGCATGCGCGGGTTGAGCGATGCGAACGGATCCTGGAACACCATCTGGATGCGGGTCGTGTGTTTGCGCCCGCCGCGCATGACCGGTTCGCTGGCAATGCGGGCCTGGCCCATCGTCGCACCCAGAATGCCGGCCGCCACTCGCCCAAGCGTGGATTTGCCGCAGCCCGATTCGCCCACCAGTCCCAGCGTCTCGCCCTTCGCAATGGTCAGTGACACGCCCTCGACCGCATGCACGATGGTCGTGCTGGCCTTCTGTCCCGTGATACGTTTGGCCAGCCGCTCGGAAATCGGCGGTATCGATGTGAAGCGGCGCGTGATGTCGCCCAGTTCGATGAAGCTGCCCGTGCCGCTCATGCTGCCGGCGCCGTCGATGCGGCCATGTTCAGTGGATGGTGACAGCGCCAGGTGCGCGCCTGGGCCTTGGTCTGCTGCGGTGCCGTATCGCAGGCAGCGCTCGCGTACGCGCAGCGGTCCTTGAATGCGCAACCGGTGGGCAGTGCCGTCAGCGACGGGGTGGAACCGGGAATCTGCAGCAGGTCTTTGCCCGGCGCCGCGCGCGACGGCAGGCTGTCGATCAAACCCTGGGTGTAGGGATGGTGCGGCTTGCGCAGCACGTCGTTGGTTGGTCCTTCCTCGATCAGTCGGCCGGCGTACATGACGAGCAATCGAGAGGCCAGCACCGACACCGTGGCCAGGTCGTGGCTGATCCAGACCAAACTCACGCCGGCCTCGCGCACCAGAGTACGCATTTCGATCAGAATCTGGGCCTGGATCGACACGTCCAGCGCGGTGGTGGGTTCATCGCAGATCACCAGGCCCGGATTGTTCAGGAACGCGATCGCGATTGCCACCCGCTGGCGCATGCCGCCGGAGAGTTCGTGCGGATAGGCGTCGAGCCGGCGCTCTGGGTCGGGAATGCCGACCTTGGCCAGTGCTTCCAGGCATCGGGCGCGCATCTCCTGCCGGCCGGGATTGCCGTGGGCGCGCAGCGCCAGTTCCATCTGCGTCGAGACCTTGAGCACGGCGTTGAGTGTGCTCATCGGATCCTGGAACACCATCGCGATACGCCGCCCGCGCAGCGTGCGCAATTGCCCGCGTGGCATGCCGATCAGCTCCTGGCCATCGAGCCTGACCGAGCCACCGGCAACCCGCCCGGGCGGGTCGATCAGGCCGAGGATCGAATAGCCGGTGACGCTCTTGCCCGAACCCGATTCCCCGACCAGGCCGATGATCTCGCCGGCATGGACGTCGAACGACACGCCGTCCACGGCCCGCGCGACACCGGCACGACCTGCAAACTCGGTCGTCAGATCACGCACCTGAAGCAGGACCTTGCCAGAGGATGCGGCGTTGCCGGTCGTGCTCATCGCCTGAGCCTCGGATTCAACTGGTCGCGAATCTGGTCGCCAACCAGGTTGATCGCGACGATCAGCACGATCAGCGCTATGCCGGGGTAGATCGAGATCCAGTAACGGCCCGACAACATGTACTGGAAGCCGTTGGCGATCAGCATTCCCAGGGACGGTTCGGAGACCGGCATGCCCAGGCCCAGGAAGGACAAGGTGGCTTCGAGTGCAATCGAATTGGCTACCTGAACCGTGGCCACGACGATCAGCGGCGGCATGCAGTTGGGCAGTACATGGCGGAACGCCACCCGGGCCGAACTCAGCGGCGTCGACAGCGCGGCCTCGACATAGTCCTTGGAGCGTTCCGACGACGCCGCGCCGTGGGCGGTGCGGGCGAAGTACGCGTACTGCGCGGTGACCAGCGCCGCGATCAGCGGCCATTTGCCCTGTCCCAGCAAGGCTGCCAGCACCAGCGCCAGCAGGATTGCCGGGAACGACAACTGCAGGTCGATGATGCGCATGATCAGGGTCTCGGTGCGGCCGCCGGCAAAACCGGCCACTGTGCCGAGCGAGGCACCGAGTGCAAACGCGATCGCGCCGGCCATCAAGCCGACTTGCAGTGAGATGCGCAGGCCGTACAGGATGCCGGAATACAGGTCACGTCCCTGCGAATCGGTACCGAGCCAGTAGGTGAATCCCTTGCTGCCGACATGGCCCGGCGGCCGGCGCGCGTCCATCAGCACCAGGTTGGACAGGTCATACGGGTCCTGCGGTGTGATCAGCGGCGCGGCCAGCGCCAGCAACACGATCAGCGTCAGCACCACGAGCGCCACTACCGCCACCCGATCCTGCGCAAACTCGCGCACGAAGGCGCGCAGCGGAGTGTCGATGGGCATCGGCGTCATGGCTTGCTGAACGGCCCGGCGGCTCAAATGACGACCCTGCGTGCTGAGCACTGCGGGATTCGCCTTGGGAACGGCCCGGCGGCTCATGTCGATTTGCGCGCACGAAGGCGCGGGTCGAGGGCGGCGTAGGCGATGTCCACCGTCAGGTTGATGGTGATGAACAGCAGCGCCACCAGCATCAGGTAGGCCACCATGACCGGCCGGTCCAGCGTGGCGATCGAGTCGATGATCAGCTTGCCGACGCCGGGCCAGGAGAAGATGGTCTCGGTCACCACCGCGAACGCCAGCGTCGAGCCCAGTTCCAGGCCGAACACGGTGACCAGCGGTATTGCGATCAGGCGCAGCACATGGTGGCGCAGGATGGTCCATTCGCTTTCACCGGCGGCGCGGGCAAAACGCACGGTGTCGGTGAGCATCACCTCGCGCGTGCCGGCGCGCGCGAGCCGGATCATCAGCGCCATCTTGAACAACGCCAGGTTGATCGCCGGCAGCAGCATGTGGGTCAGGCCATTGGGTGTGAGAAAGCTCCATTGAATGCCGAACACCTCGACGGTGTCGCCACGCCCGCCGGCGGGCAGCAGCCCCAGGTTGACGGCGAACACGAAGATCAGGATCAGGCCGATCCAGAACGAGGGCACCGAAAAGCCCAGCACCGACACGCCCATGATGGTCTTGGAAACCGGGCTGTGCGGTGCGTAGCCGGCGTACATGCCCAGCGGAATGCCGATCAGCGTGGCGCCGAAAACGGCCGACAGCGTGATCTCCATCGTTGCCGGCAGGCGCGACAGGATCAGGTCGAGTACCGGCATGTTGTAGACGAAGGAGCGGCCGAAATCGCCACTGGCCAGGCGCTGCAGGAAGATGCCGTACTGTTGCCACAAGGGCTTGTCGAAGCCATAGGCGCGGATGGTCTGCTCGCGGATCTGCTGCGTGACGTCGGGCGCGATCATTACGTCGATCGGGTTGCCGACCGCATACACGCCGATAAACACCAGCGCGGATATCACCAGCATCACGATCGATGCCTGCAGCAGGCGCTGGATGATGAAGGCGAGCAAGGTCTTGGCGTCGGGTTGGAGAGGGCGGTTGCGCGCGCAGGCGGTTGGTGGCCGGGTTCAGCCCCAGTCGGTCTCGATGATGGCGCGCGTCTCGGCCACCGCGATCTCCCACATGGCCAGCACTTCCTCATCCGCACGCTGGTACAGGCCGCCGAAGTTGCCGTCGCCGATCAACTCCTTCTTGGCGCCCGGATCGACGCGCTGGTATGCGGCGATGTCGATCATCGGTTTGCGTTCGGCCGGCATCTGCACGTTGGCGAGCCGGGTCCAGGGCAGGTTTTCCATCCATGAGGCGTGTGACGCCAGCGGATCGATTTCCTTGACCTTGGCCAGGGTACGGGGCGCGCTCCACCAGTTGTGCCATTTGACCTGTACGCCGCGATTGCGGTCCAGCCATTCCAGGATGGCGCCGTGCGCCGGGCCGTTGCCGCCATGGCCGTTGACGATGACGATCTGGCGGAATCCGGTGCGCACCATGTGGTCCAGGATGTCGCACATCATGGCGCACAAGGTCGACAGGCGCAGTGATACGGTGCCCGCATAGTCGACAAAACTGGGCGTGAAGCCGTAGTTGATCGTTGGATACACCGGCACCGCGATCGGCGCGGCGGCCTCAATCGAAACCCGTTCGGACAGGATCACGTCGACGCACAGGCTGAGGTAGCCGTGTTGTTCGGTCGAGCCGATGGGCAGTACCGCGCGCTGGTCGCGCTTGACGTGCTGCTCCACCTGCATCCAGTTCATGTCGGAAAGTCGCATCGGATCGGCTCCTTTTAGTTGCGGGTTTGGGTGGCGGAGGGAGGCTTTGTCTGCACCGTGCTGTCGAACATCGACAGCACGACCTTGGCCATCAGCGTGGACAGGGTTTCGCGTTCGACCAGGCTCAAGGGCGCCAGCATCTCGTCCTCCATGGCGACGAACCGCGGCATGGCTTCGTCCAGGATCGCGCGGCCTTTGGCTGTGAGTGTGAGATTTTGCTGGCGCCGATCGGTCTCGCCTTCGCGGCGCGCGATCAGCCCGAGTTTGACGATGCGGTTGACCGCCCGGCTCAGCGTGTTCTTGGGAAAGGCGGTCGAGGCGGCGATTTCACTCGCCGTCACGCCATCGACCAGGCCCAGGCTGTACAGGATGACGAACTCGGAGCGTGCCAGGCCGAAGCGTTCCTCGACCCAGCCGTACAGCGGCGTGTTGTATCGTAGTCCGAGGTAATTGAAGCGCGCGGCAAAGCCACAGGGATTGCGCCACAGGCGGGCGTGGGTGAAAACATCCAGCCTTTGGCGTTCGAGCAGATCCGGGCCAGCAGCGTCCTGGGCCGCGCCGGTGGGACCACCAGGGGAGTGGGTATTTAGTTCCAATTCGAACAGTCTGCGGGTCGATGCGGAACATGGTATCAAACTTCGGTTGCTCTGTGAACTGCATGTGCTGGGCTTTGTTTCACTATGCATCGCTATGGTTCCGCCGCACCACTGGCGCACCGGACCGGTGCCGGCAGAAAATAAAAATTAGTTCCAAAAGGTATTGACCTGCGCCGTGCCGAGGCTTAAATTCGTCCCTGCAAGGCCTGCGGTATGCGCGTGGCCAGACACATCAGGAGATTTGCCATGCGTTCTTTCTTGACGGGCGTGTTGTGCGCCACCGCACTGCTGACCTCAGCTGTCGCACAGACGCTGACGATCGGTGTAAGCCGCGGACCCGATTCGATCGATCCGCACTTCACCGCCACCGGCACCCACGCCGAGGCGCTCAAGCATGTGTTCGACACCCTGGTGTGGTCGGGCGACGGGCTCGAACTCGAGCCGCGCCTGGCCGAGAGCTGGAAGGCGCTGAACGACACCACCTGGGAGTTCAAGCTGCGCAAAGGCGTGAAGTTCCACGACGGTTCGGACTTCACCGCGGCCGATGTCAAGTTCTCGATCGAACGCATTCCGGTGGTCGCCGGCCCGAACCCGACCACGATCTATGTACGCCGCGTCAAGGAAGCCAAGATCATTGATCCGCTCACATTGCACATCGTGACCGATGGCGCTGCTCCCAACCTGCCCAACGACTTCATCCGTCTGTTCATTGTCTCGGCCAGGGCCGCAGCCGGCCTGACCAAGGAAAGCGCCAACGAAGCCTTCAACAACGGCAAGGCGGCGGTCGGCACCGGCCCGTACAAGTATGTGTCGTGGCAGCCCAAGGGCGACCTGGTGCTGGACCGTTTTGACGGTTACTGGGGTCCCAAGGAGCCGTGGGCGCGCCATGTGCGCAAGGAAATCGCCAACGACGCGGCCCGCGTCGCGCAGCTCAAGGCCGGGCAGCTCGACCTGATCTCCCGCGTGCCGGCGACCGACGTGGCGACGCTCAAGCGTGACGCGAAAGTCAACGTGCAGACCATCGACACGGTGTATGTGTTCAACGTCGAACTTGACATGCGCGATAAGTTGCAGAACGCCAGCAACAAGGACGGCTCGCCACTGGCCAAGAACCCGCTGCTCGACCTGCGGGTGCGTCAGGCCATCGACCTGGCGATCGACCGCAAGGCGCTGGCCGAGGTGGCTATGGAAGGCCTGGGCAAGGCGTCGAGCCAGATGGTGACGCCGTCGATCTTCGGCTACAACAAGGCTTTGCCAGAACGCAAGTACGACCCGGCCGCGGCCAAGAAGCTGCTGGCCGATGCCGGTTACCCGAACGGTTTCAAGATCCAGTTCTCCTTCACCAAGGACCGTTTGCCTGGTGATACGCAGGTCGGTACCTCGATTGCCCAGATGCTGGCCGCGATCGGCATCGATGCGACGCCCAATGCGCAGCCAGTTGCGGTGTTCTTCCCGGCGCGTACCCGGGGCGAGTATTCGATGTCGATGTCTGGCTGGGGTACGTTGACCGGCGAAGCCAACTACACCCTGTCGTCGTTGGCGCACTCCAACGACAAGGAGAAAAAGATGGGCGCGTTCAACGTGCTCGGCTACATCAACCCGGAGATGGACAAGCTGCTGCAGGCCGCCGCCATCGAGATGGATGTCGCCAAGCGCCGCAAGTACCTGGAGGACGCCAACGCGCTGGTCGACAAGGACAAACAGCGCCTGCCGATTGTTGCGGTAGGCTCGGCGTGGGCGATGCAAAAGGGCAAGGTCACGATCGTACCGCGCGTGGACGAGGACACGCTGGCGATGAACATCAAACCGGCCAAGTAGGACCGTGGCCGATATTGCCATCGGCCTGCACGGCGGCTGCGGCACCCTGGAGCGCAGCCTGCAAGGCGAAGCCGACTGGGCCGAGAGCCGGCAACACATGGCCCAGGCGCTGCGTGCGGGCTGGGTCCTGCTGCGCAAGGGCGGATCGGCGCTGGACGCGGTGCAGGCGAGCGTCGTCGTGATGGAGGACAGCCCCCATTTCAATGCCGGCCACGGCGCCGCGTTGACCGAAAACGCCGAGCATGAACTCGACGCATCGATCATGGACGGCGCGACGCTGGCGGCCGGCGCGGTATGCACCGTGCGGCGTACGCGCAATCCGGTCAAGGCGGCGCGCGCCGTACTGGACTGCGGACGTGCGGTTCTGCTGGCCGGCACGGCGGCCGACAGCTTTGCCGAACGGCAGGGGCTGGAGATGGTCGAACCGTCGTATTTCACGACCCAGCGCCGGCTCGACGCACTGCGTTCACTGAAGGACAAGGCGGCCAGCGGAGCCTTCGTCCCGGCGTCCGAAGCCGAGAAGCACGGCACGGTTGGTGCGGTGGCGCGCGACATGCAAGGCCATCTGGCAGCAGCCACGTCGACCGGCGGCTTCAACAACAAGCCCGAGGGCCGTGTCGGCGACAGTCCGATCATCGGCGCCGGCACCTATGCCCGCGATGGCGTGTGCGCGGTGTCGTGCACCGGCCAGGGAGAAATCTTCATCCGGCGTGTGGCAGCCTACGACCTGGCAGCGCGCATGCACTATGCCGGTCAGACGCTGGCTGACGCGGCCAAGGTGCTGGTTTTCGAAACCCTGGCCAGCCACAGCATCGGTGCCGGCCTGGTGGCGCTGGGCGCGCAAGGCGATCCGGTGGCACCGTACAACACCCTGGGCATGTACCGCGGCTGGATCACGACCCGCGGCGAACTGGTCGTCGCGACGCACGGGCAACTGCATGCCATGGGCCAGGCCTGAACCATGGCGCAGCAGCAGGCATCCGCGGTGTCGCCGCACGGCGAACCGCTGCTGATCTGGGGCGCCGGCGCGATCGGCGGCATCCTGGGTGCGTATTGGGCGCGCGCCGGCATTCCGGTGTTGATGGTGGACATCGTGGCGGAGCATGTACGTGCCTGCCGCACGACGGGCCTGCACATCAGCGGGCCGGTGGAGGATTTTCGCCAGGTCGTTTCCTGTGTCACGCCGGCCGAACTGTCGGGCCGCTATGCGACCATTGTGCTGGCGGTGAAGGCGCAGGCCACCGAGGCGGCGATGGCGATGCTGGCGCCGCATCTTGCACCCGACGGTTTCGTGTTGTCGGCGCAGAACGGGCTGAATGAACTGGCAATTGCGCGTGTGGTTGGCCCAGCGCGCACGATGGGCTGTTTCGTCAACTACGGCGCCGACTGGCTGGGGCCGGGCGAGATCCTGTTTGGCAACCGGGCGGCGGTGGTGGTGGGCGAGATCGATGGCAGCGTGCGCGACCGAACCCGCCGTATGCACGCATTGCTGTCGGTGTTCGAGCCGGATGCGGTGCTGACCGACAACATCTGGGGTTATCTGTGGGGCAAGCTGGCGTATGGCGCAATGCTGTTTGCCACTGCACTCACGCCCGACTCGATGAGCGAGAACTTTGCCGATCCGCGGCGTTTTGTCGTGTTCGACCAGCTGGCGCGCGAAGTCATGGCGGTAGCATCGGCGCGGGGCGTGTCTCCGGTGGGGTTCAATGGTTTCGATCCCGCCTGTTTTGCGCCCGGCGCGCCGCAATCCGGCGCCCGATCGTCGATCGCCGCGCTGGCCGAATTCAACCGCCACACTGCCAAAACCCATTCGGGCATCTACCGCGACCTGGCGGTGCGCAAACGCAAGACCGAGGTCGACCCGCAGATCGGTGTCATTGCCGAACTTGGGTTTGACGCGGGTATCGACACGCCGGCCATCCGGCGCCTGGTTGAACTCGTTCACGATATCGAGGACGGGCGCCGGCCGATGGCGTATGCAACGTTTGCGGAACTCATCGCGGTCATTACACCGGCATGAGCCGCCGCAATCCTGTTTGACTGTGACACAACCCCATGAACCAAGACTTCTCCGGAAAAATAGCCATCGTGAGCGGCGCCGCCCACGGCTTTGGACGTGCCATCTGCCAGACGTTGGCTGAGCAGGGCGCCCATGTCTGGGCGATCGATGTCATGGCCGACGAACTGGCACAGACGGCAGGCCTGTGCCAGGACGCCGGCGGCCGCTGCGAGGCACGGGTGGTCGACATCACCTCCTGCGAAGCCGTGCAAGCCCTGGTCTCCGAGGTTTCGCGGGCGCACGGCCAAGTCGACATTCTAGTGAACAATGCTGGCGGTGTGCTCGGCCAGGTGGGTCGGCCACTGGAGAGCGTCACACCCGAGCAGTGGAATGCGATTCTCGCGGTGAACCTGAGCGGCGCCTTCTACCTGTGCCAGGCCGTGGCGCCCGGGATGAAGGTAGCGCAGTATGGACGCATCGTCAACATTTCCAGTGGCGCCGGTTTGACCGTCAGCCTGACCGGCATCCAGGCCTACGCCGCCGCCAAAGCCGGCATCATCAGCCTCACGCGCCAGCTGTGCCACGAACTCGGCGCATGGGGCATCACGGTGAATTGCGTCGCGCCGGGCTTCGTGCGCTCCAACCCGAACACCGAACGCCAGTGGGAGGCGATGGGCGAGCAGGGCCAGCAGGCCTTGCTGAAAAACATCGCGCTCAGACGGCTGGGGTCGGCCCAGGACATCGCCAACGGGGTGCTTTTCTTCGCGTCCGACAAGACGGGCTGGGTCAGCGGGCAGACGATGGCGATCGACGGCGGGAAATAGGCTGCCGGCTTGGTCCCGTCCACCGTTTCGGTGCGTGACAAAGTTCCGCCGGTTCGATACCATTTGGCCGGTCCATGTCGCCCGGAAAAAACTGCTTCGTGGCAATCCGTTGGACGCTGGGCTTGTGCAACCGATCAGAGGATCACCATGCAACTTCGAATGCTGCTGAGCGTCAATGCCGTACTGGCGATCCTGCACGGACTGGGCTTCATACTTTTGCCCGAGATGCTGCTCAATCTGTATCAGATTCCCCTTGCACCCGGGGCTTCGCTGATGGGGCAGCTGTTTGGCGCGGAGCTGCTGGTGGTTGCGGTCATCTGCTGGAAGGCGCGCGATTTTTCAAACCCGGATGTCCTGACGGCAGTTGTGCTGGCCAACCTCGTGGCTGATGTGGTCGGCACGGTGATCGCCGTGCGTGCGACGGTGAGCGGCATCATGGGCAGTACCGGCTGGCTTGCGGTTGCCATTTATGGGCTGCTGGCCATCGCTTACCTGCTCGTGTTCATGCGCAAGGGATATCGATCCGGTACTGTATGAGTGGTGGCGGCGCGCATGGCGGTTCACGGTTGGCGCATTGGGTCACCATTGTTCAAACATTTGCATGTGAAACATGAATCCAATCCCTGTGCGCCAGGCCGTGCTGGCTGATTTGGCCATCGTCGCCCCGTTGTTCGACGCCTACCGCCAGTTCTACGGCAAGGCCAGCGACATTGAAGGCGCGCGGCGCTTTTTACGCGACCGGTTCGACCATGGCGAGTCCGTTATTTTCATGGCGCTGGACGCAGACGTTCCGGTTGGCTTTACGCAGCTGTACCCCAGCTTTTCGTCGACGTCGATGGCGCGGGTATTCATATTGAACGACCTGTTCGTATCGCCGAACCACCGTCGCAAGGGCGTGGCCGCTGCACTGCTCCAGGCGGCCACCGATTACGGGCAATCGCTGGGCGCGGTACGGGTAAGCCTGAACACCGACATCGGCAACAAAACCGCCCAGGCGACGTACGAGGCGCTGGGATGGCGACGTGACCAGGAGTACTACGCCTACCATTTCAGTCCTGACGCCGGGGCTTGAGTCACCATCGCGCAATGGCTGCCGCTTGTCGAGAAAGGGCAGACCGGCGAGATAAGCGACTGTGGGTCGGGCTGTGCCAGTCGAACTGCCGAGTGCCGAAATTGTCGGGCGTCCGATGCATCAGGTCCCGGCGATGCCCAGTGTTGTTCGAGTCGCCGTTGGCAGCCGTCGAAAGTGGGGTTTTTGAGGATGACCACGCGTGCAATAACTGGGCGCATGCGGTTCAATTCCCCGTCCTCCGTTTCAAGCCTTGTAGCGGCTCGCAATGGAACTTCGCACTTGCGCCAGCAGCCAGAGGGCCAGCAGCATCAGCCATGCGCTGGCCGGTTCTGGCGCGGGCACAAACACGGAACCGAACAAACCTTCACTGAGCGACGTAGTACCGAATGTAACGCCCCACCCATTGGTGGTTAATGCTGGTTCAAAGCTGAAGCCAAGATAATCGCCACCATTGAAGATGGCTGCGCCGTAGGCGGGCGCGAATGCGCGCAACCCGTCGAAGAGTGCCTGCGTTATGGCTGTTCCGTCCAGGCTCGGCAAGCTACTGGCCAAAATCGACAGCGATAACTCGCCGACGTCGGTGATGAATCCGCCAGTGAAACTCGCATCGTCGCCAAAGGCATCAAGACTTTCAAAAATTCCGCTGCCAAAGCCGAAGAAAGCCTTGAGTTCAGCGTCGTAATTTCGCGCTTTCACCTGCAGCGTGTCTTTTTTCTCGCCGGTTCTTCCGGGACTGAAAGTAACGAAGGTTCCGACGTCGGCATGAACTTGGATCTTGAACCCCAAATCCGGGAACTGATCTTGGCCCAACGGAGTTAAATCCAATTTCAGCTCCGGATATTTCTTGACCAATTCGTCCACGATGCGGCTGACCTTTTTTTCCGCCGACGTAATGGGCAGGATTAATACATCAGCAAACTTCGCGCCGATTGACACCCTCACGGTGGTGGTCTCCTTGTTAGTCGGCGTTGAGAGAACCAGTGTCACGAACTCGGCCCGTGCCGTCGCCGAATGCAGCAGGCCCGCAAGCAAGACTGGAATCAATCTGCAGAGTATGTTTCTCATGGTTTACCTCAGCTTCCGCAAACGGACCGGAGGTCGAGCAAACGCCTGCTTTTGCGCGTCGCTTCGCCGCTGGCTTGTGCGCATAGTGCACTGTGTTTTGGCGATTGGCAATTTGGACCGGCGCTACAACTCGCCGGCGGTAGTGGGCAGCAAGGGCCATTGAACGAGCGTACAGTTTGGTGTCACCACCCTTGCGCAACACCCGTGACCACCATCCGTCCGAGCATCACCGTTAAACGCTGCGGTGTTGACAAGATCGGCCGTGGCGGTGAGCCGACCGTCGCCGTACTGGCCGCGGTGCGCCAGACCCTTGACCCAGAGCGTGCCAGCGCGGCGGATGTAGTAGTCGGCGCTGTCGCCGATACAGGCGTCAACCACGTCGTTGGCAACGCGCCGTGGCGCCTGCAGCCTGCCGCTGCCATGCCACAGCACCTGCGCAGGGTCGATGGCGAACCACCCCGACTGACCGCTGGCAAATGCGCCGACGCCCGGCATCAACAGGCTGGTTGACTCGTGCGCAGCGCCCCAGCTGAAGAGCCGACCATCGTCCTGCAAGGCGAAAAACGCCTCCTCGCTCACGCCCACTTGCCTGACGCCGGCGTGCAGGCGCACGGGCTGGCTGCGGCCCGTCCAGCCATAGGCCACGCCGCCCAGCATGGCCATGTGGCGGTCGTAGTACGACGCCAGCTGCGGGCCAGTGCTGTCGGCAAAGGCCGGGGCGCCGGATGTGACGAGCTGGGGCCCGCCGATCAGGATGAGGAATTTGCGTCGTTGCATCGGGCGTCCTTGGCTTCAGGGGCGGGCGCCGGCCCGCTGCAGGATCTCGATGATCATGCGCTGCCCGCGTTGCACGGCATGCGCCAACGGCGTCACGCCTTGCGCATCGGCCCACTGCACGCTGGCGCCATGTGCGACCAGCAGGCGCACGATCTCGGTGTGGGCAGGGCCACCGTCGCCCAAGATGATGGCCTCGAGCAGCGCCGTCCAGCCGAGTCGATTGACATGGTCGACGTCGATTCGGGTCTTCAGCAGCTCGCGCACCGTCTCTACATGGCCGTGGTGCGCAGCCGGGATCAGTGCCGTGCCGCCGTAGCGGTTGGTGCTCTTCAGGTCGGCACCCGCGACGAGCGTCATGCGCAGGATCGTCAGCCGCCCCTGCGCGCCCGCAAAGAGATAGGGCGAGTCCTGCATCGCATCCTTGGCGTTCACGTCGGCACCGCGCCCGATCAGCAGCCGTGCCGCGTCGACCTGGCCGGCGTGCGTGGCGGCGAGCAAGGCGGTGCGGCCTTGCGCATCGCGGGTGTCCACCGGCACGCCGCCATCGAGCAACCGCCGCAGCGCCGCCATGTCGCCGGCGTCGGCCGCGCGCACCAATGCGGGCACATCGGCAACAGCCCACCCAGACCAGGTTGCCCCCGCGGCCAGCAGCGTGCGGCGCCTCATCGCGGCGTGCCCGCGTCGGTCAGGGACTCGCCGTAGACCATACGCGAGATCCTGGCCCAGCCAGCAGCGGCCTCGCACATGCGGCAGGGACGCGAAGTGGACACCAACACGCAGCCCGACAGGTCGCGCGTGCGCAGCCGGCGCGCGGCATCGCGGATGGCTTCCATCTCGGCATGCGCGGTGGGGTCGGTGGCGGTTACCACGCGGCTTGGCGCGGCGCCGACGACTACCTCGCCGCGCAGCACAACGGCACCGAAGGGCTGGTCGCCGGCGCGCAAAGCGTCGTCGCGCAGGGCTTCGGCGCGGCGCATCGCATCACGTAAGGGGGTGTCGGCGGCTAGCGCGGGCCACGACAGCCACGGCAACCCCGCAAGCAAACAGCGCCGGCGCAGGGCATCCGGTGGACGAAGGTGCAACCGCATGCCGGCATTCTGCACGCCAGCCACCATAGGGTGCAAGGTAGACAACAGCGCGCTAAGGCGTCAGGCCTACCAGGCAGGGAACGATCACGGTAAGCATGCCTCGGCCGGAGCTCGAATGTTGGCGGCCGCCGCCTGTGTGGCGCCCCCAATACCGGCGGTTTGAGGGTGGCGACATTCGATCGGCGAGGACCCGGTATCGACCCAAAGCGGCCGCATACGAACGCCGGCTGTTCGGCGTTCAGTCGCACAAGTGAACTGAACGTTATTCCCCGACCGAGTGATCGTATTGTCCGCCCGCTTGCGGCGCGAGCAACAATGTTATAGCATACAAACATTGTAAGTCCGTGTACCGTGGAGGTCCCCATGAGCGCCAGAATCTTCTCCAGCCGAGACTTCACCCGCGACGTCGCTGCAGCCAAGGCAGCTGCGCTCACTGGCCCGGTTCTGATCACCGACCGTGGCCATCCCGCCTTCGTGATGCTCAACATTGACGAATACCACCGTTTGCAAGGCAAGGCGCCTTCGCTATTCGCGCTGATGCAGCAACTCCCCGAACTTCCTGACAACGTCCTCGAGATCCCGCGCATGGATATCGAATTCCGTGACGTCGAATTTTGAGTCCGCATGATCGTCCTCGACACGAACGTCATCTCGGAGCTGCGGAAAAGGCCGCACAACCAGGATCCCAAGGTCTGCGCCTGGTCGCAGACCTACCCGGCGAGTGCCTTCTATCTGACGACGTTGACGATCATGGAGATCGAACGCGGCACACTGATGGAGGAGGCAAAGAATTCGCCGCAGGGACCGGTCCTGCGCACTTGGTTCAACGCGCTTCGCATCGCCTACGCGGGCCATGTGCTGCCCTTCAA
>JAYUQC010000056.1:0-15227 GCA_043759735.1 Rhodoferax sp.
CTGCTGGCGCTGGACGGCGAAAGGAGCCGGCAACAGATCCAGCTGGCCCTGGGCCTGAAGGATGCCGAACATTTTCGCAAAAGCTACCTGCTGCCGGCACTGCAGACCGGGCTCATCGAAATGACGCTGCCGGGCATGCCGCGCAGCAGCAAGCAGCGCTACCGGCTATCAACAGCGGGGCAAGATTGGCAGCGCCGCCAAGATGCGGGCGAGGACGGCGGCGCATGAGACGCCGGGCCGTTCCCAAGGCGAATAGCACCGCAGTGCGGAGCACGAAAGTACTCCCATGAGTGAATACACCGAGGTCGAGCAGCCGTTCCTGCACCAGCTGGCTGCGTTGGGCTGGACCGTCATCGACCAAGGCGCCGGCGTGCCCGGTGACCCGTTGCGCAGCCTGCGTGGCAGCTTCCGCGAATGGTCGCTGCCCCAGGTGTTCGACGACGCCGTGCGCGCCATCAACTGCACCGGCGACGGCACGCCCTGGCTGACCGAGCATCAGCTCGAAGACCTGCGCAGCCAATTGCTGCGCCAGCCCAACCGCACGTTGCTGGAGGCGAACGAGGCGGTGCAGGAGCTGTTGTTCAAGGCCCAGGTCGACCGGAACGAAATGACCGGGGAAAACGACCCGGTTGTGCGGCTGATCGACTTCCACACACCGGCGAACAACCGGTTCCACGCCATCAACCAGTTCCGCATCGACACGCCGGGCTGCGAACGAGCCTTCATCATGCCGGACATCGTGTTGTTCGTGAATGGCATCGCGTTGGCCGTGGTCGAATGCAAGAAGGGTTCGGAAACCTGCGCCAACCCGATGCAGGAAGCCTTCATGCAGCTGCAGCGCTACCAGCGCAAGCGACCGGAGACCGCGCTGGCCGGTCTCAAGGAGGGCGAGCCGCGGCTGTTCCACAGCAATCTGCTGCTGATCCGCAGCAGCGGCACCCAGGCGGACTACGGCACCATCACCTCCCAACAGGAGCACTTCTACGCCTGGAAGACCTTGCACCCGCAGGACGACTCGGCATTGGCCGGCATGAACGCACAGCAGCAACTGGTGGCCGGCATGCTGAACAAGGCCAACCTGCTGCGGATATTGCGCACCAGCGCGGTCTTCATGGACACCGACAGCGGCCACCGCGTCAAGGTGGTGTGCCGCTACCAGCAGTTCCGCGCCGCCCACAAGATCACGCAGCGGCTGCGCGCCGGCGGCTCCGCGCTGCAACGCAGCGGCGTGGTCTGGCATACGCAGGGGTCGGGCAAGTCGCTGACCATGGTGTTTCTGGCGCGCATGCTGCGCGCCAGCACCGACCTGAACGACTTCAAGATCATCTTGGTCAACGACCGCACCGATCTGGAGGACCAGCTGGGCGACACCGCGACGCTGATCGGCGGGCGCGTCAACGTCATCGAGAACCGGCAGGAGCTGCGCCGGCAGCTGGCCACCGACAGCTCCGACGTCAACATGGTGATGGTGCACAAGTTCCAGGAGCACAAGGCCGTTCTGAGCAACACCGTTGCCGAAGCGCTGGGCACCTACCTGGCGATACCGGCGGGCCAGACCTTCGGCGTCGTCAATCGGTCGGATCGCATCATCCTGCTGATCGACGAAGCCCACCGGACCCAGAGTTCGGACTTGGGTGACAACCTGTTCGAGGCGTTTCCGAATGCCACACGCATCGCCTTCACCGGCACGCCCTTGCTGACGGAGCGCCACGGCAACAAGAAGACCCACAAGCGTTTTGGCGAATACATCGATACCTACCGGTTGATGGACTCGGTACACGATGGAGCAACGCTGCAGATCCTGTACGAAGGCAAGACCGCCGACAGCGCGCTCAACGAGAAGAGCCAATTCGACGCCACATTCGAAGACCTTTTCAGGCACCGCAGCGAAGACGAACTGCTGGCCATCAAGAAAAAATACGGCGCCACCGGCGACATTCTGGAAGCCGAGAACCGCATCGACGCCATCGCCCAGGACCTGGTGGCGCACTACATCGACAACATCCTGCCCAACGGCTTCAAGGCGCAGGTGGTCTGCCACTCCAAGCTTGCCTGCGTGCGCTACCAAACGGGCATTCAGGCGGCGCTGGCCACTCGCATCGCGCGCGAGGAAGGTCAGGCGAGGCCCGATGCCGATCTGATCCGGCGCCTGCGCTTCCTCAGGACGGCGGTCGTAATTTCGTCCGACGGAACCAACGAGGCGGCGTTCATCACGCATGCGCGCAAAGAAGCGATGCGGCTGCAGGCCGTCGACAATTTCTGCAAACCCTTCGAAATGGACGACCCGGACCATGCCAACACCGGCATCGCCTTCCTGATCGTCTGCGACATGCTGCTGACGGGCTTCGACGCCCCAATCGAGCAGGTCATGTATATCGACAAGCGTCTGCGCGAACACACGCTGTTGCAGGCCATCGCGCGCACCAACCGGGTTCGCCAGGGCACGACGCTTCGGTTATATCCTGGCCGTGACCAAGGAACGCTACAAGGACAGCAGCCTGGACCTGGGTGATGCCGGTGAGAAAGTCAAGGCGCTGATCAACACGCACCTGATCAGCCTGGGTATCAACCCGAAGGTGCCACCAGTCGAACTGCTGTCGCCGGATTTCATGGACAAGCTGGCCGCCCATGCGGGACACAACAGCGAGGCCAAGGCCAGCGAGATGGAGCATGCCATCCGCAAGCACTGCACGGTGCACCACGACGAAGACCCGGCGTTCTACAAGAGCCTGTCTGCCAAGGTCGACGCATTGATCAGCCAGCACCACGAACAATGGGACTTGCTGGCCGAAAAACTTGCTGAACTGCGCACGGAGGCAGCCGCGGGCCGCCAGGCTGGCAAGGAAGGCATGGACCGGGAAGCCACGACCTTCTTCGAACATCTGGCGCAGGTCGGGTTCGAGGACGGGCAGATTCCCGCCGCGCATCAGGCGGCGTTCAAGGCGTTGATGGAACGCCTGGTCGAGATCCTGCAGGAAACCATCGCCAGCATCGACTTCTGGACTAACGCAGACAAACAAAAACGCGTGCGCGGAATGCTCAAGACCGTGATCAGCGCGACGGGTATTGGAGAACTGAAATCGAAGCGGGAACGGATGGCTGTGGAAGTGATGAAGCTGGCGAAGAATCGCCATGACGCGTTGATCCGCGCCCGGCAGGTGCAGGAGCCCTGAATGCAGTTGCGGCGGGTTCACGACATCCAATACCAGTTGCTGCCCGGCACGCGGCGGCGGACCACCGACATTGTCATCGAGCGCGATGGCGTGGTGCAGGTTCGCCCGCCCCAGCGCTTGACTCCGGAACAGGTGGATGACACCGTCTATTCCAAGCGACAGTGGATCTATCGCAACCTGGCGGAGTGGCGTGATCTGAACGCGTCACAGTTGTCGAGAGAGTGGGTCAACGGCGAAACGTTCTTGTACCTGGGCAGCGGCTATCGACTGTTGCTCGTCGATGAACAAGACGAACCGCTGAAGCTCAAGGATGGCCGCTTTCAGCTGATGCGATCCATTGTGAAGGCCGCTGGTCGAGCCGGCGCGGAGCGCGCCTTCGTCGATTGGTACCAGGAAAAAGGTCAATCCCGCATTGCGGCCAGGGTGGCGCACCACGCCTCCAGGGTGGCAGTCCATCCCCGCGCCGTCGAGGTCAGGGAACTAGGTTTTCGTTGGGCGAGTTGCCAGCCGTCGGGTAATCTGCATTTCCACTGGAAATGCATGATGGCGCCCTTGACCGTGATCGACTACATCGTCTTGCACGAGTTGTGCCATCTTCGACACGGCGACCATTCGGCCGCTTTCTGGAACGAAGTCGACAAGGTCATGCCGGAGTACCGGGAGCGCAAGGAATGGTTGCGCCAACATGGCGCAGGTCTAAGCTTGTAGCAGTTGCTGCCGCCACAAGCGGCACTTTTCGTCGAACGCCATGCCGGCATGCGCCGGGCTGGTCGACGGCAGCCGCACCATGTCGATGCCCGGTGCCACCACCAGCGCGGGCAATACCTGGCGGCGGAACACGGCGTGCGCCTTGGCGCCATTGAAACACACGCGCCGCAGGCCGGGGTGGGCACGCAGAAAGCTGTCGAAGTCGTTGACCCGGATGCTGTCGGTGTCGATGTCCGAGTCCAGGCTGCCGGGCCGCACGCAGGCCGCCAGCACATCCCACACCGCAATGCCGTTTTGCTGGAGGGCCGCGACGCGCAGCGGGTACGGCGACATGGCATCGAAAGCGAAAAGCTCCGCCATGATCGGCCAGAACGCGTTGCGCGGATGGCCGTAGTACTGCCCGGCGCGCAGTGACGCGACGCCGGGCATGCTGCCCAGCACCAGCACCCGGGCATCCGGACCTGCGATCGGCGCAAAACCCTGCACCCGTGAAGGCGCAGTCTCAGCCACGCCAACCACCCTTCAGCGTCAGAACGACGGCGTTGGCCAGGCAGGCGCCGAAAATCACCACGGTTGCTCAGCTCTTCGCCACTGGCGGCGAATGCTTCTTGACCAGATCGGCAATGGCACGGACGCTGGCCGATGGAGAGCGCCGGCCACCAATGGCAAGGTAGAACGTCTGCTTGATCTCCGGGCGCGTGATGCGGCATGCGGCGAGTTCACCCGAGGCGATCTCAGCAGCGACCGCCGGGTGCGTGGCAATGGTGTAGTAGTTGCCGCGCGCAACCAGGCGTTTGATGAGATGGATGGAGTTCACCTCGAGCACAACATTGAGCGTGACATGCTGGCGGCGTGCCTGTTCCTCGATCAGTACCCGCCCGCCATTGGGGATCGTCGCAATGGCCAGAGGCAGTTTTGCGAGTTGGACAAAGGAGATCGTGCGCTTGCGCTCTGGCAAGCCGCCGGCCTTGCCAACCAACAGCAGCGGGAGCGAGAAAAGCGTTTCCGCCTCGGCCTGTTCGGAGCTCGGTGCGCTCGACATCAGGCCAATATCGATGCGACCTTCGACCAGCCACTCCTCGATCTGCCGCGTGGTGCCCTCCGCAACCTGCAGCCGGATGCCGGGATAACGCAGCTGGGCCGCTGCGACCAGGTCACCCACCAAGGGCCAGCCAATGGACGGCTGTACGGCAAAACGCACGGTGCCGCGTGGCGCCTGCCGGGCATTGGCCACCAGACCGGCCAAGCCCTCGGCCGCGCTGGTCAGGGCTTCTGCATGTGGCAGGAGCAGCCGTCCGGCCTCGGTCAGCCTGGCGCCGCGCCCGGTCCGGTCGAAAACGCGGGCGGCAAGCGCAATCTCCAGCGCCGAGATCCGCTTGCTGACCGCCGACTGCGTGGAGGCCGCGAGTACTGCCGCGCGCGAGAAACTCCCCGTCGCGGCGATGTGCAAAAAGAGCTTCAGCGTGGCAAGGTCCATGGCTGGTCGTATGGATATTCCACGCAAGAATAGCTGATGTCACTATCTCTTTTGGATGCGCGACGCGTTCACTGTCGATAAGCTTCCCCAGCGCACATCGTCAGCGCCAGGGCCTGGCGCTTGGCCACCGTTGGTATCGCGCGTGGGCGCCGCCAGCCCGAGGAGTACACATGAAAATTTGCGCTCACGCTGGGCGAAGAGCTCCGGCGGTGGCCACAGGTCGTGAAGGCCGTCTGCATCCAGCCCGAGTGACCATGGGGCGTCCGCGCGATAGCCTGTTCATCACCCGTTCACGCCCGCGGGTTCGACCATTTCCTCGCGGCGCGACGCGTCGGCGCGGTAGATTGCCTGCGCCACCAGAACACTGGCCAGGCCATCTTGCGCGGTTGGCTCGGGCGCCACCCGCCCGCGCACCAGGTCGAGAAAGCCTGCATGCTGGCGTTGCCCCGGAGCCTGCACCGGGAGGGACGGGATGTGCCAATCACCCGCACCGAAAAGACGCGGCGCATGAATCGCCAGCGGCCCGCGGCCCGAGCGCAACCAGATCGTGCCCTCCTCGCCGTAGATCTCGAGCCGGAACCGGTCGCAACCGTGCACCTCGCTCATGCTCATCTCGTGCGTGGCGCACGCGCCGCTTGCCAGTTGGTACATCGCCAGCGCATGGTCCTCGTTGTCGGCGCGAACGACACTTGCGTCGGCCAGCCGGCGCTCCGCGCGCAGCAGCGCCGTGCTGGCGCTCACGCGCACGATGTCGCCGAATAGGTGGCGAAGCAGGTCGATGCCGTGGATGCCCAGCTGCATGACAACGCCGCCACCCACCCGCTCCCGGCTGTAGAACCAGCCGCCCCAGTCCGGGCCCGGCGTTGCGTTGCGCATGCGCAGGGTGTACGGCCGTCCGATGGCGCCCTCGGCGATCAGCTTTCGCGCCAGCACCACCTCCTCGAAATGGCGATGCATGAAGCTGACCTGCAGATGCACCCCGGCGGCGCGCGCGGCCTCGATGATGGCGCGGCACTCCTGCGCCGTGCGCGCCATCGGCTTTTGCAGCAGGATGTGCTTGCCCGCGCGCGCCGCCGCGATCGCGATCTGCGCGTGGGTTGCATCGGGGGTCGTGATCACCACGGCGTCGATGTCGTCGCGCGCGAGCAGTACCCGCCAGTCGGTCGTTGTCGCCGCGACCGCGTACCGGGCTGCCAGGGCGGCGGTCTTCTCCGGCGTGCGCCCGGCAATCATGCGCACGTCGGCGCCGCTGGCCGCACGCAGGCCGTCGAGGTGATACGCCGCTATGAAGCCCGCGCCGATCAGTCCCAGGCGTACCGGGTCGGTCCGTGTTGCCATCGGCGGATGATACCGAGGCGACGGCAAATCGCAAGCGGATTGACACACCGTAAAGGGGGGCCGGCGCGGCAGTCCGACATTCCACATGCGAATAGCTGATATATCCGGATCGCGGTTGCAGAATAGTGGTGGATTTCTAGAATACGCCGGACAGACAGCCTTGTGCGGCTTCATGGATGGCACCGCAGGACACCGGCGATGCCGGTTCCTCGCCCGCTTCCCGGATGTCGCGCTGGCAGGTAACTAACCGGAGCTCACGGATGCCCAATGCGGGGACTGGCTACAACATTCTGTTCATCACCTCCGACCAGCAGCGGGGTGACTGTTATGGCTTCGAAGGACGCCGCGTCAAGACACCGCATCTGGATGACATGGCGGTCAATGGCACGCGTTTTTCATCCTGCATCACACCGAATCTGGTCTGCCAGCCTTCGCGTTCGTCGATCCTGACCGGACTCCTGCCACGCACCCATGGCGTTTCAGACAACGGCATCGATTTGCCAGAGGACATCGGGCGCGCCGGATTTGCCGGTACGTTGTCCCGGCACGGATACCGCTCGGCGCTGATCGGCAAGGCGCACTTCAACACCTCGCACACCTTCAGCCCGACCGGCACGCCCGAGTGCCGCGAAAGCAGTGCGCAGTACGGCGCCGACTGGCTTGGCCCCTATATGGGCTTCGAGCATGTCGAACTGATGCTGGAGGGGCACAACATGTTTCCGCCCATGTTGCCTCCATTGGGCCAGCACTATGAGCGCTGGTACCACGCCGACGGCCGGGGCGAGGAGCGCACCGCCTTGTACCGAAAGGCCCTGCCTCCGGTGACCGATGCACACGAGACCTGGAACTCGGCGCTGCCACTGGCCTGGCACAACTCGCCATGGATAGGTGATCGCACGATAGCCTACATGCGCGCACACCGGGACGAGCGCTTCTGTGTCTGGGCGTCGTTTCCCGACCCGCACCACCCATTCGACGCGCCGGAGCCCTGGTGCCGATTGCACGATCCCGATGACGTGGACCTGCCCCGGCACCGCGCGCTGGACCTGGACCAGCGCCCGTGGTGGCACCGCGCCAGCCTGGAAGGTCGGCCGAAGATGGCCAACGAGCGCCTGCGCAAATTTCGCGAAAAATCATCGCGCACGCCGCACCAGTCCGAACGCCAGTTGCGCGACCTGATCGCCAACTACTACGGCATGATCTCCCTGATCGACCACCAGGTAGGGCGGTTGAAACTGGCCGTGCGCGACCTGGGCCTGCAGGGCAACACCCTGATCGCTTATTCCACCGACCACGGCGACTGGCTGGGCGACCACGGCCTGCTGCTCAAAGGGCCCATGGCCTACGAGGGCCTGTTGCGTGTCGGCTTGTTGTTCGAAGGCCCGGGCGTTCCCGCCGGCAAGGTGGTCCGGGATCCGGTGTCCACCATGGATCTGGCGCAAACCTTCTGCGACTACGCCGGCACCACCTTGCCCGCGCAGGTACACAGCGCCAGTTTGCGCCCGTTGATCGAGACCGACACCGCGTCGCGCGACTTTGCGTTGTCGGAGTGGGATCTGCGCGCATCGCGCTGTGGTGTCGATCTTGCGCTGCGAACCGTCCGCACCGAGACGCTCAAGCTCACCGTTGAAGAGAACAGCGGCGCCGGCGAACTCTACGACCTGCAAGACGATCCCGACGAGATGGTCAACCGCTTCGGTGATCCCGCCTACAAGCAGCAGCAAAGATCATTGCTGGACATGGTGGCGAGCCGACCCAACGATGCCTGCGCGCCGTTGCCACAGATCGGGATGGCCTGAATGCAGCCAATGTCCATGTGATGGAAGCCAGCTTCGCGCTTGCGACCCGGGACGGGCAAATGCCCACCTGGATTGTTCATCCGGACTCACCGGGGCCGTTTCCGCTCGTGCTCCTGTACATGGATGCGCTGGGGATTCGCGAAGAACTGCGTGCCATGTGCCGACGTTTTGCCGGCGCGGGGTATGCCGTCTACCTGCCGAACCTGTTCTACCGCGACGGCGGGCCCAGTTTCGATGCGGCGCCCCTGGCGAGCGGCCAACTGGATCCGGCCATGGTGCGGCTTAACGACAAGCTGTCGATGGAGATGACGGTTTCCGATTGCGCTGCGGTTCTTACCCATGCGCGGGGCAACCCATTCATCCGTTTTCCGGCTGCGGTGATCGGGTATTGCATGGGCGGGCGGCATGCCATTGCCGCCGCCGCCGCATTCCCGGAGCAATTCCAGGCCATGGCGTCCCTGCACGGCGGACGCCTGGTGACGGAGCTGGACGACTCGCCACACCGGCGCATCGCGCACATGCGGGCCGAAGCCTATTTCGCCTGGGCACAGGATGATCCCGCCGCGCCGGACAGCCATGCCGCGGTGGTGGAGCAGGCGCTGCAGGCGCGCGGCCTGCCCTACCAGCTCGAACGGCATGCGGGCGCCCTGCACGGCTTCATGTTCCCCGAACGCTTCTGTTACCACGAGGCTGCCGCCGAACGTGTCTGGACGCGCCTATTGAACCTGTTGCGCCGCAATCTGGACGCCCACGGTGGCACACGGAAGGAATCGACATGAAACGTCTCGTCATGCTGGGTTGCGGCGGTTTTTCCAGGCGTTACCACGTGCCCACCCTGCTGGCCGACCCGCACACCCGACTGGTGGGGATATTCGACCCCCATCCTGCAGCGCAAGTGCACGAGATCGTGCAGCAGACCGGCGCCGTTCTGGTGGATCGACTGGAACAGTTGCCCGCTGCCGATGCAGCCCTGGTCACCACACCCCATGGCCTGCACGCCCGGCACATCGGTTTTGCACTCGACAAGGGATGGGCCACCCTGGTGGACAAGCCGTTCGTGATGGACCTGGACGACGGGCGCCGCCTGGTGGCGTTGGCGCGTGAGCGAAAGTTGCTCAACGCGGTGGGCTTCAACCGGCGCCTGGACGCGGGTTGCCTGCGCGCCAGGGAGGTGATCGCATCCGGCCAGTTGGGCGCTGTTCGCCTGGTGCAGACCGTGCAACTGGGTTACGAGGCAGGCGGCTGGTTCCTGCAAAAGGAGCTCGGTGGAGGCGGCGCCTTCACCGGACGCGGCACCCACATGGCCGATATCGTGCCATGGATGCTGGGCCAGAGGCCGCGCCGGGTGCGCAGCCGGCTGCGACCGGGCTTGCCCGGCGGTGTCGACAAGGGCGGCTTCATCGATCTGGAGTTTGACGGCCTGGAATGCCAGATGGCCTGCATCGACCAGGGCCTGCACATGTGGGACGAGATCCGCATCTTTGGTGAAGCCGGCCTGATCGAGCTGCGCCGGCCCGCGGCACTGGCGACTGGATGGGCCCTGCACTGGATTGCGGCGGATGGCAGCACACGGGAACATACCGCGGCGCAAGCCGGCACCGGCTGGCTCACCACCAATTTTCTCGAGGCCCTGCACCGGGGCACGGCAGTGGCGTGCAGCTTCGCCGACGCCCTGCTGTCGGTCGAGATCATTCAGGCAGCATTCGCCTCGGCCGCGTCGCTGGACGCGAACGACAGCAATGCCGTGGCGCTCGGTGCCACGTGAAACCTGCAGCGCGGGTTTTGCCTAGGCCACGCGAGCGCGAACCGGCATATCGTTTGCGTGAGCCGATGTCAGCATGTGTCGTAACCATCGATGGTTCGCTGTTCAACAACCAGAGGAGAGCAACATGAGTCAAGGAATCACGCGCCGGGATTTGTCATTGGGTGCAGTCTCGGCAGGCGCATTGGGGGCCATGGCCTGGTCTCCGGCAGCCCTTGCGCAGACCGCCAAACAAACGCCTTTCACCATCGTGATCAACAACTCACCCTGGTTCAACGGTTTTCGCAAGGTGGTCGAGGCCTATGAGGCGGAGACCGGCAACAAGGTCAATCTGGACGTCAATCCATTTGCCGGAAGTCTGGAGAAGCAGCGCGCATCGGTGCGCGCCAAGGACGGACTGTTCGACCTGTTGATCATGAACGGCCTGTATTACCAGGAGCTCTACCATGGCGGCTTTCTGACCCCCATCAACGAGATCGACCCCGGATTCAAGCTCGACCCGCAAATGATCCGGTACGACAACACCGTCTACTGGAACGAGGCCACCAAGTCGCACGATCCGGCCGGCAAGCTGATGTCGGTCCCCATCAACGGCAATATCCCGCTGCTGATGTACCGCGCGGACCTGTACGAACAGCACAAACTCAAGGTGCCCGAAACATGGGACGAACTGCTGGCCAACGCCAAGAAGCTGCATAACCCGCCGCAGATCTACGGCATCGTGCAGCGCGGCGCGCGCGGCGCGCCCAACGATGTGTCCTACGACTGGTGGCCCTACCTCTACAGTTTCAATGGCAGCCTGTTCCGGGACGAGGCCAAGGGCGACTTCACGATCACCATCAACAGCCCCGAATCCAAGGCGGCGCTGGATTTCTATATCCGCATGGCCAAAGAGGCCGGACACCCGCAGACCGGCGGCCTGGCCCAGGCCCAGATCATCCAGAACCTGGTGACCGGCAAGGCCGCGCACGCCATGCTCGTGATCGCCGCCTGGTCGCAGATGGACGACCCCACCAAGTCCGCCGTCGTCGGCAAGATGAATGCCGCCAAGGCCCCGCGTTCGGCCAATGGCAAGTCCGCCCCGGTGCTCGGCCATTGGCTCGGAGGTATTCCGAAGAACGTTCCCAAGGCACGCCAGACGGCGGCGCTGGCATTCCTGAACTGGTTCCAGACGCGCGGGGCGCAGATCAAATACCTCGAGGCCGGCGCACCCCCGGTGCGCCAGGACGTGTTGTCCGACGCGACCCTGTGGAGCGATCCGAAGAACCGCTGGATGAAGGCCATGGCCGAGAGTTCGCCGTTCACGCGCCTGATGTGGAGCATTCCCGAGGGATCGCAGATCGGCGATGTGCTGGAACTGCGTCTGAACCAGGCGGTGATAGGCGAACTGACCACCGCAAAGGCCCTCAACATGATCGCCGACGAGTCATTCGCCATATTGCAACGCGCGGGTTACAAGACGGCCAAGATCCAGCCACTGGCATGATCCGCAGTAGCGCTCATGAGAAAACGCCGGGCCGCTCCCAAGTTTTCTGGCACCCCCTCGGGGGGCCTGGCGAAGCCAGGGTTGGAGGCGCTCACAGGGCGCGGTGCACCATGGTCCGCGCATGATCCAGGCCGCTGCGGTATCCGAAGTGGCCTGGCGCCGCGTTGCGCTGACGCCCTCGCTGGGCGTCTTCCTGCTGCTGTCACTGCTGCCGGTGGTGAACCTGATCGTCATGAGCCTGCACGAGATTCGCTGGCAGGACGGCAGCGCGAGCTGGGAGTTCGTGGGGATCTCCCACTATCTGCGCCTGGGTGGTGACGGCTTGCTGCACACCGGCCTTTACAACACGCTGGTGTTTTCCATCGTTGCCGTGAGCATACAAATCGTGGCTGCCTTCTTCCTGGCCTGGGCGGTCAGCCGCATCAGCCGGGGGCGGGTGTTGTACCGCACGATCTTCATCCTGCCGATTCTGGTGCCCGGTATCCTGATCGGCGCCATCTGGAAGCTGATGCTCAACTACGACTTCGGGCTGGTCAACGGTTTCATCGGCGTCTTCGGCTTCCTGCCGGTGGACTGGCTCGGTACGACGAGCCTGGCGCTGCCCTCGGTGATCGTGGTCGACATCTGGCACTGGACCCCGTTCTGTTTCCTGCTCCTGCTGGCGGGTTTCGAATCGTTGCCGCAGGAGCTGCACGAGGCAGCCCTGGTCGATGGCGCCAGCGCCTGGGCCGAATTGCGCCACATCTACCTGCCCATCATGATGCCCGTGATCATGGTGACCTTCCTGTTCCGTTTCATGACCTCGCTCAAGGTGTTCGACGAAATCTACCTGCTCACGGGCGGTGGCCCGGGTTCATCGACCGAGGTCATCAGCTATACCATCTACCGCACCTTCTTCACGCAGGACCAGATGGGTTACGGGTCCGCCATGTCGGTGGCGGTGCTGTTCCTGATCGCACTGATGCTGGTACTGGCGTTCACTGCATCGCGGTTCCAGGGGCGGGCAACATGAAGTCGCGCCTGATCGAGCGCCTGAGCGTCGAGCACCTGTTTCTGGTCCTGGTCGCCGTTCTCGTGCTGGTGCCCTTCGTGTGGATCATTGCGGCCGGCTTCAAGACCCAGATTTCGCTGTTGCAGGGCGAGATCTTCTTCTCCCCCAATCTGGACAGCTTCCGGGAAGTGCTGTTCTCCAAGACCACCGAATTCTTCTCCAACACCGTCAACAGCTTCGTGATCGCGTCGGCGAGCACACTGCTGATCCTGTTCGCGGCAACGCTGGGCGGCTATGCGATGGAGCGCATGGAGACACCGCGCTGGATCATCCACACGCTGCTGGGCTGGTCGGTCATCTTCCACATGATTCCGCCCATCACCCTGGTGGCTGCCTGGTTCCCGCTGTACCGGCAACTGGGCCTGGACAATTCGTATACCGGCATGGTGCTGGCCCATGTCGCGCTGCACCTGCCCATGGCATTGTGGCTGATGGTCAACTTCATCCGCGAAGTGCCGATCGAACTGGAGGAGGCCGCGCGCATCGACGGCTGCTCGACACCCTACATGATCTGGAAGATCGTCGTGCCGCTGGTCGCGCCGGGGCTTGCGGCCACGGGCATCCTGATGTTCATCTTCAGCTGGAACGAATTTGCCGTGGCCCTGAACATGACCGCCAAGCAAACCGCCACGGTGCCGGTGGCGATTGCCAAGTTTGCCCAGGGCTACGAGATCAAGTACGGTGAAATGGCGGCCACGGCGGCGCTGTCCCTGATTCCTGCACTGTTGTTCCTGCTGCTGGGACAACGCTACATCGTCAAGGGCCTGACCACCGGAGCGCTGAAATAAGATGCCTTTGCTGTTTGGAAACCAGCTGAGCAAAACCGAGTTGCGCCGCAGGATCGGCGATTTTCGGCAGGTTCTCGGCGTCGAACTGTATGAACTGCAGGACGGCCCTGAGCGCGGGCTGCGCGTGCTCGCGTTCAAGTCCGGCAGCGGCTTGAGCTTCACGGTACTGGTCGACCGCAGCATGGACTTCGGCAGCTTTGACTTCAAGGGGATTGCGTTTGCCTGGCAATCCGGTACCGGCTTTCGCCACCCGAGCCTGCTCGATCCCATGGGTGACGGCGGCAACGGTTTCATGCGCGGCTTCTCGGGACTGATGTGCACCTGCGGTCTGGACCATATCCGCCAGCCCGACCGGGGGCCGGCCGGCCACTTCGATCTGCCCTTGCGCCAGGAGATCGACTACCCGATGCACGGGCGCGGCGCGCTGCAACCGGCGCAACTCGGCGGTTACGGATTGCGCTGGGACGGCGACGATGCAGTGTTGTGGTGCGAAGGCACCGTGCACCAGGTGCAGGTGATGGGAGAGCATCTGAGTCTGACACGGCGCATCGAAGTGGCGGTGGGAAGCTCGCAGGTGCATTTCACCGACACCGTGCGCAACCACGGCTTCGCACGCACGCCGCACATGCTGCTCTACCACATCAATCTGGGCTGGCCGCTGCTGGACGAAGGCGCGCGGTTCTGCGCCCCCATCACGGGCACGCTGGCTGCGAACATGCCACGCGACGTGCAGCAGGCCGACTACCGTGTGCAATCCGGCCCGCGCCCGCGGTTTGTGCAACAGGTGCTGGACCATGCCTTCGAGGCCGACGCCGATGGACACGTGCCAGTAGCGCTGCTGAACCACCGCCTGGGGCTGGGCTTCGTGGTTACCTTCGAAGCGCGGGCCTTTCGTTGCCTGCAGCAATGGCAGGCACTGGGTGACGGCGTGTACGGCTTGGGCATCGAGCCGGCCACGTCGCATTGGGGTTCACGCGCCGATGCACAGAACAATGGCGAGGTGATGGAACTCGCGCATGACGAATCCAAAACGTATCGCAGCAGCTTCTCGGTGCTGGAGGGCTTGCCGGCCATCACGGCGCATGAACAACGGGTGGCGGCCATCACGCCGCCGCTCGAGGACGGTTTCCCGCCGCGCAGCCGGCAGCCGGCAGGTGGTCCGTTCGTATCGCGCCTGCCTTCGACGCAAGATGCTGATCAGCGCGCCTGAGGCATGCCGGCATCCGCGGGCTGCGTTCGCCCATTTCCCTCCATACTTTTGAAAGAGTGACCTTGTCCACCCAAGCCACCAATATGCTCTTCATCCTGTCGGATGAACACACGCGGGACGTCACCGGCTGTTATGGCCACCCGTTCATCAAGACACCCCACCTGGACCAACTGGCAGAGCGGGGAACGCGCTTCGACGCCGCGTATACCAATTGCCCGATCTGCGTGCCGGCGCGCGCCAGCCTGCACACCGGCACCCATGTCGCGGACAACGGCTGCTGGGACAACGCCCATCCCTATGATGGCGGCATACGCAGCTGGGCCCACCGCCTGCGCGCCGCCGGCCACTACACCATGTCGATCGGCAAACTCCACTTTCGCAGCGACAAGGACGACAACGGCTTCGTCGACGAGGTGATACCCCTGCATGTGGTCG
>JAYUQC010000057.1:0-15210 GCA_043759735.1 Rhodoferax sp.
GCCATCGTGACGCGCGTTGAACCGTCGCTGGAAGCTTGCTTTGTGGACTACGGCGAGGATCGCCATGGCTTTTTGCCGTTCAAAGAAATCTCAAAATCGTACTTCTCTGCTGGCGTTTCGGTGAGCCAAGCGCGCATCCAGGATGCCATCAAAGAAGGCCAGCAACTGCTGGTGCAGGTCGAAAAAGAAGAGCGCGGCAACAAGGGCGCGGCGTTGACCACGTTTGTGTCTCTCGCGGGTCGCTATGTCGTGCTGATGCCGAACAACCCACGCGGCGGCGGCGTATCGCGCCGCATTGAGGGCGAAGATCGCGCTGACTTGAAAGAAGCTTTAGACCAGCTGGAATACCCCAATGGCATGAGCATCATCGCCCGCACCGCCGGCATTGGCCGCAATGCGCCCGAGCTGCAATGGGACTTGAACTACCTGCTCAAGCTCTGGGCCGCCATCGACGGCGCAGCCAAGGGTGGCAAGGGCGCTTTCCTGATCTACCAGGAGTCCAGCCTGGTGATACGCGCCATCCGCGACTATTTCAACTCAGACATCGGCGACATCCTGATCGACACCGATGACGTGTACGACCAGGCCCAGCAGTTCATGGCGCATGTCATGCCGGAACACGCGGCCCGCGTCAAGCGCTACCGCGACGACGCACCGCTGTTCTCGCGTTTCCAGATCGAACACCAGATCGAATCCGCCTATGCCCGCATGGTCCAGTTGCCCAGCGGCGGCGCGATCGTCATCGACCACACCGAAGCATTGGTCTCGGTCGACGTCAACTCGGCACGCGCCATCCGCGGCGGCGACATCGAGGAAACCGCGACCCGCACCAACCTGGAAGCGGCCGACGAAGTCGCGCGCCAGATGCGCCTGCGCGATCTTGGTGGCCTGATCGTGATCGACTTCATCGACATGGAGGAAAGCCGCAACCGGCGCGAAGTCGAAAACCGGCTGCGCGACGCCTTGCGACAGGACCGTGCGCGTGTGCAGTTCGGTTCGATCAGCAAGTTCGGCCTGATGGAGATGAGCCGCCAGCGCCTGCGCCCTGCACTGAGCGAAGGCGCGTCGATTCCCTGCCCGCGGTGCGGAGGATCCGGCCATATCCGCGATACCGAAAGTTCGGCGATGCAGATCCTGCGCATCATCCAGGAGGAATCGCTGAAGGACAACACCGCTTCGGTGCTGTGCCAGGTGCCGGTGGATGTCGCATCCTTCCTGCTCAACGAAAAACGCACCGAAATCACCAAGATCGAACTCAAGCAGCGCATCAACGTGCTGCTGGTGCCCAACAAGGCGCTGGAGACGCCCAACTACAAGCTTTCGCGCCTGAAGCACGACGATCCCCGCCTGGACAATATCGAGGCCACCTACAAGATGGCGGACGAGGTCGAGGACCCGACCGCCGTCACGCGCAGGGCGCAGGAGCCGACCAACCGACAGACACCGGTGATCAAGGGTGTACTGCCGGATGCACCGGCGCCGGTCGCCCCACCCAAACCGCAAGCGGCCGTTCCCGTGGCGGCACCGGCGCAAGCCCAACCCGCGGCACCGGTCCAGCCGGTCGCCAGCGCCAGCGCCGAGCGCGGATTCCTGGGGTGGATCAAGAGCCTGTTTGCGGCACCGGCGGCCGCGCCGGTCGCCACACCCAGCGTGCAGGAAGTCAAGAAGGAGCCACGCCAGGACGGACGACCAAGCCGTGACGGGCGCCGGCCGGAAGGCCGCGACGGCGCTCGTACGGAGGGCCGCGGCGAAGGCCGGGGTGAAGGCAGAGGCGAAGGACGCTCGCGCGGTGGACGCGGTGGACGCGGTGGACGGGGCGAACGGTCGACCCAGGGACAACGCGAACGCAGCGACGCCAATGGCGTGGCGGCAGGAACCGACGCCGGGGCGCAACTGGGTCAACCGGGCGCAGCCGACGACGTGAACCGTAACGAACAGCGCGCCGATCGGCCGCCGCGTAGTGGCCGCGGAGATCGCGGTGGACGGGGCGAGCGCGGCGAACGCAACCGGGACGCTGAACGCAACCCGCCGACCGAGCGCGCACCACAGGATGCGGAGAGTCGCGACAGCAACACCGCGCAGCCGCCGTCAGACCCAGACAATGCCGGCGGCCAGCGGCGAGAGGCCCGCGAAGGGCGCGGCGAGCGCTCGCGCGATCGCCGTCCACGGGGTGAGCGCAGCAACACGCCCGCCAGTATGGTCGATGGCGACGCCAGTGCGCCCGACATGGGAAATGGCGCCCAGCCATCCACGCTGCATGGTGAAGAAGGTGGCACGCCTTCGGCACCATCGGCCGACCCTGTCGCAGGCGGTTTCACGCCGGAACGGGCGGACAGCCAGGAGAGCCGTGACACTCGATCGCGCAACCGCAGTGGTCGTGACGGTGGATCACGTGGCGACCGGGGCAACGGCCGGGGTCACCGCGACGACCGCACAGGCGAGCCGCAGCAGGGCGTTCAGCCGGCCCTGGAGGGCTTCGCAACAGCGGCGCAGTCCGATACCGCACAGAACCCGGCGCCACCGCCAGCGGTGGCGGTGGTTTCCCTGCCCGATGTTGCCGCCGTGACGGCTGCTACGCCGGCCGCGATCGACGCATCTGCGGCCCAGGGCCTGCCCAGGGTTCAGCAATTCGTGTTGCCAGTGGACGACCTGGCCCAGGTCGCGCAGTCCAGCGGACTGAACTGGGTCAACTCCGATGCCGAAAAGATCAAGGCTGCACAAGCCGCGATCGCGGCGCAGCCGGCGCCCATTCACGTACCACGGGAAACTGCGCCAGCCGCGGTGCTGGACGAAGGTCCCCTGGTGTTGGTGGAAACCCGGCGCGACCTGCGCAACATGAGTTTGCCGTTCGAGCAATCGGCCAGCTAGCCGTGGCCACCGGTACGTTGCCCGAGGTCAACCTGCCGGTGGCGCGTCAAACTCAGTAGCCGGTTCAGGCCTGGGCTGCGTTGCGCCAGGCTTCGGTTGCGGCCTCGGTATCGCCGTGGCGCAGCGCCAGTTCTGCCAATAGGCGCCACGCATCGCGGCGCAGACCAGTATCCTGCAGGCGCACCAGTGCCTGTTGCAGTAGCTGCCGTGCCTTGCCCCAGAGCTGCAAACGCATGCAGGTAACGCCAGCCAGATACTGCAGCACTGCGTCACCCGGATGGCTGAGCTGGGCCGACTCGATGCGCGTCAGCCAGTCGTCCTCCAGCGCATCCTGGTCGTTCGCAAAACTGAGTTCCAGTGCCCGCACCAGGTCGACACACTGCTGCTGACCCATGCCGCCCGGCTGGGTCAGCATCTGCTCCCACACCGGCAACAACCATTGCCGACACACGACCGGATCTCCACCCACGACCAACATGCGACGCGCCGCCGCGTTTGCAACATCAGGCAAGGTTCTTTCCACGGCTTCGAGTCTGTGCCAGGCCTGCACCAGCTGCGCAGGGTCATGTGCCGCCTGCACCAGTTCGATCGCCAGTCCCTGCAATACGCCACGTGCCGCCGTCTGTGACAAGGCATGGTGCTTGGCCAGCAAGCGGGCCGCCTCCAGGGCCATGATCGTGCGCCCTGCCATGCGCGAAGCCTTCAGCCGCATGCGCAACGCCAGCGTGCGACGTCCGGGTCCCTGACCCAGATCGTCCAGGTATTGCAGTGCCAGCACGGCGTCATGGTCATCCAGTGCCCATCGGGCCGCCCGCAACCGTGCACCCTCGCTGGCCTCGGGAGCCAAACCACGCGCGGCCTGCTCGAGTGCGGCGCGGTAATGGACCTCGCGCGAAGTCCGATCCTGCAGCGCGTGCGCGCTCTCGGCGGCCAGCAGGTGCGCAATCGACCGAAGCTGGCCGGCATGGGCCAGCTTATCGTCGCCGCCGGCGAGATGATCGACCTGGTCGACCACCGTTTCGGCGGCCTTCTTGGCCCGGACAAACCGGCCGGCAATCAACTGGGCATAGGCGTCCAATAGCGACAGCTGCACGCTGCGCTCGCGTTGGCGCTGGCGCCACATCCGTGCTTCACGTGGAATCGAGAACAAGGCCGACAAGGCCCGCATGGCAATATGCACCAGCAAGAATGTTGCCAGCAACACGACCAGCACCAGATTGAGCGACAGGTCGATCCGGTATGGCGGCCAGAAAACCGTCACCGACCCGGGATTGCTGCCTGCAAACAATGCCGCTGCAACTGCAGCGCCAAACAGCGCCAATAACCACAGAGACACCCGCATCGCGACTCCTGGCCTAGCGCCCTGCGGCGGCCGTCGCGAGCGCGGCCAGCGTTTCGTCGACCCGCGGCAACTCCGTCGTCTTCATCTGGCTCTGCACCTGCTGCAGCAACCCGGCGGCAGCCTGGGTCTTGCGCGAACCCGGATCAAAATAACGAAACAGCGAGGTAGACGCAGCCGCCAGGTCGGCGCGCGATGATTCCAGCTGGCGGGCCAGCAGGCCAAGCCGCGCATTGAGCAATTTGAGCTTGAAATTCTCCCGCACGAAAAACGACTGTTCCGGTGATAGCAGAGCCGCTTCGGGCTGCTCGATGCGACTGATGCGCAGCAGCTTGCTGGCTTCCTCGCCGACCACATGCAAAACCGTCTGCCACCAGTTGGGCGCGGCCTCCGACTCCTGGCGCTTGAGCGAGCCGGTTGCACTGACCGCGGCCACGGCATTGGCCAATGGCAAGTCATCGGCCAGGCGCAACAGCTCGTCGATGCGCGCCAGCAGGCCGGGCGTGTCGGTTACCGTGGCAGACGTGATGCGGTTGATATCCCGTGCCAGCGCGCGCTGCAATTGCGCCAGGCCGGGCTGGGCCGCCCGCGCGACGCGCTGCTCGGCACTGCGCAACGCGGCCACCAGCGGCTGCACGCTGCCCGTCAGCTGTGCCTGCTGCTGGGCCAGGCGCAGTGCGGACTCGATGTCGACCACCAGGTTTTCATCGCGCGAGCGCGACAGACTCTGGATCAGTTCTTCAAGTTGGGTACGCTGCAGCGCCACCTCGCCCAATCGCACCTCCGCCACCGCCAGCCGGGCCGCAGTTTCGCGCACGAGTTCCTGCGCCGCCTTGGCGCTGGCCCTTGCTTGCGCCGCATCCAGGGTCGCATCACCGCTTTGGCGTGCCAGCGGTTCCTGCATCGCCGACAGGCGCTGCCACACCAGCACGCTGACCACCAGAGCCGCCACACCCATTACCAGCGCCAATACCGACAAGGGCGACGCACCCAGATGGACCGTCGCAGGGGCCGACTCGGCCAATGGCGAGGCCGCCGCGCCCGCCGGCACGGGTTTGTCGACCTGCGCAGCCGGCGCCGATGGATCCATCGAACCGTCTGACACCGGCCCCGCCGCGTCAACCGAATCTGACGTGGATGGGGTTGACGCGTTGTCCTTCATTCGATTGATTTTATCGAGGCCGCTATGTCGGGCAGCGCAGGTCGTGATTCCGACACAACACCAAAGCCCGCGGCACGCGCCGCGGCGGCAATCCGTGGATGCGTTGCCAGGGCCCGGGAATGGGTCCAATCGGCAACTGGCAGGATTGAGCGCAGGTTCGCAATGGCCTGTGCGCTGGTGAACAGCCAGAGCACATCGTCGTGCGCGCCGCAGTCGGCGAGTACCTGCACCACGGACTGCGCTGGCGGCGCGGCGCGCCAGTAGGCGACCACGAACCGGACTTGCGCACCCGCCTGCACCAGATGGCCGGCCAGCCAGTCGCGTCCGTTTCCCCTGGCCTCAGCTGGCGATCGTGCGGACAAAGTCGGCTGCGGCGGCGTCACATCGTGCTCCGCTCCACGAACCACCAGCACGCGCCAGCCGGGCCGCACCTGCACTGCCACGACCTTCCACAACGCTTCCGAATCGAATTGGCCACCATTCCCGGCGGGCGCATCGATCCGCGCCGGCTCCAAACCCTGGCGCAGCAGGGCCGCTACCGTTCCCGGCCCGGTCGCCCACAACCGCGGGCCGCTGCCGAGGGCCCAGCTGTCGCTGTCCCGCGGTCGGGCCGCAAAGAAATGCTCCACCGCGGCTGCGCTGACGAACATCAACGCCTGCGACTGGTCGGCCGCGCACCAGGCCGCATGCACAGCGCCTGCGTCGGAAACCGGTCGAATCTGGATCAATGGCAGCGCCAGCGCGTCGATGCCGAGTTGCGCCAGGCTCTGGACCCAACGTCGGGCGTCCGGTTCCGGGCGGGTCACGATCACGCGCATGGAGCCAACCGCGCCTGTCTCAGCTTGCCGGTTCGGCGACCCGCGCACCGCCGGCGCGCAGCTGCTGCGCCACCTGCCGCCCCAGGGCCACGGCCTCGGCCTGGTTGGTCACCAGCCTGTGCCCCGACGCGCGAACCAAGGGAGCGGCCAGCGGCGCAGCCGACTCGTCGCACACCTCGCCCCACGCCGCCTCGAGCCGCAATTGCGGGCCGAGCCAGACGGCATGGGCGGCCAGCGGCATCGAGCAACTGCCACCCATGGCTCGGCTGACCTCGCGCTCGGCCGCGACCGCCAGCCAGGTCGGCTGGTGGGCCAGCGGCAACAGGGCCTCCAACAGATCCTGCCGGCCCGCGCGCACCTCGACGCCCAGCGCGCCCTGCCCCGCCGCCGGCAGCATCTGGTCCGGTTCGAATGCGAGCCGGATGCGCGCGGCGAGGTCCAGACGCTTGAGCCCTGCTGCCGCGAGCACGATGGCGTCAAAACCGCCTTCGTCAAGTTTGCGCAATCGGGTATCCAGGTTGCCACGCAAGGGCGCGATGCGCACGTCTTCACGCCCCAGTTGCGCCAGGCTGTCGCGCAACAGCACGACCCGGCGCAGGCTCGACGTACCCAGCACGGCTCCCGGCGCAAGTTCAGCCAGGCTGCCAACCCGGTTGGACACCAGCGCATCGCGCGGATCCTCGCGCTCCATCACGCAGGCCAGCGCGAAGCCGTCGGGCAAGGTCATCGGCACGTCCTTGAGCGAATGCACGGCAATGTCGGCCCGTCCGTCTTCCAGCGCGGTCTCTAGTTCCTTGACAAAAAGCCCCTTGCCACCGACCTTGCTGAGCGAGCGATCCAGGATCTGGTCGCCGCGCGTGGTCATGCCCAGCAATCGGACCTGGTGTCCCAACGCTTCAAGCCGCTGTTGGACATGGCGCGCCTGCCACATCGCCAATCGGCTTTCGCGGGTGGCAATGACAATGGGCGCGCGCGAAATCGGGTTCACAGTCGTAACCGGTTGGTAATCGGGTAGGGGAACGCGATGCTAGCATGGGCGACCCATGATCCATGGGTGTCCAAGCCCCTCGCCATGACCCCACGAACCAGCCCGGAAACCACCCGACGCGCCCGCGAAAATGAACGCCCGCTGGTGGAGGACATTCGCATGCTGGGCCGCATTCTGGGTGATGTAATCCGGGATCAGGACGGCGAGGCGGCGTTCGACTTGATCGAACAAATCCGCAAGCTGTCGGTCGCATTCCGGCGCCATGCCGACCATGAGGCTGATCGGTCGCTTAAAAAACTGCTGATCGGCCTGTCAGGCGACCAGACCGTCAGCGTGATCCGTGCGTTCACCTATTTCAGCCACCTGGTCAACCTGGCCGAGGACCGGCACCATATTCGGCGCCGCGCGGTCCATGAGCGCGCCGGCGATACCCAGGAAGGCAGCATCGACGTCGCACTGGCGCGCCTGCGCTGGGCCGGCGTCACTCCGGCCACCGTTGTCCAGACGCTGGCAGGCAGCTACCTGTCGCCGGTGCTGACCGCGCATCCGACCGAGGTGCAGCGCAAGAGCATCCTGGATGCCGAGCGCGGCATCGCCCAGTTGCTGGCGGCGCGCGACACGATCCGGCTGCATGCGCTGGCGGCGCAATCACAAAAAGACGCGCTGACGCCGCGTGAACTGGCGCGCAACGAGGCACTCATCCAGGCCCGTGTGATGCAACTGTGGCAGACCCGGCTGCTGCGCTTTACCAAGCTCACGGTGGCCGACGAGATCGAGAACGCGCTGAGTTATTACGAAGCGACTTTTCTGCGCGAAATCCCGAAGTTGTACGGCGACCTGGAGCGTGAACTGGGCCAGCGCGACATCCACAGTTTCCTGCGCATGGGCCATTGGATCGGCGGTGACCGCGACGGCAATCCCAATGTGAGCGCGCAAACCCTGGCCTACGCGCTCAAACGCCAGGCCGAAGTGGCGCTGCGCTTCTACCTGACCGAGCTGCACCTGCTGGGCGGTGAACTGTCGGTCTCGGCGATCCTGGTGCAGGTGTCCGACAGCATGCGACAGCTTGCGGCGCGTTCGCCCGATACCAATGAGCACCGCCAGGACGAACCCTATCGTCTGGCGCTGACCGGCATGTACGCGCGGCTGGCGGCCACGCTCAAGGAGCTGACGGGCGGCGATGCGGCACGGCATGCGGTGGCGCCGCAGAATCCCTATGCCAGCGCCCAGGAACTGAGCGCGGATTTGCGCACCATCGAGGCCTCGCTGATGGAGAACCATGGCGGCGCGCTGGTGGCGCATCGGCTGCGACCGCTGATCCGGGCAGTCGCGGTGTTCGGTTTTCATCTGGCCACGGTGGACTTGCGCCAGAGTTCGGACAAACACCTGGAGGTGGTCGCCGAGCTGCTGGCAGCGGCGCGTATCGAGGCCGACTACGCCAGCCTGGACGAATCCGCCAGGCGCGAAATGCTGCTGCGGTTGCTGACGGATGCGCGCCCGCTGCGCGTGCCCGATCACACCTATTCCAGCCTGGTACAGGACGAGCTGGCCATCTTCGCCTGCGCGCGTGACATGTTGTCGCGCTTTGGGCGGCAATCGCTGCGCCACTACATCATCAGCCACACCGAAACCGTCAGCGACCTGCTGGAGGTATTGCTGCTGCAAAAAGAAACCGGTCTGTTGCACGACACGCTGGACCGACAGGCGTGTACCGACCTGATCGTGGTGCCGTTGTTCGAGACCATCGAGGACCTGCGCAACGCCGCCACCATCATGCGCGATTTCTATGCCCTGCCGGGTGTGCACGGCATGGTCCGGCGCAGTGGCGCAGAGCAGGACATCATGCTGGGCTACTCGGACAGCAACAAGGATGGTGGCATCTTCACCAGCAACTGGGAACTGTATCTGGCCGAGGTGGCGCTGGTGGCACTGTTCGACGAATTGGCCGACCGCAGCGGCGGCGGCGCACCGATCCGTTTGCGCATGTTCCATGGCCGTGGCGGTACCGTGGGCCGCGGCGGCGGCCCCAGCTACCAGGCGATCCTTGCGCAACCCCCCGGTACCGTGCGCGGCCAGATCCGGTTGACCGAGCAGGGCGAAGTGATCGGCTCCAAGTACGCCAATCCGGAGATCGGCCGACGCAACCTCGAGACGCTGGTGGCCGCAACGCTGGAGGCGACGCTGCTGCCGGCTGCCAAGCCGGTCAGCAAGCAGTTCCTGCGCACCGCCGCCCAGCTGTCCGACGCAAGCATAGCCGCCTACCGCAAGCTGGTCTATCAGACTCCGGGTTTCACCGAGTACTTCTTTGGCGCTACGCCGATTCGCGAAATCACCGAACTGCATATCGGCTCCAGGCCTGCGTCGCGCAAGCCCTCACAAGCGATCGAAGACCTGCGCGCCATACCCTGGAGTTTCAGCTGGGGCCAATGCCGGCTGACGCTACCGGGCTGGTATGGATTCGGCTCCGCAATCCATGCCTTCCTGCATGCAGACGGCCCGGCGTCACGCAAGGAGCGCATGGCGTTGCTGCAAAAAATGGAGCGCGACTGGCCATTCTTCCGCGCCCTGCTGTCCAATATGGACATGGTCATGGCCAAGAGCGACCTGGCGCTCGCTTCGCGCTACGCGGAACTGGTCGGCAATGCCCGTCTGCGCAAGAAGATCCTGGGAACGATCGAGGCCGAGTGGCACCTTACCTCCGAGGCGCTGGCGCAAATCACCGGCGACAAGCACCGGCTGGCCAACAACGCAGCGCTACAGCGCTCGATCCGGCATCGGTTTCCCTACATCGACCCGCTGCACCATTTGCAGGTCGAGCTGATACGGCGCTATCGGGCCGGAAACGTCGACGAACGGCTGCGCCGCGGCATACACATTTCCATCAATGGGATTGCCGCGGGTTTGCGCAATACCGGGTAGTTCTTCGCGTCCGCCGTTTCACGACGGGCATTCATGCCAGCGCACGATGCCATGCGCCGGGAGATCCTGGCCGATGCGCACGACGTAGCGCGCGGCACGGTCGACAACCTGGAAGTTGCGATTGGTCATGCCGCCATCGAGCGCGTCGATTTCAACGGGGCCCTGCCAACACGACAGTGCGCCAATCTGCTCGTGCACGGCGGACACGCTGGTGACCGTCACAGACGTAAACGGCACCAACTGGTGCGCCAGCGTGCCGCGGTTATGCCGGGGCGCTCAGCAACTCGCGCAGGGCGGGCAACTGCCGCCGCGACACCGCCAACGCCTCGTCGACACCCTGCAGTCGCACCGCCCAGCCTTCACCTTCTTCATCGTCGTAGTGCTTCTCCAGAGCGCGCACCAGGTGCCGGGCCACCAGCGCATTGCGGTGAACACGCAAGAAATGGGCACCATGGCGCTCTTCGATTTCGCTCAGCGCGCCGTCCAGTATCAGGCTGCGGCCGGCGGTTCGCAGCGTGATGTACTTCAGTTCCGCTTTCAGATAAACGACCTCGGAGATCGGAACGCGCTCGGTACGTCCACGGTCCTGCACGGTCAGGAACCCGGCCGATGCGTCGGGCTGCAGCGCCGCCACAGCCTGCATGCGGCGTTCGACTTTTTGCAGCGCCAGTGTCAGCCGCGATAGCCGCACCGGTTTGGTCACATAGTCGACAGCCTCCAGATCAAAGGCCTGCAACGCATGTGCCGCATGCGCGGTGACGAAGATGACGGCCGGAGCGCCCGGCGTGCCGGCCATCCGATGGGCCAGCGCCATGCCGTCGGTGCCGGGCATATGGATGTCCAGCAGCGCCACATCAAACACCTGGCGCGCCAACAACGCCAGCGCCTGCGCCGCATTGGCGGCCTCGCCGTCAACCCGCACGCCCGGCGCGGGGCATTGCTCGAGTAGCGTGCGCATGCGAGAACGCGCCAGTAATTCGTCGTCGACGATCAATGCCCGCAGCTGCATAGTCACCTCCCTCCCTGACCTTCCTGTGGACGGCTCACTGGACTACGCTCCGTGCTGCGCACTGCGCAGTTCGCCTTGGGAGCGGCCCGGCGGCTCACACTGGCACCTCCATGCGAACCTGGTAGACGCCGTCGACCAGGCCGCTGCGAAAGCGCGCCTCGACGTCGTGCAGCAGGTGCAGGCGATCGCGCACGTTGTCCAGCGCCACGCCGTGACCGGGCGCACCGCTGCCCGCCGGCACGGTATTGGTGACCTTGATCACCACCACCGAACCGCGCCGCTGGGTGGACACGCGCACCGTCGCGCCCGCTTCGCTGGGTTCCACGCCGTGGCGCACGGCATTCTCGACCAGCGGTTGCAATAGCAGCGGTGGGAGCAAGGCGCGGCCAGCCGACGGGTCAAGCTCCCATTCCTGTTGCAGGCGATCGCCAAAACGTACCTGCTCGATGGCCAGGTAGCGCCGCGCCAATTCGAGTTCATCGGCCAGCGTGACCGACTCACCCTGGTCCACCAGCGCATGGCGAAATAAATCACTCAGGTCCTCCAGCATGGCCTCGGCCTTGGCTGGTTCGGCCCGCACCAGGGCGATCGCAGTGTTGAGCGTATTGAACAGGAAATGGGGCCGGATACGCGACTGCAGTTCCTGCAGCCGAGCTGCCGTGGCTGCCGGTGTGCGGGCACGGGCACGCATCAGCAGCGCTGCCACCAGGGTTGCCGACATCGCCGCGCCGGTTGCAGCGCAGGCCACCCACGGCGGCCGTTCCACCAGCCCCGCCAGCACCAGCATGCCACAACCGTAGAGCCCCGCGATGGCGCCCAATATCACGCCGGCCGCCACCTGCGCACGGGTTGGCAACCGGGCCAGCCCATGCTTGAGGCCGCATGCAACCACCAGCCAGAGCAGGGTCGACGGCAACGCGGCGCCCGTCAGCAAAGCCAGACGCAGCGCCCAGTCAGATGCCGACGTCACCCCGAACAGGGCGCCCACCGCCATCACGACTTCGACAAACAGCACCGCTCGCAACACGACACCCAGCTGGCACGCGTCAAACACCAGGGCGCGCGCCGGTCGCGGCGCGCCCGCGGCGGGATCGAGCTCGTGAAAGGTCGATAAAATCTCGGTGTCTTTCATCTTGGGTCGGGTGTGATGCCCGATTATTGGTGATCTTTCCCCCGCCGGGCCAGGCCCGTGCGCTCCACACGCCCCTCATCCATGTCCCAGAACCAACTCGACAACAAATCGGCAGCATGGTCGGCGCTTTTTTCCGAGCCCATGAGCGACCTGGTCAAGCGCTATACCTCGAGTGTCTTTTTCGACCAGCGGTTGTGGCGGGTCGATATTGCAGGTTCGCTGGCACATGCCGAGATGCTCTGCCACCAGGGCATCATCAGCCAGCAGGACCATGCTGCCATCGTCGCCGGCATGCAGACCATTCGGGCCGAGATCGAGGCTGGAGCGTTCGACTGGAAGCTCGACCTGGAAGACGTGCACCTCAACATCGAGGCCCGGCTGACCCAGCTGGCGGGTGACGCCGGCAAGCGCCTGCACACCGGACGTTCGCGCAACGACCAGGTGGCCACCGACGTACGGCTGTGGCTGCGCGAAGAAATCGACGCGATCGCGGACTTGCTGGTGCTGCTGCAAAAAGCATTGGTCGAACTGGCGCAGAAGAATGCCGACACCATCCTGCCCGGATTCACCCACCTGCAGGTAGCGCAGCCGGTGTCATTCGGCCACCATATGCTGGCCTATGTCGAGATGTTCGCCCGCGATGCCGAACGCATGTCCGACCTGCGGCGCCGGGTCAACCGGCTGCCACTGGGCGCTGCCGCGCTGGCGGGCACCAGCTACCCACTGGACCGGCATCGGGTCGCCGCGGCGCTGGGCATGGAGGGCGTCTGCGAGAACAGCCTGGATGCGGTCAGCGACCGCGACTTTGCGATCGAGTTCACCGCGGCGGCGAGCCTGTGCATGGTGCATTTCAGCCGCCTGAGCGAAGAACTGGTGTTGTGGATGAGCCAGAGCTTTGGCTTCATCGACATCGCCGATCGCTTCTGCACCGGCAGTTCGATCATGCCGCAGAAGAAGAACCCGGATGTGCCGGAACTGGCGCGCGGCAAGACCGGCCGCGTCGTCGGCCACCTGATGGCTTTGATCACACTGATGAAGGGCCAGCCACTGGCCTACAACAAGGACAACCAGGAAGACAAGGAACCCCTGTTCGATACCGTGGACACCCTCAAGGACACGCTGCGCATCTTCGCCGAGATGGTTCAAGGGATCCGGGTGCGCACGCAGGCCATGGAGAGTGCCGCCAGCAGGGGGCATGCCACCGCCACTGACCTGGCCGACTACCTGACCCGCAAGGGCCTGCCCTTTCGTGATGCGCATGAAACCGTGGCCCATGCGGTCAAATCGGCCATCGCCAAAGGGGTCGGCCTGTCCGACTTGTCGTTGGCGGAGCTGCAGGGTTTCAACTCCCGGATCGAACAGGATGTCTACCCGGTCTTGAGCCTGCGTGGATCGCTGGAGGCGCGCAATACCGTGGGCGGTACCGCACCGGCACAGGTCCTCGCCCAGGTCGAACGGCATCGCCAGCGCCTGGGTTGAGAAACTTTTCGCACCGATCACCCTCTTACGTCTGAACTACAACACCATGACCATGCAACACCCAGCCTCCATCAATCGCAAGCATTTCCTGCTCGCCGGCCTGTCGAGCGCGCTGCTGAGCCTCGTCGGCTGCTCGAAGACCGACGACAAGCCGGCCTCGACAACCGCATCGTCCGTATCGTCCAACGCCGCGGGCGACAAGCCCCGGCGCACCGTGTCGCTGGATATCGTGGCCAACGAAGGCAAGGGATTCGCGGTCGGCTCCATGATGAGCGCGATGGTCGCCTACGTGTTCTTCGATCCCCAGTGCCCGCACTGCGGCTACCTGTGGAATGCATCGCTGCCGCTGCACAAGAAGGTGCGGTTCGTCTGGATTCCGGTCGGGCTGATCAATCCCACCAGTTCTGCGCAGGGCGCGACGCTGCTGTCCGCGGCCGACCCGGCGCAGGCCATGACCGAACACGAGACCTCGCTGCTGGCCAAGCAGGGAGGCATCGGGGCGTCGTCCAGCGTGACCGAGGAGGCGAAGCAGGCGGTTGCGGCGAACACCGCGCTGTTCAACAACCTGGGGCTCGAAGGCGTGCCGTTCACGGTCGTGAAGAATGTACGCACCGGCCAGATGGTGACCCGCGGCGGATCGATGGAAACAGCTGCGCTGGCCGCGCTGATCGGCATCGACGCCCCCTGACGGGCAACTGCCGGTGGCGTCAGCGCGCCTCTGCAACAGGGCTTTGCACACTGCTGATCCAGCGTGACGGTGACACGATCTTTGTGCCGATCCGCCTGGGTTGACCTGCCAACTAATGCACAAGACCCGGCCTGCGTCGGGTCTTGTCACATCCGGGTGCCGATCGCCTGCGTATACCCATCACATGCCCCACAGCTACCCGGCACCACGACATCCGGTTTCCGGAGAAAATGCCCCGATGACACCGACCACCGCCGACGACACGCTCGCAATCCTCATCGACCGTATCGCTGCGCGTGATGAGGCTGCATTCAAGATCCTGTATGACCAGACCGCAGCCCGCCTGTACGGCTTGTCGATCCGCGTTGTCGGCAACCGCGCGTGGGCGCAGGATGTGCTACAGGAGTCGTTCCTGCAAGTGTGGCGCAATGCCGGCGATTACCGCGGGCACCTCAGCCCGCCGATGGCCTGGATGGGTCTGATCGTGCGTAGCCGGGGCCTGGACTTCCTGCGCAGGCGCAGCGCCGAGCGGACCCAGCTCACCGATACGCTGGACGAACCGATGGAGCAATCACTTGCGGCCGAGGGACCCGGTCCGATGGACAACACACAGGCGAGCCAATTGGCGCGCGCACTGCACCAGTGCCTGACGCGGCTCGAATCCCGGCAACGCGAGGTGGTCAGCCTGGCCTATCTGCGGGACCTCAGCCACAGTGAACTGGCAGTGCAGTTGAGCCTGCCGCTGGGCACCGTCAAGACCTGGATCCGGCGCGGACTCGAGCAGTTGCGCACATGCATGGCGCGTTTC
>JAYUQC010000058.1:0-2035 GCA_043759735.1 Rhodoferax sp.
TCTGGATGTACTCGACGCAATCGCGCGAACCCCAGAAGATCGTGATCGCTTTGGCGATGCGTTCGTGGTGTTTGGCGACAATCGCCATGGCGTTGTCGATGCCGACCTGACGTGGCAATTCATGCAGCGGCATCGGCCGCGTTGCCATCTCTTCTTCTTCCCACTTGAGGGTCGGAAATCCAAGGGTCTCGTTCTTGCCCGATGTGGCCATCATGGTGTCCTTATCCGGAGCGCATCGCAAAATTGCTGTAGCCAGGGGAATGGTTGCAGGACGCAATTATCCGCGATTGGATCGCACAGGGCCACTGTTTCGCGAGCCCTGCTTCAGGCCTGCACGTTGGCGCTCGCTGCCCGGTCCACGAGCCAGCTTCGAAAAAGACGCAGTACCGGTTTTTCGGTGACCCGTTCCGGCGCCACCAGGTAGTAGGCGCGCTCGACCGGTAGGGCCTGCCGGCAGGCCTGGCGCAGCTGGCCATTGGCCAGTTCGTGCTCGATCAACAACCGTGGTACCAGCGCAACGCCCATGGCATGGACGGCGGCGGCGACTGTCATCGAGAAAAGCTCGTACCGTGGTCCTGCCAAAGCCATCGGAGCCGGCACGGCCGCCGCCTGAAACCATTGAAGCCAGGCCTGAGGGCGGGTGCTTTGCTGGAGCAGTGGCATGCGCGACAGTTCGTGCGCGGTGAGCGACCGGCCTTGCGGCAACAGGCCGGGGGCGCAGACGGGTACAAGTTCCTCATGCAGAAGCAGGGTGGATTGGGTGCCGGCCCAATTGCGCATCTGTTGGGCAGTGCCGGCATACAGGGCGGCGTCAAACCCGGTGTTGGCAAACAGGAACGGGCGGGTTCGGGTTTCGATGTGCACCACCAGATCCGGATGCGCCGTCGACAGGCCGGGCAGACGGGGAATCAGCCAGCGGCTGGCAAATGTGGGCACCGCGGCGAGCGTCAGGGTCTGGTCGGAACCGAGACCCGACATGGCTTCCAGCGTGTCACGTTCCAGCGCCTGCAACCTCGGCGCGATCTGGCGTGCATAAGCCGAGCCGCGTTCGGTCAGCGCCACACCGTGACGGGTGCGGCGAAAAAGCGCCAGGTCCAGATAGTTTTCCAGACCGGCGATTTGCCGCGAGACCGCACTCTGGGTCAACGACAGTTCTTGCGCCGCCCGCGTGTAACTTTCGTGGCGCGCTGCGGCATCAAAGCAGGCGAGGGCCTGAAGAGACGGGATCTTGCGGCGCATGGTGTGATAAATATACACAGCTGAAGGCAAACCAGGGTCGAAATACACTATTTTCAGTGCATTTCAGTCGTGGCATGCGGCGTGACATGCGCGAATGGTATGTCTGAGTTCCTAATTTGCGGTTGTTCAGTGCGCCGCCAGCCACTACGATCAGGGCTTCAATATGGTGGAGAAACGGCATGGCGCACGCGACTTTCAATTGGCAGGACCCTTTCTTGCTGGACTCTCAACTCAGCGATGATGAGCGCATGGTGCGCGATGCCGCCCAGGCCTATTGCCAGGACAAGTTGCAGCCGCGCGTCGTTGCCGCGTTTCGCAGCGGCACGACCGACGTCGCTATTTTTCGCGAGATGGGTGAACTCGGTCTGCTTGGCCCCACGATTCCGGACCAATACGGCGGCCCGGGACTGAACTATGTGGCCTACGGCTTGATAGCGCGGGAGGTCGAGCGCGTTGACTCCGGCTACCGCTCGATGATGAGCGTGCAGTCCTCGCTGGTGATGGTGCCGATCTACGAATTCGGGACCGAGGCGCAGCGGCAGAAATACCTGCCCCGGCTCGCCACCGGCGAATGGATCGGCTGTTTTGGCCTGACCGAACCCGATCACGGATCCGACCCCGGATCGATGGCCACGCGGGCCCACAAGGTTGCCGGCGGTTACAAGCTGAGCGGCTCCAAGATGTGGATCACCAACAGTCCGATTGCGGACGTGTTCGTGGTCTGGGCCAAGGAAGTGTCCGAGGGCGGCCAGGTCGGCCCGATCCGCGGTTTTGTACTTGAGAAAGGCATGACCGG
>JAYUQC010000059.1:0-5167 GCA_043759735.1 Rhodoferax sp.
TGCAGCAGCAGCAGCGGCAGGGCGGGCAAGGCCTGCCAGTCGAGATACAGCAGCCCGAGCATGAAAACCTTCACCGCGACGATGTCGGGATACGCCAGAAAACGCATCGCCAGCCCGCTCAGGCCGATGGCCAGCAGCAAGGCCAGCATCAGGTGGTCGGACGGGGTGGAGATATACCGCACGCGGTCCACCAGCCAACGCCGCGCCCACAGGCCTGCCAGACCCGCGACCATGGCAAATCCGGCGTAGGTGCCGGCGGGCTGGATCCACACCACCGGCAGCCACACCGGCTCCTGGAAATAACGCAGATGGCGCAGCAGCACCAGCAACAAGGCGGCATGGAAGGTCCAGCCGAAGATCCAGGTCCATTTGCTGGACTTGAACAGGCTCTCGAATAAAACCACTTCGCGCGCCATGCGCCAGCCCACGCCCACGGCCGTGCGCGGCGCCGGGGTGGTAGGTATTCTCAGGGGCGCCGGTGTACGCGCATAACTGCGGATCTTCAACGCCAGCCCGACCACCAGCACCAGCGTCGCCACGTAAAACAGGACGGCGTAGGAAATCGTCAGAACTGACATGGACGCACCCGGCGAATCAGCGGCGAATCGACACCAGGGGATGCAACGCGGACCGCCTCAGATGCAACCCGTGGGTTTGGGCAGACCGGCGATCTTGCAGGCCTGCTTGGCCGGGCCATAGGGAAACAGTTCATACAGGTATTTGCTGTTGCCCTTTTCCTCGCCGAACTGCTTGCCGATGGCTTTGGTCAGCACGCGCACGGCCGGTGCAATCTGGTACTCGTTGTAGTACTCGCGCAGGAAGTTGATGACTTCCCAGTGGTTGTCCGTCAACTCGACCTTTTCTTCTTCCGCCAGTTGCTGCGCTACATCAGGAGTCCAGTCGGCCAGATTCAACAGGTAGCCTTCCTCGTCCGTTTCGATTGTCGCGCCGTTGAGTTCCATGTTCATTGCTTTCTCCAGGTAATAAAAGTTGTCGCGTGCCGTCCGGCTGTCACAGCCAAGACTGCGAGGTGTTGTGTTCAACCGCCAGATCTACAAAACCCGCGTAGTCCACCAGCGCCACGCCGTCCACCAATCTGCCCGTCACGCCGCGGGCGTCCATGTCGGGACGCAGGGCAAAGACCTTGAGCGTCGCGCATGCCTGGCGTACACGGGATTCCGCGGCGCTGCCCAGCGTGGCGGCGTACACGCCGTCCTCGATCAGCAACAATGCACTGCCGGGCTCGGCCATACGCAGGCAACTGTCCAGCGACCCGGTTTGAAAAGGTGACTTGTTGACGATGTGCAGCATGGGTGGATCTCTCGCTTTCAAAAACTCAGGATCACGTCCTGTTGCGCCATGAGCCGGCCCATTTCCTGCGCGTCGAGCAACTCCACGGGAACCAGCAGGTCTTGCTCGGCCAGGCCACGTTGCGACAGCGAGACGCGGTCCACGTAGAGCTTTTCGATGTCGTAACCTTCGAGCGCGCGATAACTGGGCGAAAAATTCTTGATCCCGATGTCCTTGGTCTGCTGGCCCTTGACCAGCTCATAGACGCCGTCGTCGATGAAGGCCAGGCTCACGTCCTGGTCGAAAGTGGCCGCGATCAGCACCACCTCCAGGCTCTCCAGCGCATAGATGGTGCCGTACGGCGCCTTGCGATTCACGAACATGAACTTCTTCGTTTTCCGACCGCTCGCCGGCGTTGCTAGCTGTTGTTCACTCATGCCATGTTCTCCCGCTGCTCCATCAGTCGCCAAATACCAGCAGGCGATCCGCCTTGATGCCGCTGTCCACCAATTGCCCGAGACCGGAGATACGGAAACCGGGTGCCAGCACTTCTTCCGTGATGCCGCGACGCAACGCCGCCGCCACGCACACGACCAGGTCGACCTGGCGGTCCGCCGCCAGCGCCGACCAGCGATTGACGATATGGCGGTCGTCGCGCGGCGGCTCGGTGAGCCGGGTCGCGTTGTTCACCCCGTCGTGGTAGAAAAACACGCGCTGGATCTCGTGGCCCTTGGCCAGCGCCGCGACCACGAACTGGTACGCGCTGTCGGACGCCTGGTGGGTATACGGGCCTTCGCTGACAAGCAAGCCGAATTTCATGGCGCCGTCGATCATGAGTCGGTCAAAAGCGGATGTGGGTCGACGCGTTCAGGCTGGCGCGCGAACCACGCCAGTCGTCGATCAGGTACTTGGTGAACGGCAGGTCGCACTTCTCGAAGAACTGCGGCCAGCCGATGCGCTCTATCCAGTCGGCGACGCGCTCCCAGGACCGCGCGTCCTCCTTGTAGGTGTACAGGATCTTCTTCACCATGGCCGATACCTTGGGCCAGCGCGGCGGGTTGTTGGGCAGGCCCGACGCCACCATCTTCATGAACGTGGGTTTGCCGCGGGCGTTGGAGTTCTTGCCACCGACCCAGATCGCCAGCTTGCTGGTCTCCGGGTCGTTGATCTGCATCGGCGGGCAGGGTGGGTAACAGGCGCCGCAGCACATGCATTTCGATTCATCGATTTCCAGCGACGGTTTGCCGTTGACCATGGCCGGCCGGATCGCGGCCACCGGGCAACGCGCCACGACGCTGGGACGCTCGCAGACATTGGCCACCAGGTCATGGTTGATCTTGGGCGGCTTGGTGTGCTGGACAATGATGGCAATGTCGGCCTGCCCCCCGCAGTTGATCTCGCAGCAGGACGTGGACAGGTGCACCCGGTTGGGCATTTCTTCCTTGATGAACTCGGCATGCAGATCGTCCATCAGCGCCTTGACCGCGCCGGACGCGTCGGTGCCCGGAATGTCACAGTGCAGCCAGCCCTGGGTATGCGCGATCGACGACACGGAGTTCCCGGTGCCGCCAACCGGAAAGCCATTGCCGGTAAGCGCCCCGATCAGCGGCTCCACGCGCGCCGCGTCGGACACCATGAACTCGATATTGCTGCGGATCGTGAAACGCACGTGCCCGTCGGCAAAGGTATCGGCAATGTCGCACAGCTTGCGCACGGTGTACACGTCCATCTGCCGCTGCGTACCGGCACGCACGGTCCAGATTTCGTCGCCGGTATGCGATACATGGTGCAGCACGCCGGGGCGCGGACGGTCGTGGTATTTCCAGTTGCCGTAGTTGCGCAGCATCAGCGGATGCAGGTACTGCTTGTTGTCGGGTACGCCGCTCTCAATCGGGGTGCGCATGGTGGCCATATCGATCTTCCTGTGTGCTTCAGTGGCTGTGAACCATGGGTCGGGACGGTGGTGCCGGTCAGCCCGCGGCAGCCGCCTTGCGGGCATTGATCCGGGCCACCTCTTCGTCCCAGCCGTCGGTACGGACATAGGGGTTGGTGCGCGGAGTCGACACCATGTTGGCGTCAATTTCCAGGCCGATACCCTCCAGGAAGTTGACCAGGCCGATACGCTCGATCATTTCGCCGGTACGCTCGTGTTCGAGCGCGTTCTCGGCGAAGAAGTCGATCGTTTTCTGCGCCAGTTCCACCAGCGCCTGGTAGTCGGCGTCGGTCTTCATGGGCATGAAGGGCGCCACCACGGTGCCCATCAGGTCGCCGATCTTGAGTGTGCGCTTTCCCCCCATTAAAACGGTCACTCCCTTGTCGGTGCCGGTGGCGAGAGCGCCCGTCATCACGTTGACGCAATGCATGCAGCGCACGCAATTGCCGTTGTCGATTTCAAGCGAATGCGTGTCGCTGACGGCCACGCTGGAAATCTTCGGCCCCTGACGCACATCCCGGGTCTCCTTGAGCATGATGGTCTTGGTGGGACAGCGGTTGACGACATCGTTCACCAGTTCGGTCATTCCATGCTTGTCGAACCACTTGCGCGCCATGGCTTCATCGGTGCGGATGTTGTCGCGCCAGGTACCGATGACCGCCATGTCCGCGCGCTGGATGGAGTTCATGCAGTCGTTCGGGCAACCCGAAAACTTGAACTTGAACTTGTACGGCAGCGCCGGGCGGTGCATGTCGTCCAGAAAGGTGTTCACCACCTGGCGCTGCGCGCGGGCTTCGTCAAAACAGGACTGCTCGCACCGGGCCGCCCCGACGCAGGACATCGACGTGCGCACCGCCGGGCCGGCGCCTCCGAGGTCGAAACCGAGTTCGTTCAACTCGTCGAAAGCGCCCTGCACATTGGCCGTGCTGGCCCCCTGGAACATGATGTCGCCCGACTGGCCGTGAAACGCGATCAGGCCCGAGCCGTGGCGCTCCCAGATATCGCACATCTTGCGCAGCACGTCGGTGTTGTAGTGCAGGCCTGCCGGGGGCTGCACGCGCAGGGTATGGAATTCGCGCGAGGCGGGAAACTTGTCAGCGACTTCGGAGAAGCGTGGAATCACGCCGCCGCCGTAGCCGAATACACCGACCGTGCCGCCCTTCCAGTAGCCTTTGCGCGTCTGGTAGGAGTGCTCCAACTGACCCACCAGGTCGGTCATGTAGTCACTGTCCTTGGCCAGACGCTTCAGCCCGGTGACAAAACTGGGCCAGGGCCCGCTTTCGAGCTGGTCGAGCATCGGTGTGTCGTACGGTTTCTTGCTCATGGCGTGTCTCCTGTCTCGGGCGAACGGGCTGCGCCGGTCAAGCGGCGGTCGGGCTCTCAAGTCGTTCGCCGGACCGCCCCAGGAACGACTGCACCCCCTCGGGGGGCCTGGCGAAGCCAGGGTTGGGGGCGCTGACCACGCACCTCTTCAGGCCATGGCGCGGTCAACGCTGGAACAGATACTACGGACCGGTCGCTGTGGGCGCTATCACCCTCGTTGAGTACTCCGGACTACCCATTGGAGCTATACCAGGCCACCCGTCCCGGCTATAGACAGCGCGGCACGCGATTGCGCCCAATAGCGCCAGGAGCCTGTCGGGCTTTGGCTTGTTTCCGCGCGGGGGCGATTCGCGGCGCCATGCGGCCTTGCCAGCTCGTTGGGTGGGCCAGCAAGCGCCCCTCCGGCCGGGATACCCGGCCGCCGATGGACAGTAGTGGGTAGACAAGCGAACAAGGCGTCAAAGACGGGCGACATGACGAGCATCACACCGATTGAAAAGCTGACCAACCCGCTGGGCGGACAGCTGATCGAATTGCAGCAACTCGACTACGCTGCGGGCGGCATGAGCCTGCTGCGCACGCGCATCCGCGAGAAAAGCCGATTCACGGTGTTCGAGATAG
>JAYUQC010000060.1:0-14979 GCA_043759735.1 Rhodoferax sp.
GGCCGCACGATGTACGTGGTGCCGTTCTCGATGGGCCCGCTGGGCTCGCACATCTCGCACATCGGCATCGAGCTGAGCGACAGCGCCTACGTCGCCGTCAACATGCGCATCATGACCCGCATGGGCCGGGCGGTGATCGACCTGCTCGGCGTCGACGGTGCCTTCGTGCCCTGCATGCACACCGTGGGTGCGCCACTGCAGCCGGGCGAGAAGAGCGCGGCCTGGCCCTGCAACAAGACCAAGTACATCGTGCACTATCCGACGACGCGGGAGATCTGGTCCTATGGATCGGGTTACGGCGGCAACGCGCTGCTGGGCAAGAAGTGCTTTGCGCTGCGCATCGCCTCCAACATGGGTCGCGCAGCCGCGCAGGCTGCCACCGGTGCGCCAGGCTGGCTGGCTGAGCACATGCTGATCCTGGGCGTGCAGAATCCGCAGGGCAAAAAGTACCATGTGGCGGCCGCGTTTCCGAGTGCCTGCGGCAAGACCAACTTTTCGATGATGGTGCCGCCAGCCGCCTTTGCCGGCTGGAAGGTCACGACCATCGGCGATGACATTGCGTGGATCAAGCCGGGCAAGGACGGTCGGCTGTATGCGATCAATCCGGAAGCCGGCTATTTCGGCGTCGCACCCGGCACCAGCATGCTCACCAATCCCAATTGCATGGCCAGCCTGCGGCACGATGTCATCTTCACCAACGTCGCACTCACCGACGACGGCGACGTGTGGTGGGAAGGCATGGAGGACGACACCGGTGCGTTGCCTGCGCATTTGACCGACTGGCAGGGCCAGGACTGGACGCCCGAACTCGCACTGGCCCATGGCGCCGGCGGCAAGCGCAACCCTGCCGCGCATCCCAATGCCCGCTTCACGGTTGCGGCCACCAATAACCCGGCACTCGATCCGGCCTGGGACGATCCGGCCGGTGTGCCGATCGACGCGTTCATCTTCGGTGGCCGGCGCTCGAGCACCGTGCCACTGATCACCGAGGCGCGTAACTGGGTCGAGGGCGTGTACATGGCCGCGACCATGGGCTCCGAGACAACGGCAGCCGCGGCGGGGCAGCAAGGCGTGGTGCGGCGCGACCCGTTCGCGATGTTGCCGTTCACGGGCTACAACATGAGCGACTATTTCCAGCACTGGCTGCAGATGGGCGAAACTCTGGCTGCTTCAGGCGCGAAACTACCGCGCATCTACACCACCAATTGGTTCCGCAAGGGAGCGGACGGCAAGTTCGTCTGGCCGGGTTACGGCGAGAACATGCGCGTGTTGAGCTGGATGATCGACCGCCTGGAAGGCCGCTGTGCGGGAATCGAGCATGTCTTTGGCATCAGCCCGGCCTATGCCGAACTGAGCTGGACCGGTCTCGATTTCACACCGGCGCAGTTTGCCACCGTAACTGCCATCGACAAGGCCGCCTGGAGCGCCGAATTGAAGCTGCACGCAGAGTTGTTCCAGCAACTGGCGTACCACTTGCCGGCCCAGCTACAGGAAACCCGGAGCCGGATCGAGGCGCAGCTGGCGGTTTGAAGCAAGAGCAAGAGCCACCCGAAAGTGGCTCTTTCACAATCGGCCGGGGGCGCGCCGTCGGCCGACTGTCAATACGTCAGGTACTGCGGTTTGGGTGGCCGTCGGGCTGGCGAACAGCGACTGGTTGTCAAAAGGACCAGGCCATTGCCGGCTGGCTTCAATACGTATGGGTGTAGCTGCGCTTGTTTTCATATTGTGGCGAGGCCCAGTGTGCCGGCATGGGTGAGCGCCTGGGCATATTGGCAAAGGGCCAGTAGGGCAGTTCCCGGCCACTGGCCAGTGCTTCCTCTTGGGCCCGTGTCAACGCGCTGTCGAGTTCAGCCATCAGCCGGGGATCCGTGAGTGCCGCAGCCCAGGTGCGCTCGTCTGCAGCGCGTTGCGCGGCGACCTGCCGGCGGGCTAGCACCCGGTCCTGCCATCGTGCGGGCCAACTGCGGATCGCGTCGGAAAACGCTGCGAGCAGGCCGAAAACGAACAGCCACAGGGCGATCCAGGCCAGCAACAGGTGGCCATCGGCCCAGGCGCTGACAACCTGCTCGGCCACGACGATGACCGCCGCCAGACCGCCGGCGACCAGGACACTTGCCAGGCCGCTGGGGCTCATGAGCGCCCCCAGCCCTGGCTTCGCCAGGCCCCCCGAGGGGGTGCCAGAAAACTTGGGAGCGGCCCGGCGTTTCATGAGCGCCCCCAGCCCTGGCTTCGCCAAGCCCCCCGAGGGGGTGCCAGAAAACTTGGGAGCGGCCCGGCGTTTTCTCATGAGCCGGGTTAGCGCTGATCGTGCCCACTGCGCTGCGCTGGACAGGCGGACCGCACCCTCATGGCTGCGCGGGAAATCGGGTTGAACGAAACTGGTCATGGTCATCTCTCTTTCATCGCCGCAGATCAATTGGCTGCGTAAAGGCATATTAGGGTTAATACTAGTGTGACTCAACTTTATATTCGTGATACAAGTTATTCACATTGATGATCAATAGGCGTTCGTGACATCCGACACTGGCCCCAATTTCCGGACCCTGGACCTTAATTTGCTGCGCGTCTTTGACGCGGTGATGGCCGAACGCAGTCTGACGCGCGCAGCGCGCAGCCTGTCGTTGACACAGCCCGCTGTCAGCAACGCGCTGAGCCGCCTGCGGCTGGCGCTGGGAGACGAACTGGTGCGGCGCAGCGGCCAGGGCGTGGCGCCCACGCCGCGCGCGCTGGCGCTGTGGCCGGCAGTGCGCGACGCGCTGCGCCAACTGCAGCAGTCGCTCGCCCCGGACGCCTTCACGCCTGCCGATGCCGACAACAGCTTCATGCTGGCCATGGCCGATGCCACGGCGGCCGAACTGGTTCCGCCGTTGGTCGGGGTGATCGAGGCCGAGGCGCCGGGAGTCTCGCTGGGGGTGATGCCCTTGACCAGCCGCGACCCGCGAAAACTGCTAGAAGATGAGTCGATCGATCTTGCGATCGGCTTCTTTCCGGCGGTCATGGCCGACCTGAGCGCGCGCGCGCAGGTCGGCAAGGTGGTGTCGTTTTCGCACCAGCGCGTGTATGCCAGCGAATATGTGTGTGTCATGCGGGCGGACCACCCATTGGCCAGCGGGCCACTGTCGCTGAGCCGTTTTTGCGCGGCGCGCCATCTGCTGGTCAGCTTCAGCGGCAAGCCCTTCGGCTTCATCGACGAGGCACTGCAGGCGCACGGTCGCGAGCGCAGGATCGTGCTGACGGTGAACCAGTTCTTCACGGCTGCACGTGTCGTCGCGGATTCCGACCTGCTGACGGTGTTGCCGCGTCATTTTCTGGCCATTATTGGTGATTCGCATGCATTGGTTGCGCGCCCCTTGCCGCTGGACGTGCCGCCCGTGCATATCGACGCGTTGTGGCACTCCCGCCAGGACACCAACAGTGCGCACCGTTGGCTGCGCGACGCCGTGCAGCGCGCGATACCGGCTCGTGTGGGCGCGCTGGCGCCATGAATATCCAGTTGCTGTCCGACCTGCATCTGGAGGTCCATCCGCATTTCCTGCCACAACCTGCCGTGGGCGCGGACCTGCTGGTATTGGCGGGTGATATCGGCTCCTACCAGGATGGCTCCCTGTTGCCGGATTCCGATTTCGGCCTGGCGCGGTTTTCGCCTCTGCACGGCTGGCCGACGCCGGTGTTGTTTCTGCCAGGCAACCATGAATACGATGGCCTGGACTTCGACGCCACCCATGCGCGACTGCGCGAGACCTGCGAGCGGCTGGGCATGGTGTGGCTGGAACGCGAAGTCGTGCAGATCGCCGGTGTGCGGTTTGTCGGAACCACCTTATGGACCGATTTCGACGCGCTGGCGCCGCCCGGGGGCGGCGCCAGCGCGAAACTGGCACCGCTGTTGCGCGCGCGGGAGAAGGCGTTTCGCGCTGCCAACTTTTATCTGCGCAAAACAGGCGGTACGCGCAACGGCATGCCGATGCTGGCGCCAGAAGTGCGCGAACAGGGCCTGTTGTGCCAGCAGTGGCTGCGCGAAACCCTGGCGCAGCCGTTTGATGGCCTGACGGTGGCAGTGACCCACTTCGCGCCGAGCCTGCGCAGCGCCGATCCGCGCTATGGCATGACGCCGGGGACAGCGGGCTTTTGCAACGCGCTGGACGACTTGCTCGGGCAAGCCAAACTATGGTTGCACGGGCACCTGCACGCTCCCAGCGACTATGTGCACAATGGATGCAGGGTGGTTGCCAACCCGCTTGGCTATGCGCGCAAGAACGAGCAAGTCACGTTCCAGAACGCTGGTCTGGTTGTGTTGGACACATGATGCCTGGCTGCGATCATTTCAATTAATGTGTGTCAAGATGGGATAGCCCAAGGCAACATAGACTGGCACCACCACCAAAGAGGAGAGTCCACATGAAGATCCTGCTTGCCGTTGACGGCAGCGCCTATACAAAAAAAATGCTGGCGTACCTGGTGACGCACAGTGAGACATTTGGCGGTGACAACACATTCACGCTGTTGACCGTGCAGGTTGCGATTCCGCCGCGTGCCCGTGCGGCGCTGGGCAAGGATGTCGTCGACCAGTACCAGCTCGACGAGGCCGAGCGCGTGCTGGCACCGGTCAGCAAGTTTCTGCTGCGCCATGCCATCGACGCCAAGACGGCGTGGAAGGTCGGCCATGCCGGCGAGCAGATCGCCAAGTTCGCCGAGGCCGGCAAATTCGACCTGCTGGTCATGGGCTCGCATGGGCATGGCGCGCTGGCCAATCTGGTCATGGGATCAGTGGCGACCAACGTATTGGCCCACTGCGAGGTTCCGGTACTGATGGTGCGTTGAGCCGGTAGCGGGCCCTTGCGCCGGCCGTCGCGCCAGCGCTCAAGCAGTCAGTGGGTCACGCCGGGCACTGCACGCGGCGTCTGGGCGCGGGCATTGAGCCCGTCAAAGCAGGTGCGCATCACCAGATCAACGATTTCCTCGTCATTGTGCTGGCCACCCATCTTCAGGAACTCCAGCACGGGATCGCAGGCCCGCGCATACAGCGTATACAAAACGGCGATGGCCGGCAGCTTGACGTCGATCGACCCATCGGCCTGCGCGGCCTCGATCCAAGCGCCGAGCCGGTCGCTGACGTCGATCAGGCCGTCCATGTAGTCACGGTTGTCCATCAGCGTGGCGCGCAAGCTGGAGTTCTGGCTTGGCAGTGACGGCATGAGCCCGGCCAGTTTCAACTCCATGGTCCAGCGCGTGACCGCGCGCAGATTCTCCAGCGGCGTTGCAGTAGCCGGCAGCGCCGCGCAGTAGTCCTGCGCCTGGCGCATGACCCGCACCATCGCGGCGGCCGCCAGGTCTTCCTTGCTCGGGAAATGCTTGTACAAGCTGGCCTTGGCAATGCCGACCCGCGCCGCGACCTCGTCAACTGTCATGGCGTCAAAGCCTTTTTCGGCCAGCAACTGATTGACGGCCTGGACGATCGCATCCTCCCGCACCTTGAGCATTTGCACCTTGAACGAGACGCGGGGGGCGAGACTGGTTTGCATACCCAGAGTTTATCCGCGCCAGTTCAGCGAATGGACAAGGCTGTCAGATGTTGACTCGGCAGTAGCTATTTCTGGCCACCGGCGGCATATTGGGAGTCCTTCGCGCTACGCCCTGCAGACTGGCCTTGGGAGGCTCAAGCCATGTGACGCTGGTTGGCGCTTTGCCGGTACCGGTCAACGGTCAGTCCATCCAGGCTGATGTCGGTCGGGCGGCCCGATATCAGGTCCGCCATCACGCGCCCGGTTCCGGCTGCCATGGTCCAGCCCAGCGTCCCGTGGCCGGTGGCCAGGTACAGATTCGGGTAGGACGAACCGCCGACGATGGGGGTGCCGTCAGGCGTCATGGGCCGCAGCCCGGCCCAGAACTCGCCCTTGGCCACATCGCCCGCTCCCGGAAACAGATCGGTCAACACATGGTTGAGTGTGCCGCGGCGTGCCTCCCGCAGCGAGGTGCTGTAGCCGGCCAGTTCGGCAGTGCCGCCGACGCGGATCCGGTTGCCGAGCCGGGTTACGGCTACTTTGTGGGTTTCGTCCATGATGGTCGATTCGGGCGCATGACGCGCGTCGTCGATCGGTACCGTGATCGAGTATCCCTTGACCGGATACACCGGAATGTGGATGCCCACGGGGTGCAGCAACAACGGCGAATAGCTGCCCAGCGCCACCAGGTAGTTGTCCGCCAGCAGGCTGCCGTCGTGGGTGGCAATGCCGGTGATCCGGTTGCCGTCGCTCTGGATGCCCCGGATGTCGACGCCGAACTTGAATTGCACGCCCAGCCCTTGCGCCATTTCCGCCAGCCGCTGGGTGAACTTGAAGCAGTCGCCGGTCTCATCGCCCGGCAGGCGCAGCGCGCCGACGAATTTTTCCTGCACATGGGCCAGCGCAGGTTCGGCACCGATATAGCCGGCGCGGTCGAGCAGCTCGTAGGCCACGCCGTATTGCTGCAGGATTTCGATGTCCTTGCCGGTGCCGTCCAGCTGCTGCTGGGTGCGGAACAGCTGCAGCGTGCCCTGACTGCGTTCGTCGTAGCGGATGCCGGTGTCGGCGCGCAGTGCGCGCAGGCAGTCGCGGCTGTACTCGGCCAGCCGCACCATGCGGCCCTTGTTCAGCGCATACCGCGCCTCGGTGCAATTGCGCAGCATGGCCAGGCCCCAGCGCCACATTGCCGGATCGAGCATCGGCCATATGACCAGCGGGCTGTGTTGCATCAGCATCCACTTGATCGCCTTGATGGGAACGCCGGGGCCGGCCCAGGGCGCGGAATAGCCGGGCGAAACTTCGCCGGCGTTGGCAAAGCTGGTCTCCAGTGCCGGCGCGCTCTGGCGGTCGACCACCATGACCTCGTGTCCGGCCCGGGCCAGGTAGTAGGCGCAACTGGTGCCAATTACGCCGCTGCCCAGAATCAGTATTTTCATGCTGCTAGTCTTCCTGTCGAGTCATCGTGCGCTCGCCACCGGGTGTCGAGCACGGTGCCGCAGCGCGTCATGCCGATTGTCGGTGCGAAGCGGCTTGCCAATCGTCACCCGGGCCAGCGGTGGGCGCCCATGAACTTGTCGCCCGTGCGGGAACGGGCCCTGGGTTACCATGCGCCTCCTTCTTTTGACTGGATTTTTCATGGCTGCGTTGAGCCCGTTTCACCTGGCGTTCCCGGTTGCCTCATTGTCCGAGGCGCGTCATTTTTATGGCGGCTTGCTCGGTTGCCCGGAAGGTCGTTGCTCCGACGAGTGGATCGATTTCGACTTCTTCGGCCACCAGATCGTGGCCCATCTGGCGCCTCAGGAGACCCGGCACAACGGCACCAGCGCGGTCGACGGCCATGACGTGCCGGTACGCCATTTCGGCGTGATCCTGACCATGCCCGAATGGAACAGCCTGGCGGACCGGTTGCGCGCCGCCGAGACCAGTTTCGTGATTGAGCCCTATGTGCGCTTCAAGGGCGAAGTGGGGGAGCAGGCCACCATGTTTTTCTGCGATCCATCAGGCAATGCGCTGGAGTTCAAGGCGTTCGCCGACCGTTCCCAACTGTTTGCGAGGTAAACCGCCATGACGACACCCGCCTGGACCATTGATGTTGTGTCCGATGTGGTTTGCCCCTGGTGCTATATCGGCAAGCGCAAGCTTGAAGCCGCACTAGAGCTGTCGCGCAAAGCCGGCCTGCCGGAGCCTGAAATCCGCTGGCACCCGTTCCAGTTGAACCCGGACCTGCCCCAGGACGGTATCGCGCGCAAGCAGTACCTGGAAGACAAGTTCGGCGGAGCCCAGCGCGCCGCCGAGATCTACGCGCGGGTCAAGGCCGCCGGACAGGCGGCCGGGCTTGAACTGGACATCGATGGCATCACACTGCAGCCCAATACCCTGGCCGCCCATGCGCTGATCGCCTTTGCCTATCAGCAGGGACTGGCCGCCGGCAACGACATGAAGGAGCGCTTGCTCAAGGCCTACTTCATCGAAAACCGGTTCATTGGCAGTGTCGATGTGCTGGTCGCAATCGCCAGTGAGGCCGGGCTCGACGCCGACGCCGCACGCGCATTTGTCAGCGACCCGCAGCAATTGCAGCAGGTTGCCGATGCCGATGTCCGCGCCCGTCAAATGGGCATCGGTGGGGTGCCGTTTTTCATCTTCAACCAGAAGGTGGCGGTATCGGGCGCGCAGGATCCGGCGCATTTGCTGGCCGCCATGCAGCAGTCCCTGGCGCAAGCGTAGGCGCGTCGCGCCGTGGTTAACTTGCCAGTCGAGCGCGCCGCTCACCGTCGCGCGCTGGTGCTGGCCATGAAGGCCTGGTGAAGCGCGAGTCCGATCGGGATTGGCCGCCAGCCCCGCGCGCTGGTCCGTTGGCAACGCATTGCGGTGCACGAGACGGCCGCGTGGCGATGTGCATAAATTCACGCTGGTTGGCGTGTTTTGCTGACTAGAATCAAATTAAACCGACGTTATCGCCATCAATATGGGAGTTTTGCGATGTTTGTACGTGAAGATCTGACGCAATTGCGTGCCGTGTTGTCCAGCCTGCGCAGTGTATTGGTTGCTGTATTGATGGGGAGCGCAGGCGTTGCCTCGGCCGGGTTCGTGACGACCTACGAAACGCAGATGGAGGCGATTTTTTCACAGACTTCCTTCGTGACAGCGGCGAACTTCACCGCGACGGGTGCCAACCCCAACGTCATCGATATCCGGTTCAACGCGATGGTGTCGGTCGTGTCACCTACCCTGCTGTCGATCGACGATGACCTGAAATTTGGCGGACCGGGTACGTCGCTCAATTCACTGTCCAACCAGTTGGGAGTGCCCAACTTCACCGTAGCCATGTTTTTTGTCGACACCATCACTTTTTGTGGTGGCCCGGGTAGCAACATCATCGGCTGCGCCCGAAATCAAGGGGGCCTGATAGCGCTCAACTCGATCGCTGCCGCGGATCAAAACAAGGGTGCGGCATTGCTGAGCCATGAACTGGGTCACAACCTGGGCCTTGACCATCTGGTAGACAACAGCAATCTGATGAATAGTTCGATCACCGGCAACACCGGATTGAGCCTGGCCCAGGCGACGAGTGTTTTGAACAGCTCGATCGTGCGCATCGACGCCAGCAACAACAACCAGCGCTACATCTCCATCACGCCGATCGCGGTCGTGGCCGCCATTCCGGAGCCCCAGACCTGGGCCATGCTGGTTATGGGCTTGCTCGGGGTTGCCGGCTGGGCCCGGCGCCGGCGGGCATGCGCTGGCTGACATCCCGGCTTCGCTGTCTTACGCCTGGTGCGCTCAATATCCTGGCAGGTTGTGCGATGGCTGCAATGCCGGCCGATTGGCGCACATGGGATCTGGGTGCATTCCAGTTGCGTGCGCCGGACTCTATGCAATTGAGCGCCGGCGGCGTTGATTCGCAGGCCGGAGCGCTGACGGCCGAGGGACTGCGTATTGACTACGACTTCGGGCTCTATTCCGATCCGCTCGAACGTCGCGACGATGCGGTCCAATACGACGCAAGCAGCGGCAGCATCGATGGATTGCCGGCGCGGTTCGTGCGCTTTCGTACCCGGGATCCGGCCGGGCATTCCCGCACATGTTCCGGTGTGCATGTGCCGCGGGTACGCCAGTCCGGAACCGGGCCGCTGTCTTTGACGGTCCTGGCCTGCGCGGTGCTGCCCGAGCGACTGACAGATATGCCCGCTGTTTTCGCCAGTATCCGGATCCGCGGCTCAGCTTCCCGTTAGTACTGCGCGCCGGTATTGCATCGCCTCAGCCAGGTGGCTGACCCCGACATCGCCCGATTGCGCCAGATCCGCAATCGTGCGAGCCACCTTCAGCACCCGGTGCGTGCCACGCGCGGACCAGCCGAGCCGGTTCGCCGCCATTTGCAGGAACCGGGTCGCCGTGTCGTCAAGCCGTATATGTTCGTCGAGTTCCTTGCCCTGCAGCGCGAAGTTGGCCTTGTGCTGGCGCTCGGTCGCAATCTGGCGCGCCGTGGCCACGCGGGCGCGCACCATTACGCTGCACTCTGCGGCGGGGGCTCGCAACAAGTCGTCGGTGTCGATGGCGGCCACTTCGACATGCAGGTCGATGCGGTCCATCAACGGCCCGCTCAGACGTCCCTGGTAGCGACTGACCTGGTCGGGTGAACAGCGACAGGCGCGCTGGCGCGAACCCAGATATCCACAGGGACAGGGGTTCATCGCGGCGATCAGCTGGAACTGTGCTGGAAACTCCGCCCGCCGTGCGGCCCGTGCAATGGTGATGGTTCCAGTCTCGAGCGGTTCGCGCAGCGCCTCGAGCGCGGCGCGTGGGAACTCCGCGAGCTCATCGAGGAACAGCACGCCGTGATGGGCCAGCGATATTTCGCCCGGCCGGGGTGGAGAACCCCCGCCGACCAGGGCAACCGCGCTGGCACTGTGGTGCGGGCTACAGGTGGGCCGGCGTCCCCAGTGCTCCAGCGCGAAACGGCCGCCCAGGCTGGCCAACGCCGCGCTTTGCAGAGATTCGGCCACTGTCATTGGCGGCAAAAGGCCGGCGAAGCGGTGTGCCAGCATGGACTTGCCAGAGCCGGGTGGGCCGGTCATCAACACACTGTGGCCACCCGCTGCGGCGATCTCGAGTGCGCGCTTGGCGCCGGTGTGGCCTTTGACGTCGCCCAGGTCCGGATAGCTGGCAGCAGCGGCGATGGCCGCCGGGTGGACGCGGCTCCAGCCGGTGGCAGCAACGGTATCGACCACCGCGCCTGGATCACCGTCGTGGGTGCGGGTGTCCGACGGCACGAACTGGCGTACGACGTCGAGCAGGTGCATTGCGCGATAGACCTCGGACTGCGGAACCAGGGCGGCCTCTTCGGCGCTGTGCGCCGGCAAGACCTGGCGCGTCCCCGCTTGTTCGCCATGCAAAGCCAGACTCATTGCCAGCGCACCCCGGACCGGTTTGAGGGCGCCGGACAGAGACAACTCGCCGGCAAATACATGCCCGGCAAGCTGGTCGGCGCTGATCTGTCCGCTGGCCGCGAGAATGCCCAGGGCAATCGGCAGGTCGAACCGTCCCGAGTCCTTCGGCAAATCGGCCGGGGCCAGGTTTACCGTGATGCGCTTGTTGTGGGGAAATGCGAGTCCGGAATTCTGGATCGCGGAGCGCACCCTTTCACGCGCTTCCTTGACCTCGGTGTCCGCCAGCCCGACCAGGGTGAAGCTGGGCAGTCCGTTGGCCAGATGCACTTCAACGGTAACCGGCGCAGCGTCCATGCCCAACAACGCACGACTTTGGACCAGCGACAGGCTCATGGGAGCGATCCTTGTTTTGGTGCGCGTTTGCGCATTGACCCGGCTCCAACGCACCATTCGAGTGCGCGCATGGCCTGGTCGATCAGACTGCCTGACCCCAGCGGCTTTGAGTTGACACATTGGATCCTACGGGGGCCGATAGTGCATCGCCCTGTTGGGAGAAGCGGATGGCACGGTCCGTGCATTGGGGACTGGGTTCATTGCTGTCGATTCTCGATTTGGAGCCCCCATGACCCAACACAATGACAGTGATGTCTGCCATGTGCCAATGGCCGACAACACAGTCTCCCGGACTGCGCCGAGCGGGCTCTGCACGCCGTTGGCGTTCCTCGTCGCGGTCGCAGCGCATGGCTGAATGCGCCGTTTGCCCTACCAATTTTGACATCAGGAGAATGACATGAAGATGGTTGCAGCAGTGATCAAGCCGTTCAAGCTGGACGAGGTGCGTGAGGCCTTGTCCGGCATCGGCGTGCAGGGCATTACCGTTACCGAGGTCAAGGGTTTTGGTCGCCAGAAAGGGCATACCGAGTTGTACCGCGGCGCCGAATACGTGGTCGACTTCCTGCCCAAGGTGAAGATCGAAGTGGCGGTCTCCGACGAGCTGTCGGACCGGGTGATCGAGGCCATCGAAACCGCCTCACGCACCGGCAAGATCGGCGACGGCAAGATTTTTGTGTATGACCTGGAACAAGTGGTGCGTATCCGCACCGGCGAAACCGGAAAGGAAGCATTGTGAAGAAAGCTCTTTTGTCCCTGACACTGGGACTCAGCCTGTTGCTGGGTAACAGCATGGCTAGCGCGCAGACGGCAGCGACGACCACCACCGAGCAGGCTGGCGCACCAGCGGCCGGCGCCTCGCAAGCGCCTGCAGCGGCAGCGCCAGCGGCCCCCGCCGCGGCCGCCGCCGCGCCGGCTGAAGCTGCAAAGGTGCCCACGGTCGACAAGGGTGACGTGGCCTGGATGATGGTTTCCACCATCTTGGTGATCATGATGGTGATACCAGGCCTGGCCCTGTTCTATGGCGGCCTGGTACGCAGCAAGAACATGTTGTCGGTACTGATGCAGGTGATGGTGGTGTTCTCGCTGATTTCGGTGCTGTGGGCCGTCTATGGCTACAGCCTGGCGTTCGGCGGGTCGGGTGCCGTCATCGCGAACCTGGACAAGGCCTTCCTGATGGGTGTGACCAGCGCTTCACTGGCCGACACCTTCACCGCCGACGTGAAGATACCGGAATTCATCTTCATCGCATTCCAGGCCACCTTTGCCGGTATCACCTGCGCGCTGATCGTCGGTTCGTTCGCCGAACGCATCCGATTCAGTGCCGTGTTGCTGTTCTCGGTGATATGGTTCACTTTCAGTTACCTGCCGATCGCGCACATGGTCTGGGGTTCGGGAGGTTACCTGCTGGGCAAGGGTGCGCTGGACTTTGCAGGCGGCACGGTGGTGCACATCAACGCGGCCATGGCCGGTCTGGTGGGTGCGTACCTGCTGGGCAAACGTGTCGGTTACGGCAAGGAGGCGATGGCGCCGCACAGCCTGACACTGACCATGGTCGGTGCGTCCATGCTGTGGGTCGGCTGGTTTGGTTTCAATGCTGGCTCCAACCTGGAGTCCAACGGCGGAGCGACGCTGGCGTTCATCAATACCCTGGTCGCCACCGCCGCCGCCGTATTGTCCTGGTCCGCCGGCGAGGCCATGTCCAAAGGAAAGGCGTCGATGCTTGGCGCCGCCTCGGGCGCGGTCGCAGGCCTGGTGGCCATCACGCCGGCATGCGGATCGGTCGGCCCGATGGGGGCCATCATCATTGGTCTGCTGGCAGGATTCCTGTGCTTGTGGGGTGTCACCGGACTGAAGCGGATGCTCGGCGCGGATGACTCGCTGGACGTGTTCGGCGTGCATGGCGTGGGTGGAATCCTGGGCGCCTTGTTGACCGGTGTCTTCACCGCGCCCGGCTTGGGGGGCACTGGCAAGCCCGATTTCTCGATCGCCAGCCAATTGCTGATCCAGGCCGAAGGGGTGCTGATCACGATGGTGTGGTCGTCGGTGGTCGCGTTCATTGCGTACAAGATCGTCGACATGGTCGTTGGCCTGCGTGTCACCGAGGAGGACGAACGCGAGGGGCTGGACATCCGCTCGCACGGCGAGACGGCCTACAGTCGCTGATGGGTTGCGTCAACTGCCAGGACGCAGGCGTCCTGGCAGTCAGTGTCGGACGCAGGGTCTGGTAAACGAAGCTCGCGCTTGCCCCATGGTGTGCGCGGGCTTTGCTTTTTCCGGCCCGCCCCAAGGCCATGCACAATGCGGGAATGGGAACTGCGCGATCATGACCCCACCTGTCCGACTTGCCTGCGGTGCATTGCGTTGCGAACTGGTTGCCGATTTGGGCGCGTCGATTGCCGGCTTGTGGCTGGGCGATTTGCCGGTGCTGCGCTCCACGCCGGCCGACGACCTGAGCCAGGTGCGCCTGGCCGGCTGCTATCCACTGGTGCCTTTTTCGAACCGGGTCGGCCACGCGACCCTGCTGTGGAATGGCACCAGCCATCCCTTGGTGCAAAACTTCGCACCAGAGCCGCATGCCATCCATGGCGTGGGCTGGTTGCGTCCCTGGCAGGTGCTGGAGGCGAGCGACACTTTTGCGCTGATGTCTTTCGAGCACCGACCCGACGCCAGTTGGCCATTCGCCTTTGACTGTTCGCAGGCGTTTCGCCTCGGCCCCGATGCGCTGGAACTCACGCTCAGCGGCACCAACCAATCCGACCATCCGGCGCCATTCGGTCTGGGTTGGCATCCGTTTTTTGTCAAACGCGCGAACAGCCATATTCGGTTTCGTGCCGCGGGCCGGTGGGAGATGGACGCCGACAAACTGCCGACGCATCGCGCGCGCAGCGAGGGCCTGGATGTCGCCTGTGCCGCGTTGCAGGTGGACCACTGTTTCGATGGATGGCAGGGTGAGGTGGTGCTGCAAGACCCGCAGTTGTCGGTCCGCGTCACGTCCAGCCTGGACTATCTGGTGGTGTTCACGAACGATACGCGCGACTTTGTCGCGATCGAACCGGTCAGCCACGTTAATAATGCGGTCAACATGGCGGGCGCAGATCCGCAGCAAATGCAGCAGCTGGGCGTGCGCATCTTGCAACCGGGGGAGTCCTTGAGCGCCAGTATGCGAATTGAAACAGGACCAGCGACATGAATTGGCAGGCCGTCACGCAACAACCCAGCGAACTGGGCGAGTCCCCGTTCTGGCATCCACAAGAGCGCTTGTTGTACTGGGTCGACATACCCGGGCGCAAGCTCTTGCGTGCCAACCCGGTGACCGGCGCGGTGCAGGATTGGGATATGCCGTTGGAGCCGGGCTGCATTGCTCCGGCGGCCAGTGGTGGCCTGGTGGTGGCGCTGCGCGACGGCATATACCGGGCCCAGGAATGGGGTGTCGGACTGCGCTTGCTGCACCGGATCGACCACGACGTACTGACGACCCGCTTCAACGATGGCAAGGCCGATCCGCAGGGGCGGTTCTGGGCCGGAACCATGTACGAGCCGCGCACTGCCGCGCTGGCCGAATTGCTCGTGCTCGATTGCCGTGACGGTCGCACGCCGCAGGTGCAACGCATGGCAGGCGGCGTCACGATCGCCAATGGCCTGGCGTGGTCGCCCGATCAGCGGCGCGTGTATTGGGCCGATACGCCGCAACACACCGTCCG
>JAYUQC010000061.1:0-2013 GCA_043759735.1 Rhodoferax sp.
GGCGACAGTAGCCAAATCGCTGGCGCCGAAGCCGAGCAGGTCTGCATCGCGCGTGGCCCGGTGGGGCATGTCGTACCAGAGCGTGAACAGCAGCGCGCCCTTGAGCACAAAGCGATTTGCGTGCTGCGATTGGGTCATGCGGTAGAGGATGCGCTCCAGCGCGAAGCGCACCAGCACCTGATTGAAATCGACACCCTGCGCTTTGGCAATGTTGAGCAGGCGCGCACGGACGGACGCTGCGAGATTCGGGTTGGCGGGCTTCATCCGATGCTCTCCAGATAGGGCCGCATCACGTTGGCCACGCGGCTGATCTTGGCGAAACGCCAGATGTCATCCACCGATGCCTTGTTGCGGGTCCGGGCGTCCTTCAGGGCCTCCAGCGCCACGTCAATGCCGATTTTGTTGCGGTGCTTGAAGCAGTCCGCCACTGTCTTGGCCACGCCGTACACGCGTAGCTTCACGCCATCGCGTTCAACTTCCTGTACGCCCGCCGTGAAGGCTTCGCCCGTGAACTGCACCATCCTGACTGGCGGATAGTCGAACCGTGGGGCATGGCTACCGCGCGGCATGGCAATCCAGACCTGGCGCGGCAGTTGGGTGGTCAGTTCGTGGAACTGCAGTGCAGTGAGCAGGCAGAAAACGGCTTGCGGTACCTTGGTGGCAACGGTCACGAGACTCTCGTATTCGGACCCCTGGGAGTCCGGCAGGCGGTACAGGCCACGCCCGATCTTCTCCAGCAGACCAGCGGTGGTCAGGCGCGTTAGGACGACCCGGGGCGCATCGATGGCGTCCAGATCGCTGGCGCGCAGCAGCCCCTTCTGGCTGGCCAGGCCGAGGACGCGTTGGGCAGGGGTGTCGGCGAGCATGGTTGGAGTATGTTCCGTTTATTCGTCGAATTCAATAGTTCGACGAAATTTAGGAACTTCTCGACGATCGCCACCTTGTCCGTCAGCTTCCGTCCGGCGTCGCCACAGGAGTCGGCCATTGGAGGGTCGCAGTGCGGGGAATGCGTGCGGCATCGCGTGGATCCAACGGACTTGGCCAGGAAAGCAAGACGGCAACCTTGCAACCTCTTGCGCATCGCGAAGACGGTGCTGAGCAACGGCCTCATCGTTGCATTGTGTAGCAGCTTTGGCATGCAAAACTTTGGAATCCGCGCCGTCGTGTGCTGGGGAAAATTCGCCACCGGCCAGTGATTTTTGGAATACCGAACCGGCCAGAAAGTGGCGTCAATGCTCGCTTCTGGTACGAGCCTGTCACGCCGGGGGTCGCGGGTTCGAGTCCCGTCCACTCCGCCAAGAAATGAGGAAATACGGGCCTTCGCGGCCCGTATTGCTTTTCTGCCCATGTTTCTGCCTATGATTTTTTCGATGAAGTTTGGCGGATACTGCGACGGCGATGTATCTCTGATTTCCGGGGTATCGATCGTTGCAAGTGGTCACCGCGTTAGCGTTGGCATTCTGGCGACCGTTGACCCGGAACCTCTTCGGGTCGCGATTTACTCGTGATCGATTCGGCGTTCCAGGTTGTGTGCGCCCCGCTGGCCAACCCTTGGCGAACATCGCTGCACAACTGCTTGAGCTTTGCCTGCCTGAGTTGATCCCGCGCGTCCATAACGCGCAACGCCTCACGCACGACGTCGCGAGTCGACGTGTACAGGCCGCAAGCCACCCTCGAGCGGGCAAGGTCGGCCAGTGCGGCGGCAGGTTGACGTTCATTCCCACGGGGGCCGCGTCACTGTGTCAGGCCAGGATGAACTATTTCGAGAAGTGTCACGGTTGGACATTTTTTGCCTGCCTTTCCGTGACTAACCGTTTCTGCCTGAAACGCGTTTTCCGACCCTCCACCCCCTTTTACCCTTGCTACTCTTGCTACCGATCAGCGTTCGCGCCAGGCGACGGTAGCAAGAGTAGCAACAGTAGCAGCACTATCCCAGCGCAAGTAGCTGCGCTGCCACATGTTCCACCGCGAGAGAAGGGTTGAGTGGGAACGTCTTGACTTTATATGGTGTTT
>JAYUQC010000062.1:0-14759 GCA_043759735.1 Rhodoferax sp.
TTTGCGCAAGGCGGCACACGCAAACTCCGGCGTGCCGGCAAAAACAAGCCTCAATCGCGCTCCTCGCGCTGGAGCTTGCGCATCTTGGTCTTGATGCGGTTGCGCTTGAGCGGTGACAAATACTCCACAAACACCTTGCCCAACAGGTGGTCCATCTCATGCTGGATGCACACCGCCAGCATGCCCTCGGCCTCCACCGTGCGCGAGACACCGTCGCGGTCCAGCGCGACCACTTTGATGGCGTCGAAGCGCTCGACCCCGTCGTAGATGCCCGGCACCGACAGGCAGCCCTCTTCGTTGACCTGTTTTTCGGCGCTGGTCCAGACAATATCGGGGTTGACCAGCACCAGCGGTTGGTCCCGCGATTCGGCTATGTCGATAACGATCAGGCGTTCGTGCACATCGACCTGGGTTGCGGCCAGTCCGATGCCCTTGGCCTCGTACATGGTCTCCAGCATGGCGGCGATCAGCGTCTTGATGCGCGCATCAACCTCCCGCACCGGCGCCGCAACCCGGTGCAGCCGGGGATCGGGGTAATAAAGAATGGGTAACAAAGGCATGGATTCTCTTCAAAGATGTCGTTATTTTCGCCACTTTTCAGACTCCGGGTGTTTGCTGGCAACAGAAAACGTTGCCTAATCAAGGACTTGAGCGCAAAATCGTGCGTGATTTATCAAGATTCTCCCGACCCGGCTTCGATACTGTCGCACAGGCCGGGGAGCCTTTTGGGGCAACCACGATGCAGCAAGCAATGACCACGAAATTGTCGATCAATTCCAAAACAGCGCTCACCATCCTGGGCGCGGCCCTGCTGGGCTGGCTGGCACAGCCGGCATGGGCGCAAAGTTATCCGGTCACGCAGGGCCAGCGCGCCACTGCCAGCCAAGTGGCGCAGGCTGGCGTACCGCTGAGCGAAATCGCCGCCGACGCGCCCGACAGCTACCTCATCAAGTCCGGCGACACCTTGTGGGCGATATCGGGGCTGTTCCTCAAGAGCCCCTGGCGCTGGCCCGAGTTGTGGGGCATGAACATGTCCGACATCCGCAACCCCCACCTGATCTATCCCGGGCAACGACTGGTGCTCGAGCGCAAGGACGGCCGCGCAACCCTGCGCATGGCCGGCAGCGGTGGCGACACCATCCCGACCGAGACCATCCGCGTTTCGCCGCGCACGCGCTATGAAGCGCTCGACAGCGGAGCGCTGCCAGCACTCAAGGCGCACCTGATCGAACCCTTCCTGGCCGAACCGATCGTGGTCGACGTCGATGGGCTTGCCAACGCGCCGCGCATCGTCGCCGCGCAAGAGGGTCGGGTCTTGCTGACGCAGGGGGACCGCGCCTACGCTCGCGGCCAAAATGGCAGCCCGATGCTGGACGCTCCCGGCAAGCAACAAGCGTTCCGGGTGTTTCGCAATGCCACGCCGCTGAAGGACCCCGCCAGCGGCGAGGTGCTGGGCTACGAGGCGCAGTATGTCGGCAAGGCCTTGCTCGCGCGCAGTGAAACGACCAGTGAGATCTCCAACAAGAATGGAACCACCAGCAGCGCCATCACGCCGGCCACCATCGATATCGTGGCGGCCAAGGAGGAAATGCGGGTCGGCGACCGCCTGTTGCCCGAGCCACCGCGCGAGTTGCTGAGTTACACACCGCGCGCACCGGCCGCCGGCGTGTTGGGTCGTGTCGTATCCGTCTACGGTTCCGCGGTTGTAAATGCTGCGCAGAACCAGGTCGTCGCCATCAGCCTGGGTAAGCGTGACGGCATCGAGCCCGGGCATGTCATGGCTATCCTCAAGGACGGCGCACGCATCGTCGACAAGACCGACGCCACGCGCCCGACGCTCAAGTTGCCCGATGAACGCAACGGGCTCCTGATGGTGTTTCGCACCTTCGATCGTGTCTCGTATGCCCTGGTGCTGGACATCACATCGTCCGTCAACATCGGCGACCGCCTGGTCAGCCCGCGCTGAGGCAACAGCCGACCAGGCCGGCTCGCTGACGCAGGTAATTACCCCCGGCCGCGCGGGCGGGGTGGCTTGATGCAACACCCCTCACCTGGACGCCTGCCCATGGACCGGCCCGAGCTCGCGCAATGGCTGCGGCTGATGCTGACACAGGGTGTTGGCAATGTCACCGCCCGAGTCCTGTTGACCCGGTTCGGCTTGCCCGAAACCATTTTCAACCAGCCAGCCGCAACGCTGCGCGATGCCGTCGGTCAGACACTGGCCGGCGCCCTTGTCAGAGTGCCGACCGAACTCGACGCCCAGGTCGAACTCACCTGGAACTGGATGCATGCGCCCGCGGACCCGGCACCCTCGGAAAGCGCAAAGGCGGTGATCACACTGGCGGACCCGCGCTACCCGGCCGCGTTGCTGGCTACGGAAGATCCACCGGTGATGCTCTACGTGCAGGGTGCGCCCCGCTGGCTCCTTGCAACGGCAGATGGCGACGCAGCGCAGGGGCTCGACCGCTGCGTCGCCATCGTCGGCAGTCGCAATCCGACGCCGCAGGGCGCCGCCAATGCGCGCCAGTTCGCAACGGCCCTGGCACAGGCCGGGTTGACGGTGGTATCGGGCCTCGCGCTGGGCATCGATGGCGCGGCGCATGAAGGTGCCCTCGAGGCCGTCGCAGCTGGCGCGGCCCGACCCACGACCGTGGCCGTGGTGGGTACCGGCCTGGACCGCGTCTACCCCAAGCGCCACCTGGCGCTGGCACGGCGCATTGCGCAGCACGGGTTGATCATCAGCGAATACCCGATCGGCACCGCTCCGATCGCAGCCAATTTTCCGCGCCGCAACCGCATCATTTCCGGCTTGTCGCGTGGCACGCTGGTGGTTGAGGCGGCGCTGCAATCGGGCTCGCTGATCACGGCACGATTGGCCGCCGAACAGGGCAGGGAGGTGTTCGCGATTCCCGGCTCCATCCATTCGACCCAGTCACGTGGCTGCCATGTCTTGATCCGCCAGGGAGCCAAGCTGGTCGAGTCGGCGCGCGACGTGCTGGAGGAATTACCGTGGCCATTGGACGCCCATGCGTCGCCTGCAGACGCCCGTCCGCAGCGCGCACCCCAGACACCATTGCCGGGTCCCGGAACCGATCGGTCCTTGCTGCAGGCACTGGGCTTTGACCCGGTCAGCCTGGATGCGCTGCAGGCCAGGACCGGGTTGGAAACCGCGCGCCTGCAGGCGCAGCTGATGGCGCTTGAACTGGCAGGAATCGTGGGTCGCCTGCCGGGCGGCCTGTTCCAGCGTATGGCCACTTCCTGAGCCCGCACCGCGCCGCATGCAGGAACGCCATGGGTTGTGCGCTATATTGGGACCATGTTCGACGTACTGGTTTTTGTCTACGAAAACTACTGGCGAGGCGATGCATGTCCGCAATGGAGCCAGCTCGAACGCAAGCTCCATGCGGTGGGATTCGAATCGCAGGAGATCAAGGACGCATTGCAGTGGCTGACCGGCCTGCGCCTGGCCACCCACCATACCCAGCGGCCGATCGCAACAACGGTGCACACACCCGCCCCGGTTCGGCCCGCAGCTTCGTACAGGCTCGATGCGTCGACCAGCATGCGGGTGTTCTCGATCGCCGAGCAGAACCGACTCGGCTCCGAGTGCCTGGGCTTCGTCCGTTTTCTGGAGGCGGCAGCGGTGCTGCCACCGCACATGCGCGAGATCGTGGTCGACCGGGCCATGGCGTGCGGCTCCGAGGAACTGGACCTGGAGGGCCTGAAGATCATCGTGCTGATGGTTTACTGGAGCTTTGGCGAGGAACCCGATGCGCTGGTTCTCGACGAGTTGTGCGACGACGCGCGTGACCGGCTGGCGCACTGAATCGCGTCCGCGCCCGGACACAAAGGGCGATCAGCCCAGCAGACGCTCCGGATTGGCCTCGAGTTTGGCCAGCGCATCGCGGGTGGCGCGCACCGTCAGTGCCTCTTCCTCCTGCGGCAGCAGCAAACCGGCCTGCAGATAGGCGGCCAGCCGCCCCATCTGGATCAGGTAGCTGCGGCCATCGCCTGATGCGAACAGATTGAGTTGCTTGCGATCACTGCGCCAGGCGAACTGGACCTTGGTTACCCGTCCGTTATGGTCGAGCGTGAACCAGGCGCCCAATTCGAGCTCGTTGGCCCAGGCCAGCATCGCGTTGTTGGGCTTGGAACCGCCATTGGCCACCACATCGATGGTCGCAGGATCTATGCCCAGCATCAGCTCGATGCTTTCGGCATCCAGCGGCAGGTCACCCATGCCATCTTCGCTGACGAAATCTTCCAGATTCGCCAGCCGCTTGGCCAACGCCTCGATCTGAGCGGCCGGAATCGCGTCGGTCTTGGACAGAAATGCGTCGGCCAGGGTATCGCTGACGGTCTTGACATGGATGTCCTGCTGGCTCGGCGCCATGCCCAGCAAGGTCATGCCTGATCGCAGGCGTTGCAGCAACTTGGGCAGATTCTGGATCACCCGCGCACGATCTGCCCGGTCCGGCTTGGCACTGGCGGCCCAGACCAGTTCCGACGATATGCGCTTGAGTTCCAGTGTTTCCGCATGCTGTGGCCCCTTGCGCACCGCCGCGACGGCCAGCACCTCGGCCCATACCTTGAACAGGAAGTTGCGAATTTCGTCGCGCACCGGGATGTCCTTGAGCATATTGCGCATCTCGATCGTGTACTGGATCGTGAGGGTCTCCTTTTGCTCCACCTGCTGCGCCACACTGGCGACCTTTTGCGTTGCGCCGCTGCCGGCAAGAAACTTTTGCAGGAATTTCTGAAACTCGGCGTACACCAGTTCGTAGACGCGTTTGCCGGTTTCGGGGTACTGCTCGATCACCTGTACCACACGCTTGATTTCTTTTTCGAGCGGCCCGCCCTGGATGCCGCTGGCATCAAAGCCCATCACGCACGATCCCATGCGGTCGATCAATTGGCGCGCCGGATGGTTCGCCGTGCCGAAAAAGTCCGGTTCTGCCAGCGCGACCCGCAATACCGGCATTTGCAGCCTCGCAAACCAGACGCGAATCGCCGGCGGAATACGGTCTTCCTGCAAGATGGACTGGAACATCAGCGCCACGATCTCGATCGTCGCTTTCTCACCCTTGGTTTCGGCCTTGTTCTTGAGTTCGGCCGACTGGACCCGCAGTCGACCGGCCACCTGGGCCACGCCGGCCGGACTATAGTCTTCGAAAGCCGCCGCGGTGTCTCCATACACTGGTGCGGCATGGTGGCGAACCGCCAGCGCTGCAGCCAGCGCCGGTGAGGCCGCCTGATACGAGGTGGCATCGAATTCCGGACCGACCCGACCCACCAACAGGCGCTTGAGTTGACCCAGCACGCCCTGCGCCCGGCTGCGCGCACGCGCCAGCGGCGTAGACGAGGTCATCATCCGGGTCTCGTCATGCGCCATAGCCCCGTCGCCCATCGGGCGAGCGCCGCTGGCGGGAACGAAACCATGTTGTTGTGGTGCGCTGCTGGCGGCCTGGCCATGACCGCTGTGGGAACCTGAAGTGCTCCCTCGATAGGCACCACCGCCGCCATACATGGATTCAGGCCCCTGTCCACCGGTGCTGGGATGTTCGCTGGACGGCCCCATGTCGCCGGTAGGCCGGGTACTGGGAAATGCCCGTGGAGCAGCGCCATGGGATGTGGCACGCTTGACCCTGTCTTTCAGATCGATAGTCGGCATGACGCCTTTTTCGATCAAGGCCCGATTGCCCTTTTGGTAGGCCTGCTTGAGCCGCTCCGCCAGCAGTGATTGCACGGAGTCGTTGACCATTGGCCAACTGCCGCTGGGCATGCCACTGGCCGCCCATTCCTCCACCAGCTTCAGTACCAGCACATCCGGACGCAGGATGTCGTGCCTGTCCAGGTCTTCCGAATCCTCCAGATACCGGATGCGCAGGCGCAGGTCATCGAGCTCGGAGCTGACCTTGTCCATGACCCGCAAAACCAGGCGCGATGCCAGGATCTTGTTCTCGACCACGTCGGTGCCGACCAGCGACAGCCCGCCGATGCCCGCCGAATCATCTTTCGGGGGGGCGTTGACCGGGGGTACCAGCGCCTCCTGCCAGGCCCGCGCCGTGGCATCACGCCAGGTGTTCCTGTTGCGCTGGTAAAAAGTCCAGGCATCACGGCGCGCCTGCATTTCGCGCGACGGGGCCGCTTCGTCCATCAGCGCGCGCAAGCGCTCCTGCACCGCCGATGCGATCTCCGTCATCGACCTTTCGGCATCTGCGACAAATTGTTGCCGTATCTCACCGGCCAGGCGTCGACGTTGACTGGAAAAAGAGGCGGAGACCATGGAGTCAGGACCCGGTCAGACAGTTGCCCCGGAGTTCGGGTCGTTGGGATCCACGCCCTTTTGCGTGGATGACTTGACCATGTCTTCGCGTTTGATGCCCAGCCACATGGCGACCGCCGCACCCACGAACACGGACGAATAAATGCCAAAGCAGATACCGATAGTGAGAGCCAAGGCGAAATAAAAAAGTGTTGGTCCGCCAAAAAGCAGCATAGACAGAACCATGATCTGGGTCGAGCCGTGGGTGATGATAGTACGACTGATCGTGGAGGTAATTGCGTTATCGATGATCTGAACCGTATCCATCTTGCGATAACGGCGAAAGTTCTCGCGGATCCGGTCGAAAATGACGACCGACTCATTGACAGAATAACCCAGTACGGCCAGCACGGCTGCGAGCACCGCCAAAGAAAATTCCCACTGGAAATACGCAAAGAAGCCCAGGATGATGACGATATCGTGCAGGTTGGCCACGATGGCCGCCACTGCAAACTTCCATTCGAAGCGCAGCGCCAGGTAAACCATGATGCCCACAACCACCAGGCCCAGCGCCTTCAGACCATCGGTGACAAGCTCCTCACCGACCTGAGGACCGACGAACTCCTGGCGCCGCAGCGTCGCGCCCGGGTCGGACTTTTTAAGTGCGGCAAATGCAGCTTCGCTCTGTTGCGCCGAACTGACACCTTTTTGCGCCGGCAGGCGAATGATGACGTCCTGAGCAGTACCAAAGTTTTGTACCAGGATGTCGGTGTAGCCCAGGCCGGCGATGACTGAACGCACCTTGGGTACATCGGCAGCCTGCGTATAGCCGACCTCCATGACCGTGCCGCCAGTGAATTCGACCGACAGGTGCAGGCCCCGGCTGACCAGGAAAACCACCGCCAGCAGAAACGTGACGAACGACACCACATTCAGTGCCAAGGCATGGCGCATGAACGGGATATCGCGGCGAAACTTGAAAAATTCCATGGCTCAGCTTCCTTGTCCGGAACGGGCGACATCAGAGCCCCCATCGGGTCGCCACACGGTGCCGATGGACACGCCCTTGAGTTTCTTGGCCCGACCGTACCAGAAGTTGACCAGGCCGCGCGAGAAGAATACGGCCGAGAACATGCTGGTCAGAATCCCGATGCAGTGCACCACCGCAAATCCGCGCACCGGGCCGGAGCCGAAGATCAGCAGGGCGACGCCGGCGATCAATGTGGTGACGTTGGAGTCAAGAATCGTGCCCCAGGCGCGCTCATAACCGGCGTTGATGGCAGCCTGCGGCGAGGCGCCGTTGCGCAACTCCTCGCGCACGCGCTCATTGATCAGCACGTTGGAGTCGATCGCCATGCCCAGCGCCAGTGCCATGGCGGCCATGCCGGGCAAGGTGAGCGTGGCCTGCAACATCGACAGCACGGCCACCAGCAGCAGCAAGTTAAAGCCCAGGGCAATACTGGAAAACACGCCAAACATCATGTAGTAGACGCACATGAACGCCGCGATCACCAGAAACCCCCAGGTCACGCTGTTGAAGCCCTTGGCAATGTTCTCGGCGCCCAGACTCGGGCCGATGGTGCGCTCCTCGATGATCTCCATGGGCGCGGCCAGCGACCCGGCGCGCAGCAGCAGCGCGGTGTCATTGGCCTCGGTGGTGGTCATGCGTCCCGAAATCTGTACCCGTCCGCCACCAATTTCGGCGCGGATGACCGGTGCTGTCACGACTTCGCCCTTGCCCTTTTCGAACAACAGGATCGCCATGCGCTTGCCGACGTTTTCGCGCGTGACGTCGCGAAAGATGCGCGAGCCCTTGGCATCCAGCGACAGGTGTACCGCTGCCTCTTGCGTCTGGTTGTCAAAGCCGGGCTGGGCATCGGTCAGGTTCTCGCCGGTCAGGATGACCTGCTTCTTGACGATCACCGGCTGGCTGTTGCGCTCCAGGAAGCGTTCGGAGCCAAACGGCACCGGTCCGGTGCCGGCCTCGGCCGACTGGCCTTCGGGGCTTTCGTCGACCAGGCGCACTTCCAGCGTCGCCGTGCGGCCCAGGATGTCCTTGGCCTTGGCGGTGTCCTGCACCCCTGGCAACTGCACGACGATGCGATCCGTCCCCTGCTGCTGGATCACCGGCTCGGCCACGCCCAGTTCGTTGATCCGGTTGTGCAGCGTGACCATGTTCTGCTTGAGCGCCTGCTCCTGGATCGTGCGTGCGGCGGCCTCCCTGATGCGCGCCGTCAGCTTGAACTCCGCACCCTCAGGGGCATCGACCGTCTGCAGCTCAGCAAACTGGTCGGCGATCAAACCCTTGGCCGCGTTCAGCGTCGCGGCATCGCGAAACAGCACCTCGATAGCCTGGCCGTCACGGCTGATACCGCCGTGGCGAACGTTCTTCTCGCGCATGGCCGTGCGCAGATCCCCCGACAAGGACTCGACCTTTCGGGTCAGCGCCGATGGCATGTCCACCTGCAGCATGAAGTGCACACCACCGCGCAGGTCAAGACCCAGATACATCGGCGCCGCGCCGATAGCCGACAACCAGGCAGGGGAGCGCGACAGCAGATTGAGCGCGACCACGTAAGGCGGATCGGCCGCATCGGGCACCAGCGCCTTCTGGATCGCGTCCTTGGCCTTGAGCTGCTCGTCGCCGGTGTTCAGGCGCACCTTGATCGAACTGCCATCGAAAGTGATGGCCACAGGTGCGATGCCCGCCGCCTTGAGCGCTTCTTGCACCCGGCGCTGGGTGCCGCTGTCGACCTTGATCGTGGCCTTGCCGGACGACACCTGCACCGCAGGCGCCTCGCCGAAGAAGTTGGGCAGGGTGTACAGGGACCCCACCAGCAGCGCGATGACGATGATCGCGTATTTCCAGACCGGGTATCGGTTCATGTTTGCGCTTCTCGCGGACGTATTTGCCGCGCAGTCACGGCCAGGGGTGGGCCGGGTGGATTACTTGATCGTGCCTTTGGGAAGCACCTGGACCACGGAGCCGCGCTGGATCTGGACCTCGACGCCGCTTGCGATCTCGACGCCCAGGTAGCTGTCGCCGAGCTTGGAGACCTTGCCCAGCACGCCGCCCGAGGTGACGACTTCGTCGCCCTTGGCCAGCGCGTCAACCATGGACCTGTGCTCCTTTTGCTTCTTCATCTGGGGACGAATCATGACAAAATAAAGTACGACGAACATCAGGACCAGCGGCAACATGCTCATCAGTGATGACTGCATGTCTCCCCCGGCAGCGGCCGGGGCGGTTTGGGCAAATGCGGAAGAAATAAACACAGGCAGCTCCGAAAATATACGGTGGTTGGGTCTGCGCCGCAGCGGCAGTAGCGCTGACAGACAACCCGGCATTGTAAGCGGCGCTCCCGGCGCCAAATATTGAGGGGTTGTTGTGACCAACGCCGAGCGCCAGCGACGAAACACCAGCATGCACACGTCTGACGATAACGATCACCGGCATTCCGATCTGGACGAAATGGAGCTGCGTGTACGCGCGCTGGAGACCCTGCTCACACGCAAGGGCTATGTCGATCCGGCCGCGCTCGATCGCATTATCGAGACCTACGAAACCCGCATCGGCCCGCACAATGGCGCCAGCGTCGTCGCGCGCTCCTGGGTCGATGCCGATTTCCGGAACTGGCTGATGCAGGACGCAACCGCTGCCATCGCATCCATGGGTTTTGGTGGCCGCCAGGGGGAACACATGGTGGCCGTGGCCAATACGCCCGAGGAACACAACATGGTGGTTTGCACCCTGTGCAGCTGTTATCCCTGGCCGGTGCTGGGCCTGCCACCGGTCTGGTACAAGAGCGCGCCCTACCGATCCAGGGCGGTGCTCGATCCGCGCGGTGTACTGGCCGACTTCGGTGTACAGCTGCCAACCCCGACCCGGATTCGCGTCTGGGATTCGACGGCCGAGGTGCGTTACCTGGTGATTCCCATGATGCCGGTCGCGGCCAGCGGTCTCTCCGAGCGGCAACTGGCAGCCTTGGTGACGCGCGACGCAATGATTGGCACCGGCCTGGCATTGGAGCCTGGCTCAGTTTGCGGCGCAAACTGAGCCGGCACGGCGAAAGCGATGAACTGTGTTCACGATATGGGCGGGATGCAGGGCTTCGGGCCGGTCGTGGTCGAGCCCGACGAGCCGCTGTTTCACGGCGATTGGGAGAAAAGAGCCCTGGCTCTGACGCTGGCCATGGGTGCCACCGGGCAATGGAACATCGACCTGAGCCGCTCCGCGCGCGAGTCCTTGCCGCCAGCACAGTATCTGGCAAGCAGCTATTACGCCATCTGGCTGCAGGCACTTGAAGTCCTTATGTGCGAACGGGGCCTGGTCGATGCTGGCGAACTGGCGTCCGGCGCCATGCAGTCGCCGGCGCTGCCGGTTGCCTCGGTGTTGCGCGCCGCCGAAGTGGAGAGGGCTCTGGCGCGCGGTGCGTCGACGTCGCGCATTGTCCAGGCGCCGGCGCTTTTCCAACCCGGCGCGCGTGTGCGGGCCCGCAACCTGCATCCGCAAGGCCACACCCGCCTGCCGCGCTACGTGCGCGGGCACATCGGCACCATCGCCCTGGTCCACGGTGCGCATGTCTTTGCCGACGCCCACGCCAGCCGGCCACTGCCGCCGTTCTCCGAGGAGCCCCACTGGCTCTACACCGTGGTGTTCGACGGGCGGGAATTGTGGGGGCCAAAGGCCGATGCCGCCGTGCAGGTCAGCGTGGACGCCTGGGAACCATACCTGGAAACGGCGGCATGACCCTGCACATGACACTGACCGAGGTCGCGGCCGCCTGCGCAGCAGCAGGTGCGGGTTTGCCGATGCCGTCGGGGCACGATGGCGAGCGACACTTCAGTGAACCCTGGCAGGCACACGCTTTTGCGCTGACGTTGATACTTTACGAGAAGGGTGTGTTCAGCTGGCCCCAGTGGGCCCAGGCGCTGGCAGGACGTATCCGGCAGGCCCGGGCCGACGGTGACCCGGACGACGGCGCCAGCTACTACCGGCATTGGCTCGATGCGCTTGAGCAACTCACGATCTTGCGCCAGATCACCACAGCCGACCAATTGCACGCGCTCGGGCATGCCTGGATCGAGGCCGCCGAACGCACGCCGCACGGTCAGCCCATCACGCTGCAGCCCTCGGACGAATGCAAGGCGCCCCGATCCGCGCCGGGTATGTCCTGACCCGGGCAGACCCATGGTCGCTGTGTGGCGGCATGCGCGTCAGGCGCGTCCAGCGCAGCGCTCCCCTCTATCCGCCCACCGCGCGTTGGGGTAACTGCGCAGGCGCCACTGGTGTGCGCCACTGCTGCATCAGCGCCTGCCATTGCTGGCGCGCAGCCACCAGATTGCGTTCCTTGACATGCCCAAAACCCTTGATCTTCTCGGGAATGCGCGCGATCTCGACCGCTGTCGCGTGATTGTCCTGGCTCAGTCGTCCCAGCATTTCGTCAATGCTGGCCTTGTATTGGCCGATCAGCGCACGTTCTTCCTGGCGCTCGGCGCTGCGGCCAAACACATCCAGTGCCGTACCGCGCAACCCCTTGAGCTTAGCCAATAGTCGAAAGCCGGTCAGCATCGACGGGCCGTATTTTTGCTTCTGCAACTCGCCTTTTGCATTGCGCCTGGCAAGCAATGGCGGCGCCAGGTGGTAGTTCAGCTTGAAGTCGCCTTCGAACATGGTGTTGACACGGTCCAGAAAGGTGGTGTCGGTGTGCAGCCGCGCCACCTCGTATTCGTCCTTGTACGCCATCAACTTGAACAGGTAACGTGCCACGCTCTCGGCCAGCAGCGACTTGCCCAGCGGATGTTCTGCATCGCGCACCTTGTTCACATAGGTTTGGTACTGCGCCGCGTAGGCCGCGTCCTGGTACGCGGTCAGGAACTCCACCCGCTTGCGCACGATGTCGTCCAGCGTCTGGCGCTTCTGGAACTGCACCACTTGCGCGGGCGTCAGCAGCTTCTCGACGCCGGCCCAGTCGTGCGCGGCGCGGCGGCCCCACTCGAACGCCGACTTGTTGTTGTCCACCTGCACTGCATTGAGTTCGATGGCGCGGATCAGCGACGCACGGCCCAATGGAATCCAGCCTTTTTGCCAGGCGTAGCCCAGCATCATCGGATTGGTGTAGATGCTGTCGCCCATCAGCTTGGTCGATGCCGCATCGGCGTTGAATGCGCCCACGCCCGACACGCCGACGGCCTTGGCGATCTCGGCTGCGCAGGCATCGGCAGGGTTCTGCCAATTGCCGTCTTTCACAAACGCGGCGGTTGGCGTGCTGTGCGAGTTGAGCGCCACATGGGTGCGGCCCTCACGCATGCGCAGCATGGTTTCCTTGCCGGCCGCAACCAACGGATCGCAGCCGATCACCAGGTCGGCCGCGGCCATGCTGACACGCGTGGTGCGAATGTCCTGCTGGCTTTCGCCGATCAGCACATGGCTCCAGGTCGCGCCACCTTTTTGCGCCAGCCCGGCCGCATCCTGGGTCACGATGCCCTTGCCTTCGATGTGCGCCGCCATGCCGAGCAGCTGGCCGATCGTGATGATGCCGGTGCCGCCGACGCCGGCCACGATGATGCCCCATACCTGGCCGCTGGTGGCATCGAACGCCAGCGGCTCGGGCTCGGGCAAAGCGCCGAGCTCGAACGGCGATAGCGCCCTGTCCTTGGTCTTCTTCCTGAGCTGGCCACCTTCGACAGTGATGAAACTCGGGCAGAAACCCTTGACGCAGGAGATGTCCTTGTTGCAGGTCGACTGGTTGATCTGTCGCTTGCGACCGAAATCAGTTTCGAGCGGCTCCACGCTCAGGCAATTGGACTGCACGCCGCAGTCGCCACAGCCTTCGCACACCAGTTCGTTGATGACGACGCGTTTGGCCGGGTCAGCCATCGATCCGCGCTTGCGCCGGCGCCGTTTTTCGGTGGCACAGGTCTGGTCATAGATGATGACGGTGGTGCCCTTGATTTCACGGAACTCGCGCTGCACGACGTCCAGCGTGTCCCGGTGCAGCACCGCAACGCCGTCGACCAGTTTCACGCCGTCGTATTTCTCGGGCTCGTCGGTGACAACCACGATCCTGGTCGCGCCCTCGGCACGCATCGATTGCGCAATCTGCACCACCGAGTGGCCCTCGACGCGCTCACCCACCTGCTGGCCACCGGTCATTGCGACCGCGTCGTTGTACAGGATCTTGTAGGTGATGTTGACGCCCGCCGCGATGCTCTGGCGCACCGCCAGCAACCCGCTATGGAAATAGGTGCCGTCGCCCAGGTTGGCGAAGATGTGCTTGTCGGTCGTGAACGGCTCCTGCCCGACCCACGGCACGCCCTCGCCACCCATTTGCGTGAATCCGACCGTGCTGCGGTCCATCCAGGTGGCCATGAAATGGCAGCCAATGCCAGCCATCGCGCGCGAACCTTCCGGCACCTTGGTGCTGGTGTTGTGCGGACAACCCGAGCAGAACCAGGGTGCACGGTCGGCGCCCTTGACGCCGCCGAGTTCGAGCACCTGCATCGCCTGCTCCTTGGCCTGCAGGATGGCGACCTGTGCGTCGATGCGCGCGGCCATGTCGGCGTCGACACCCATCTTCTTGACGCGATGCGCGATGGCGCGTGCAATGATCGCCGGTGACAGGTCGGCATTGGCGCGCAGCAATGTATTGGCCGTCGGGTTCGGCATCGACCACTCGCCACCTGAAAAATCGCCCTCGACCTCGTTGAACTTGCCGTACACATTGGGCCGCACGTCGGCGCGCCAGTTGTAGAGTTCTTCCTTGATCTGGTATTCGATGACCTGGCGCTTCTCTTCGACCACCAGAATCTCGGTCAGGCCTTGCGCGAACTCGCGTGTGATCGTGGCTTCGAGCGGCCAGACCACGTTCACTTTGTGCAGCCGGATGCCGAGCGCATGGCAGGTGTCGACGTCGAGGCCGAGATCGGCCAGCGCTTGGCGCGTGTCGTTGAAGGCCTTGCCGCTGGCGATGATGCCGAAGCGGTCGTTCTTGCCTTCGATCACGTTGTGGTTCAGCCGGTTCGCGCGCACATAGGCCAGCGCCGCGTACCACTTGTAGTCCATCAGCCGCGCTTCCTGCTCCAGCGGCTGGTCGGGCCAGCGGATGTGCAGGCCGCCGGGCGGCATGATGAAGTCTTCGGGCAGCACGATCTTCACCCGCTCCGGGTCGACGATGACGGAAGCCGACGACTCCACCACTTCCTGGATCGTCTTCATGCCCGACCAAACGCCCGAGAAGCGGCTCATCGCGAACGCGTGCAGCCCCATGTCGAGGATGTCCTGCACGCTCGACGGGAAAGAACACCGGCAGCCCGCAGGCCTTGAAGATGTGGTCGCTCTGGTGCGGCGCGGTGCTGCTCTTGGACACATGGTCGTCGCCGGCAATCGCGATCACCCCGCCGTGCTTGCCGGTGCCGGCCATGTTGGCGTGCTTGAACACGTCGGAGCAGCGATCCACCCCCGGCCCCTTGCCGTACCAGATGCCGAACACGC
>JAYUQC010000063.1:0-14725 GCA_043759735.1 Rhodoferax sp.
GGTCGCGCGATCATGGACTTCAACATGATTGAAGAAGGCGACAAGGTGATGGTCTGCGTCTCGGGCGGTAAAGACAGCTACGCGATGCTCGACATTCTCTTGAGGCTGCAAAAGCGCGCACCCGTGCATTTCGATTTGATCGCCGTCAACCTCGACCAAAAGCAGCCCGGCTTCCCCGAGCAGGTGCTGCCCGACTACCTGAACGCACTCGGCGTGCCCTTTCACATCGAAAACCAGGACACCTACAGCATCGTCAAGCGCGTGATTCCCGAGGGCAAGACGCTGTGCTCACTGTGCTCGCGGCTGCGGCGCGGCATTTTGTACCGTGTCGCCGGTGAGCTGGGCGCGACCAAAATCGCGCTGGGCCACCACCGCGACGACATGTTGCAAACGTTTTTTCTGAACATGTTTTTCGCCGCCAAACTCAAGGGCATGCCACCCAAACTGGTCAGCGACGACGGCAAGCACATCGTGATTCGGCCAATGGCCCAGGTGAGCGAGAAAGACCTGATCCGCTGGGCCGCGCACCGCGCCTACCCGATCATTCCCTGCACCCTGTGTGGCAGCCAGACCAACCTGCAGCGCAAGCAGGTCGCCGCGATGCTGCAGGAATGGGACAAGAAATACCCGGGCCGCATCGAGAGCATGTTCACCGCGTTACAGAATGTCGTACCTTCGCACCTGATGGACGGAACGCGCCACGACTTCAAGGGTCTGACTGCCAGCGGACTGGCCGACGACGGTGGCGACAAGGCGTTCGACACCGAGGAATTCCCCATCGCCACCGCGCCGGCGCTGCAGGCGGTGCGGTTCGATAGCTGAGCGATCGCTGCGGGACCCTGCCGCCGGCAAAAGCCGGTGCTGGCACGGAGCGCGCGGCAGGGAGGAATACCGATGGGAAAACGCACACACGGGTATGGAACTGTCGCACTGATCGCGATGCTTGCGCTACTGGCAGGCTGCTCCGGCATGCGCATCGTGGACTCGGACGTGCGCGCATTCGCAGCCAACCAGGGCGTTGCCGTTCCCGCAAACTACCGCTTCGAGCGTTTGCCGTCGCAGCAGGCCCTGGGGGCGCAACAGGATCGGCTGGAGGCGATCGTGCAAGCCGAGTTGGCCAAGGTCGACCTCCAGCGCAATGACACCATCGCCCGTTACAGCGTGTCGTTCGACCTGCGTCTGGCCCGCGACCCGCGCGCTCCTTGGGACGATCCGCCATGGTGGGGTGGCCTGCACCACGGGGCGGTGGTCGTCACCCCAAACGCAACCATCGTGCGCTTCCCTTCGCTGGCGCTGCAATTCGATACGCCCTACTACCGGCGCGAGGTACGCCTGCTGGTGCGCCGCCTGTCCGACGGCGTGCTGGTATTCGAGAGCCGCGCCAACCACGATGGCCGCTGGAGCGATGACGAAGCGGTGTTGCCGGCGATGTTCGAAGCCGCGCTGCGCGGGTTCCCGCATCCGCCGCAGGGCGTGCGGCGGATCGGCATCGAAATCCCGCGCTAGCGCGTGCGGGCGGTATGGTCGACGATTCGGCGGGCCAGCGCTCCAACCGGCCGGCCTCCTAGAATCGGCCCATGCACAGTACCCGCATCATCGCCGTGCGCCATGGCGAAACCGAGTGGAACGCCAGTGCACGCATCCAGGGCCAGCGCGACATACCGCTCAACGAGAAAGGGCACTGGCAGGCGCAACGGGTTGCACAGGTGCTCGCACAGGCCGGTGAGCCGGTTGCCGCCATTTACAGCAGCGACCTTGCGCGTGCGCTCGACACCGCGCGCAGCATTGCGCGCGCATTCGGCATCGGCGTTGACACCGATCTGCGCTTGCGTGAACGCAGTTTTGGCGACTTCGAGGGCAGCACCTTCACCGAACTCGAGCGCGCGTTTCCGCTCGACACCGCGCGCTGGCGCGTGCGTGACCCGCAGTGGGCACCGCCCGGCGGCGAGACACTGGTCGCGCTGCAGGCGCGGGTGCGCACTGCCACCGACGCCCTCGCGCGGCAGCACCTGGGCCAGCAGATCGTGCTGGTGGCCCACGGCGGCGTGCTCGACATGATGTACCGCATCGCGACCCGCCAGGAGGTAGACGCGCCGCGCACCTGGGATTTGGGCAATGCCAGCATCAATCGCCTGTTGTGGACACCCCAGGGCCTGAGTCTGGTAGGCTGGTCCGACACGCGCCATCTCGACGAACAGTGGCGCGACGAGGTTGTCGGCTGAGCCGACCCGGCCCCTTGCGCATACGCCCGCCCGACCAAGACCGCACCGCACTACCGCCATGACAGCCAGCCAGGTCATCGTTCTCGCGATCCCGGTCTTCCTGCTGATGATGCTGGGCGAGTTCGCGCTGGCCCGCAAGCGCGGCGTGGTCGTGTACCGGTTCAGCGACGCGATCAACAGCCTCACCCTGGGCGGCCTGAGCCAACTCAGCGGCTTGTTCACGAAATTGCTGGCGCTGGGTATCTACACGGCGGTCTACGATACGGTGGCGGTGTTCCCGAATCTGGCGTTCTGGAGTACCTGGTACGGCGTGTTGCTGGCGCTGCTCTTCTACGACCTGTGTTACTACTGGCTGCACCGCGCCGGCCATGAGGTGGCGGTGTTCTGGGCGGCGCATGTGGTGCACCACCAGAGCCAGCAGTACAACCTGTCGACCGCCCTGCGCCAGACCAGCAGCGGCGCGTTGCTGGGGTGGCTGTTCTACCTGCCGATGGCCGTGGCCGGCGTGCCCCCGCTGATCTTCGGCATCGTGGCGCTGATCGACCTGCTCTACCAGTTCTGGGTGCATACCGAACTGGTGCGCAAGCTGGGCTGGTTTGACCGGGTGTTCTGCTCGCCCAGCAACCACCGGGTGCACCACGCCGTCAACGAGCAGTACCTGGACAAGAACTATGGCGGCATCCTGATCCTGTGGGACCGGCTGTTCGGCAGCTTCCGGGAAGAAGCCGAACCGTGTATCTATGGCACGCGCGGCGAACTGCGCAGCTGGGACCCGCTGTGGGCCAATGCCGAGGTCTATACCCAACTGGCCAGGGACAGCTGGCATGCCGACCACTGGCTCGACAAGCTGCGCGTATGGTTCAAGCCACCCGGCTGGCGCCCGGCCGATGTCGCAGCGCGCTGGCCCAAGCCCGCCTTCGACCTGGCCCGGGTGCGGGTGTACGACCCGCCAGTCGACCGAACCGCGATGAGCTTCGTCGGCACCTGCTTCGTGTTGCTGCTGGGCGGGGTAGCTGCGCTACTGTGGTCTGCCCACACCCTGAGTGCAACCGCGGTTGGCGTGTGGAGCGCGGCCCTGATCGCCACGTTCTGGGCGCTGGGCGCGGTGCTGCAGTCCCGATTGACCGTGCTGGCAGCACTGCTGGTCGCGTCGGCGGCGCTGGCCACTGGCTCTGCCGCACTTGGTTTGCAGAACCTGCACTACCTGTTCAAGCCGCTGACGATGGTGTTGGCCATGCTGCTGGTCGCGCGGCGCGGTGCCAGTGGCAGGCGCGGTGCCAGCGCCAGCGCCAGCGCCAGCGCCAGCGCCAGTGGCAGTGGCAGTGGCAGTGGCAGGCGCAGTGCCAGGCCGATGGAATGGCGGTTGCTAGCCGCCTTGTGCGCGTCCATGACCGGCGACGTTTTTCTGATGCTGCCGGGCAATTGGTTCATTCCGGGCCTGGCCGCATTCCTGGTCGCGCACCTGTTCTATATCGCGCTGTTCCGGCACCAGCAGGACTGGTTTCCCAACCGCGGGGCGCTGGCGATGGTGCTGGCGGTAGGCGCTGCGATGCTGGTCATTTTGTGGGACAACCTGGGCGAGGCTGGTCTCAAGGCCGCAGTCGGTGCCTATGTCGTGGTGATCTGCCTGATGGTCGCACAGGCCGTCGGCCGCGCCAGCGTACTGCGCGACAGACACGCCGCATGGGTGGCAGCGGGCGCCTGCGTGTTCATGCTCAGCGACACGCTGATTGCGATCAACCGGTTTATTGCGCCGTTGCCACTGGCAAGCCTGTGGATTCTGAGCACCTACTATCTGGCGCAGGTGCTGATCGTGCTGCATGTTTGCGCCCTCGCTACGGCCGGTGCAGCGGCGCCGGCTGAGGGGGTTGCGTCTGCAGGCATGCGGGCCTGATCGGCGGGGGGCGGATCAAGGCCCGCCGGGCGCGTCTTTCGCTGGTGTCAGTGCCTCGTCCCGCGCGATCCTTCCGTCCACCAGTTCCACCAGTCGATCACAGCGCGCTGCCAGGCGCGGGTCGTGGGTGACCACGACAAACGAGGTGCCGCGCTCGCTGTGCATGCGCCGCAGCTCCTTGAACACCTCGTCCGACGACGCGGTATCCAGATTGCCGGTGGGTTCGTCGGCCAGTACCAGCGGCGGATCGAACACCAGGGCGCGGGCGATCGCAACGCGCTGCTGCATGCCACCGGACAACTCGGAGGGGCGCTTGTCCATTGCGCTGGCCAATCCGACGGTGGCCAGCAGTTCGCGCGCACGTTCGCGCTGCTGGCGGCTGACATGGCCGTCGCGGATCAGGCCCGGCATGGTGACGTTCTCCAGCGCGGTGAATGCCGGCAGCAGGTGGTGGAACTGGAACACGAAGCCCAGCGTGTCGCGGCGCAGCAGGGTCAGCGCCCGATCATCCAGCGTTCCCACGGCGCTGCCATTGATGCGATAGGCGCCGCTGGTCATGCGCTCGAGCAGGCCGACGATATTGAGCAAGGTGCTTTTGCCCGAACCCGAGGGCCCGATCAGCGCAACAAATTCGCCGCTCCTGATCGTCAAGGACAGGCCATGCAGCACTTCTGCTGCGCTGGGAAGGCCGATGTTGTAGGACTTGCGCACCTCGGCCAGTTCGACCAGCGGGGCCGACGCCATATTGGCACCGGCGCCCGGCACGCTTTGGAGGTCGGTAGTGGCCACGACCGGCACCGGTCAGATCCGGATCGCCTGCGCCGGATCCATCGCAGCGGCGCGCCGCGCCGGTGCAATCGCCGCCAACACGCCACACACGCTGGCGATCAAAGCCACCTGCACGGCCAGCGATGGCGGCAGGACAATGGCAAACAACGGCTGGCCATCCGACCCGCGCACGAAGGTCGTGAACAGGAAGATCATCAGCAGCGCCAGCCCCAGCCCCAGCACCGATCCCACCGCTCCGACGATGCCGCCCTGCACCAGAAATACGCGCACCATCTGGCCCCGGGTCGCACCCATCGCGCGCAAGATGCCGATCTCACGGCGTTTTTGCACCACTGATACCACCAGCACGCTGGCAATGCCCAGTACCACGACGATGAGCACGATGATCCGGATCAGCCCGGTGCTGACCGACTGCGCGTTGAGCGCCGACACCAGTTGTGCATTGGTCTCCTGCCAGCTTTCGACCTTGTATGGAAACTGGCGCCGCATCTGCTGCGCCATGGTCTGCGCGCTCCAGACATCGGCGAGCGTCAAGTCCAGGCTGGTCGCGCCGCCCGGCAATCCGAGCAGGCTTTGCGCCAGGCGCAGCGGAACGATCACGGTGCGCCGGTTCAGCTCGCGCACGCCCAGGTCCACCAGCGCGGTCACGCGCACCGTCTCGCTGACCGCACCGGTCAACACCGTCAGCCGGTCGCCGGGCCGCAATCCCAGGTCGGCCGCCAACCCGATGCCGATGATGCCCTCGCCCGGTTCGAGACGGGCGGTGCCGGCCACGACCTTCTCGCGCAGCCGCACCACCCGGTCGTATCGGTCCAGCTCCACACCCGACAGTGCAATCGACTGGGTGGCCTCGCCACGCACTGCCAGGCCACCGCCGGCCACGATGGGCGACACGGCGGCCACCCCGGGCCAAGCTTCCAGCAGCGGCAGCAACGACTGCCAGTTGGAGACTGACCGCCGGCGCTGCGCCTTGGCCTGGATGTCGCTGAGCACCAGGATACCGGTATCGGTGGCACGCGCCGGCGTGACCACGTCATCGCGCGACTGCAGCGTCACATGCGCTTGGCCGCCCAGCGTCTTATCAAAGGTATTCTTCTGCAGACCGGTCACCAACGCAGAGATGTAGGCGATCACCGCGACGCCGGCGGCGACACCAACCATGATCAGTGCAGTTTGCAGTCGGCCTTCGCGCAGGAACCGCACCGCCACGCGGGTCTCGAAGCCGAGCCAGGAATGCAGCGCCATGGTGCTAGCGCCCCATCATGTTGGTCAGCTGCGTGGCACCGCTGCCGGCCGCGCCGGGGCCGATCTGACCGGCTTGCAGATCGGCAGCCACGATCCTGGCCCGCACCCGCTGGCCTACCGGTCGCGCCGTGTCGAGCACAACTTGGTCGCCTTCGCCCAGGCCTTCGCGCACCTCGGCGGCGCTCAGGGTGCGCAAGCCCAGGCGCACGTCGCGCTCTTCGATGCGTCCGTCCTGCACCACCCGGACCCGGCCAGCGCTGACATCGGCCGACGGAATCAGCGCTGCGAGCGGCACTACCAGCGCGCGCTGGCGCCGGCCGGTCTCGACCTCGATCGACAAGGTCATGTCCTGGCGCAGGAAGGGCGGCGCCACGCCCTGCAGTGCGAACTTGACCTCGATCGCGCCCCGTTGCGGGTCCACCGCGGGCGATATCGACACTACCCGGGCGGCGAAGCGGCGCCCCGGGTAGGCGTCAGCCACCACCGCAGCGCTCTGGTCCACAGCCAACTGGTCGAGGAATCGTTCGTCAACCTGGGCGCTGAGCTGGGTCGGGCCATCCAGCGCCAACGTCAGCAGGGCCTTGCCCGGTTGCACGATCTGACCCGGTTCGACCTGCCGCGCCAGCACCTGCGCGTCGGCCGGCGCGCGCAACCGGGTCTGCGCCAATCGGGCCTGGGCGGCCACGACGCTGGCCTGCGCCAATGCGTTTTGCGCCTGCGCCTGCACGATCTCGGCACCTGCATCACCAACGGCCTGCGCCTGGGACCGCGCCGCGTCAAGCTGTGCAGCGGCAACGTCGCGGGCCCGGCGCGCTTCATCCAGGCGCGACGGACTCAGAAAACCCTGCGCCACCAATTGCTCGACCCGGGCGAACTCCGCGCGCGCCGCATCCAGGGCCGCCCGTGCCTGGGCCACGCCGGCCTGGGCGGTGCCCAGGCCGGTACTGCGCAAACCCGCCAGCCGCGCGCCGGCCTGCTGCTGCGAAGCCTGGGCCTGGGCCAGCGCGGCACGCAATTCGCGCGACTCCAGTTCAACCAGCACAGCATCTGCCCGCACCGATGCTCCTTCGTTCACCAGCACCCGCTCGACCCGCCCGGTCAGTGTGCTGCCGACCTCGACCCGCGACAGGGCCTCGACACGGGCCGAGAACTGCAGCGTGCGTACCAGCGGCGCAAATTGCACCTCGACCACATCGAGCAGCGGTGGGCGCTGCATCCACAACATGCCGGCGCCAGCGACCAGCGCCAACATCACCCCACCCAGCACAACACGGATCGAGCGCCGCACAATGCCGCCTAGCCGTTGAACATGTCGGAGCCACTGCGATCGGGCGGCGCGACACCCAGGTGGCGGTATGCGGCCAGTGTGGCAATGCGCCCGCGCGGTGTACGCTGCAGAAAACCCTGCTGTATCAGGTACGGCTCGATCACGTCCTCGATGGTCTCGCGCTCCTCGCCGATGCTCGCCGCGATGTTGTCCAGCCCGACCGGGCCGCCGTCAAACCGGTGCACCACCGCTTCGAGCAGCTTGCGGTCCATCACATCGAAACCCTGCGGGTCCACATCGAGCATGGCCAGAGCCCGATTGGCGATGTCCAGCGATATGGCACCGTCGCCCTTGACCTCGGCATAGTCGCGCACCCGGCGCAGCAGGCGGTTGGCAATCCGTGGCGTGCCGCGCGAACGCCGCGCGATCTCGAAACCGCCATCGGAGTCCAGCGGCACCTTGAGCAGGCCGGCGCTGCGGCGCACGATCAGTGCCAGTTCGTCCGCTGAATAGAACTCCAGCCGGGCCACGATACCGAACCGGTCGCGCAGCGGATTGGTCAACATGCCGGCCCGCGTCGTGGCGCCAACCAGCGTGAACGGCTGCAGGTCGAGCTTGATCGAACGCGCCGCAGGCCCTTCGCCGATCATGATGTCGATCTTGTAGTCTTCCAGCGCCGGGTACAGGATCTCCTCGACCACCGGCGAGAGGCGGTGGATCTCGTCGATGAAAAGGACGTCGTTCTTCTCCAGATTGGTCAGCAGGGCCGCCAGATCCTTGGGTTTTTCGAGCACCGGACCACTGGTTTGGCGCAGATTCACGCCCAGTTCGTGCGCGATGATGTGCGACAAGGTCGTCTTGCCCAACCCCGGTGGTCCGAACAGCAACACATGGTCGAGCGCCTCCGAGCGCTTGCGTGCCGCGCCAACGAAGATCTCCAACTGTTCGCGGATCTTTGCCTGGCCCACATAGTCGTCCAGCAGTTTGGGCCGCAACGCACGCTCCACCGCCTCTTCGTTCGGTGACGCTGTTGACGCAGACAAAACCCGGCGCGCCGGTGCATCGGAGAAATCGTCGGTCTGGATGGTCACGCGTCACACAGCGCCCGGTGGGCGCAAAAAGGATTGGCCGACTATACTGCGCGCCCTGCGCTCATGAGAAAACGCCGGGCCGCTCCCAAGTTTTCTGGCACCCCCTCGGGGGGCCTGGCGAAGCCAGGGCTGGGGGCGCTCTCAGCCGGTAGTGCTCAAGATGCAGCCGAAAGGTGTCGATAGACGTCCATGTCCTTGACCGCTTGGCCCCATCGAGTTCGCCCCTTCGTTTCCCGCGCGCGCATGCACTTGCTGCTGTTGTGCCTGGGCGCCGGGCCGGCGTTCGCCCAGGCAACGGATACAGTTGACAAGCCCGCGGCAGCGCCCACTGCCAAGGAAATCGGGCAACAGGTACGCAACGCGCTGGCAGCCGGCGTCACACCCGCCAAGCAAATGGTGGTCGGCGCAAGCGGCGCAGTGAAAGCGCCTGTCCGCGGCGCCATGCCCAACCCCAAGTCCAGTCGCCAGTACATCCGCGCCAAGGCTGCCGCGCTGGCGGCGCGCAAGGAGCCGATCGAGGAGATCATCGAGTCGTCACGCTCCATGGGAGAGGTGCACTGGGACTATGACGGCCCCAATGGCCCGCAGACCTGGGCCAGGCTCAAGCCCGAGTTCGCGACCTGCGCGAGCGGCAAGCAACAGTCACCGATCAACATCGACGACTCCATCACGCTGCGCGGGCCGGCCGAGGCAATCGGCTTTGACTACACCACCAGCAGCGCAACCGTGGTCAACAATGGCCACACCATCCAGATCGACGTGATCGGCGACAACGGCATCATGGTGCGCGGTTCGCGTTTCCAGCTGCTGCAGTTGCACTTCCACCACCCCAGCGAAGAACGCATCAATCACCGCAGTTTCGCAATGGTCGCCCACCTGCTGCACCGGGACTACATGGGCCGCCTGGCCATGGTGGCGATCTTGCTGGAACCCGGCCCGGCCAATCCGGTCATCGACCAGTTCTGGACCTATATGCCGCTGGGCAAAGGCGACCGGGTGACCATGCCGGCGGCCTCGGTCGAACTTCCCAAATTGTTACCCAGGGACCAGCGCTACTACCAGTTCATGGGGTCGCTGACCACACCACCCTGCTCGGAAGAGGTGCTGTGGATGATCCTCAAGCAGCCGGTGACGCTGAGCCACCAGCAGATGCGCCTGTTCGCGCAGCAGTTTCCAAACAACGCGCGACCGGTACAGCCGATCAACGGTCGGGTGATTCGCGACGCGCAATAGTCGCCCCGGCAAGGCAGACCAACCATCGATTCATCGTGAGCGCCCCCAGCCCTGGCTTCGCCTCAACCCCAACGGCATCCCGGATTTCAATCGTCGGTCGTTGCCGGGATCAGGCCCGGGACAGCGACTTGAGCGCCAACTTGATGCCTTCACCCACGCCCACGCCGGACGGCAAGGCCTTTTGCGCCAGCGCGGCCTCCTTGTCGCTGTAGCCGAGCGCCACCAGCGCCTGCAGGATATCGGCGTGGGCATCATGGGCCGCGCCGGACGGTGCACCGATGTCGGCACCGAGCTTGCCCCTGAGTTCGAGCAAAAGCCGTTCGGCCGTCTTCTTGCCGATACCCGGCACCTTGACCAGGCGCCCGGATTCCTGCGCCGTGACCGCGTGCGCCAGGTCCGCAACGGTCATGCCGGACAACACCGCCAGTGCGGTGCGTGGGCCGACACCCGAGATCTTGATCAGTTGGCGGAACGACTCGCGCTCGGCCGGGGTTTCGAACCCATACAGCACCTGGGCATCCTCGCGCACGACAAAATGGGTCAGCAGGCTGACCGGCTCGCCACGGGCGGGCAGGTTGTAGAAGGTGCTCATGGGAACGAACACCTCATATCCCACGCCATGGCACTCCACCAATACCTGTGGCGGATTCTTGTCGCCCAATGTGCCGGTCAATTTGCCTATCATCGGGTAACCTGTCCTTCCCAGTACCGGGCACCACCGCGGTTCCCACGACGGAATTATCAACGTGATCCTGCGCCATCTTTTCTCGCCGCCCAACAACACCCGCCTGACCCATCTGTGCGGACCGATGGACGAACACCTGCGCACGATCGAGACCGCACTGCAGGTCAAGATCGCACACCGGCATGAGCAGTTCAAGGTCGATGGGCCCAAGGACAAGGCCCAGCGCGGCATGGAAATGCTGCAGGCCCTGTACGAAATGGCGGCCCGCCCGATCGACGCGACCACGGTGCAGTTGATGCTGGCCGGCGACAGCCGCATGGACGATACCGACTCCCCCAGCCTGCTGACGCGGCGCGCCGACCTCAAGCCGCGCACGCCCAACCAGGCGACCTACCTGGACAGCATCGCCCAGCATGACGTGACGTTCGGCATCGGCCCTGCCGGCACCGGCAAGACCTATCTGGCCGTGGCCTGCGCGGTCGACGCGCTGCAGCGCAGCGCCGTGCAGCGCATCGTGCTGACGCGTCCGGCGGTGGAGGCCGGTGAACGGCTGGGTTTCCTGCCCGGCGACCTGAACCAGAAGATCGATCCTTACCTGCGCCCGTTGTACGACGCGCTGTACGACCTGATGGGATTTGACGCAGTACAAAAGGCGTTCGAACGCCAGGCAATCGAGATCGCGCCCCTGGCATTCATGCGCGGGCGCACGCTGAACAACGCCTTCATCATCCTGGACGAAGCCCAGAACACCACGCCCGAACAGATGAAAATGTTCCTGACCCGCATCGGCTTTGGCGCCAAGGCGGTGGTGACGGGCGATGTGAGCCAGATCGACCTGCCCAAGTCGCAGCTCAGCGGGCTGATCGAGGCCGAGCAGATACTGCGCCGGATCGAGGGCATCGCGATCTGTCGCCTGACCAGTGCCGACGTAGTGCGTCACCCGCTGGTGGCGCGCATCGTCGACGCCTACGACATGCGGCGCCAGCCGCCCGAAGAAGTGCCCGTCGGGGTCACCAGCCGAAGCGCCGCGCGCAAGCGCTCGGCCTGAGGCACCGGGTACGGCATGCTTGCGCAACTGGGCCTGTCACTGCAATTCGCGTTGACCGATGGCGCCGGCGAACACCGCGCTGCCCTGCCGCGCCACAAGGTCAGGCGTTGGATTCGCCATGCACTCGCCGGCGACGCGCAGATCACGGTGCGCGTCGTCGACGCGCAGGAAGGTCGCGCGCTGAACCGCGACTACCGGCACAAGGACTACGCCACCAATGTGCTGACCTTTGGTTACGGCGGCGAGCCTTTGAGTGCCGACCTGGTGCTGTGCGCGCCGATTGTCGCGCGCGAGGCGCGGGAGCTGGGCCGCGTGCTGCAGGCCCACTACGCTCACCTGATCGTGCATGGCAGCCTGCATGCCCAGGGCTGGGACCATGAAACCAGTGCCTCCGATGCGCGCACGATGGAGGCGCGCGAAACACGCATCCTGGCCGCATTGGGTTTCGACAACCCGTACCCGCCAGACTAGACGCATAGCCTGCAGCAAGGGCCGACTGGTACGCCGCACCGGGACCACTCGCCGCCCTCCCACGGCGAGCGGCGTCACAGCGATGGATCGATTCGCAGCGGAATCGTTACCGGCCCGTCGTTGACCAATGCCACTTGCATCTCGGCGCCGAACCGGCCGTTGTGCACCACCGGATGCACGGCGCGTGCCCGATCCAGGAAATACTGGTACAGGCGCAAGGCCAGTTCCGGCGCGGCCGCCCTGGTAAAGCCGGGCCGGTTGCCACCCGAGGTATCGGCCGCCAACGTGAACTGGCTGACCACCAGCAAGCCGCCTGCAATGTCCTGCACGCTGCGGTTCATCCTGCCGTCGGCGTCTGCGAAGATGCGCAGCTTGAGGATCTTGGCCAGCATCCGATCGGCGTGGCGCTCGGCGTCGAGCGGTTCGGCGCACAACAACACCAACAGGCCGGTGCCGATCTGGCCAATCACCGCGTCGTCCACCGTCACGCTGGCCTGGCGCACCCGTTGCAGCAGGGCGATCAAATCAGGTCCTTCTCATCTTCAAAATGGGCCTCCACATTGCTGGGCAGCAGCTGAATCGTTGCGCGCAGCCCCGGCACGGCGCTCATCAGGGCCTGCTCGACACTCATGCGCAGGGCGGCGGCGCGCCCCAGCGACCAGTTGGCCGGCATGTGCATGTGCATGTCGACGAATCGCCGTTGGCCGGAACGCCGGGTGCTGACATGGTCGAAGCGGATGGTGGGATGGTCGAACTCCTTCAGCGTGCGCTCGATCTGGAGTTGCAACTCGGGCTCCAGTGCCTCGTCCATCAGCCCCTGCGAGGAGCGCCACACCAGGCGAAAGCCTTCGCGCACGATGTTGATCGCCACGCCGATCGCCACCAGCGGATCGAGCCACAACCAGTCGGTAATAACCACCAGGCCAATGCCCACCACGACGCCGGCCGAGGTCCAGACGTCGGTGATCAGGTGTTTGGCGTCGGCCTCCAGCGCGATCGACCGGTGCGTGCGCGCGACGTCGAACATGACCCAGGCCAGCAGACCGTTGAGCATGGAGCTGAGGACCGACAGCGCGAGACCCCAGCCCACCGCGGTCAGCGGCTGCGGATCGAACAGCCGATGGCCGGCCGCCCAGATGATGCCGCCTGCGGCGCCGATGATCAGGATGCCCTCGAAGCCCGATGAGAAATACTCGGCCTTGTGGTGCCCGTAGGGATGATCGGCATCGGCCGGCCTCTGGGCGATGGTCACCATCAGCAGCGCAAACAGCGCACTGGCCAGGTTGACGAACGACTCCATCGCATCGGACAACAGGCCAACCGAATCGGTCACGACCCAGGCCAGCGTCTTGAGCGTGATGGTGATGATGGCCACCACCACCGACGCCCGCAGCAGATGCGTGGGTGTCAGGTACTGGCTGGGAAGAAACCGCATGGCCAGCATTGTCGGCGATGGTCGCGCGTTGGGGAGCGGGCACAATGGCGCAACGCTGACTCGCCCCACCATCGCCATGTGCCGATCGCTATCGTATGTTTGCCTCTTAGCGGCCTTGCTGGCAGTGGCACCGCTCAGCCACGCCCAGACCAGTCCGTCCGCGCTGCAGGCGGCGCAGTACCGTGGACTGCATGCGGCAGCGCACACCGGCGATGTAGCTGCAATCGATCGTTTGCTCGCGTCGCCGGAGGGACGCGCGCAGATCGACGCGCGCGACGCCCATGGCCGCACGCCGGTACACGTGGCCACCTTCGCCCGGCAACGCGCCGCAATCTTGGCTCTTGCCAAGGCCGGTGCGCAACTGGATCTGCTGGAAAACGACCGTTACGATGCAGTCACCGTTGCCGCGGTAGCCGACGACGAGGCCACCCTGGCCCTGTTGCTGTCGCTGGGCGCCAGCGCCCGATTGACCACGAGTGTGTACGACGGGACCGCCCTGATCGCCGCCGCGCACCTGGGACATGACGGTGTGGTGCGCCAGCTGATTGCTGCCGGCGCGCCGCTGGACCATGTCAACAACCTGCACTGGACGGCGCTGATCGAGTCGATCGTGCTGGGTAACGGCGGGTCGCGCCACCAGAAAACGCTGCAGGCACTGCTCGACGCCGGGGCCAGCACCCGGCTCACCGACCGGGCCGGCAGGACGCCGTTGCAGCTGGCGCGCGAACGCGGCTACCAGGCAATGGTGCGCCAACTGGAGCGCGCCGGCGCACCGTGATGCACGACCCGCGGCGTCGTCACCGCAGGTCGCGCTTACCCGGTCAGGCCAGCGTCACCCGCACGAACTTGCGCTTGCCCACCTGCACCACGTAGGTGCCCGCGCCCAGCTTGAGTCCCTTGTCGCAGATCTGCTGGGAATCGACCCGCACACCACCGCCGTCGATCAGCCGGTTGCCCTCACCACTGGAAGCCGTGAGGCCGGCTTGCTTGAGCAGTTTGCCGATACCGATTGGCGCACCATCGTTCAGTGGCAATGCAAGTCTATGGACGTCGTGCGGAATGCCGCCTTGCGCACGGTTGGTGAAATCGCGTTCAGCCGCGTCGGCGGCGGCTGCCGAATGAAATCGCGCCGTGATCTCGCGCGCCAGTGCCACCTTGGCCTCCTTGGGGTTGCGTCCGCCATCCACTTCGGCCTTGAGCGCAGATATCTCCGCTTGCGACCGAAAACTCAGCAGCATGTACCAGCGCCACATCAGCACATCGGAGATGCTGAGCACCTTGGCAAACATGGTGTTGGCGTCTTCCGAAATACCGATGGTGTTGTTCTTGCTCTTGGACATCTTTT
>JAYUQC010000064.1:0-14682 GCA_043759735.1 Rhodoferax sp.
AGATTCATCTGTTCCATCGCCCATTTGACGGCGATGGGGTTCGGTTCGGTAAACAAATGCTTGTGGACAGGCAGCAGTTTCATTTGAATTTCCATCGCCTGCCGCGCGTTACCGGCAATGGCTGCCACGCACAGCTCGTGCATCAACTTTGGCGCGATATTGGCGGTGACGCTCACATTGCCCTGGCCACCACACAGCATCAGCGCCACCGCGGTGGGATCGTCGCCGGAATAGATGGCAAAACCTTTAGGTACGTCGCGGATCAACCATTGGCCGCGCTCCAGATTGCCGGTGGCATCCTTGATGCCGATGATGCCCGGCACCTGGGCCAGCTTGAGTACGGTGTCATGGGCCAGATCGGCCACACTGCGTCCGGGTACGTTGTACAGCACCATCGGCAGATCGACCGCCTCTGCAATCGCCTTGAAATGCTGGTACAGACCGTTTTGCGAGGGCTTGTTGTAATAGGGAACGACCTGCAGGTGGCAGTCGGCACCGACCTCGCGCGCGAACCGGGTCAGTTCGATCGCCTCTGCCGTTGAGTTGGCGCCACAGCCGGCCATGATGGGCACCCGCTTGCGCGATTGCTCCACTGCCACGCGGATGATCTCGCAATGTTCCTCGACGCTGACCGTCGGCGATTCGCCGGTCGTGCCAACAACGCCGATGCAGTCGGTTCCCTGTTCAATGTGCCAATCGATCAGCTTGCGCAGCGCGGGATAGTCGACGCTGCCATCGTCGTGCATCGGAGTCACGATGGCCACGATGCTGCCGGTAATAGGTGTCATGTGCTCGGTCAAGAACGGGAAACCCGCATTCTACCCAGTCATACCCCTGGCGGCCGTTACAAGGGGTAGCGCCGTGGCACGCTTGTTTCACCCCGTTGCGGGGGCTCCAGCCGGAGCGAGCGTACGGCGGCGATGCGCTGCACGAAACGCTGCGGGTCGGTGCAAAAACCGTCCTCGAAGGCAACCACGCGCAGCCCCTGGCAGGCTGCAAGCAACTCGCCGGTTTGCAGCAGGAAGTCGGGCCGCGATGGCTTGCCCACGCTCGCATTGCCATCGGTAAAGGTTTCGTACAGCAGTACACCCCCTGGCGCCACGCTGCGCACGATGGTCGGCAACAGGGCGCGCCACAGGTAGTTGGTGACGACCACGCCATCGAAGCTGCGGGGTGCGTCGTTGACGTTCAAGGGCCAGGCATCGTTTTCGACATCGGCCAGCACGGTTTGGATCTGGGGCGCATCAATCCCGCAGGCGAGGTCCGCCAGCGCTGCAAGCGCCTGCGGCGACCGGTCGAGCGCGACTACCGGATGGCCGCGCCCGGCGAACCAGCGTGCATGTCGGCCCCGGCCGCAGGCCAGGTCCAGGATCGTGCCCCCTGCCGGTACAAGGTGCGACCAGCGCACGATCCAGCCCGATGCCGGCGCGTTACCGTGGGCTGGTTCCGTCATGCCGTCCCGATGCGACCAGGCCGGGCCGCGCCCAAGTTTTCTTGCACCCCCTTTGGGGGCCTGGCGAAGCCGGGGCTGGGGGGGCTCAGAAGCATGCCCAGGCCTGTTGCGCCAACATCACCATGAATTCGGGCCGCAGGTACAGCGAGAAAACGACCAACAACGCCAGCAGCAGTTGTGCCAACGACAGGGACTTGGGCGGTGGCTGCATGCGGGAAATGTACCCAATCCGGTGCAGCCCTGTTGCCAACAGGACGAGAAGGCTGTGTTTGTATCCAGTAAATCTGGTCTGACCGACATACAATGCCGGCCATGGCCAGCAACAACAACAGCCGCTCGGGTGGCGAATATACCGAACGCTCGATCCGGGTTCTCAAGGGCCTGGAGCCAGTGCGCCAGCGCCCTGGCATGTACACCCGCACCGACAACCCGCTGCATGTGGTGCAGGAGGTACTGGACAATTCGGCCGACGAGTCGCTGGCCGGGCACGGCAAGAAAATCCGGGTCACCATGCATACCGACGGCTCGGTCACGCTGGAGGACGATGGGCGCGGCATTCCGTTTGGCATGCACCCGGAGGAAAACGCGCCGGTGATGGAACTGGTGTTCACGCGCCTGCATACCGGCGGCAAGTTCGACAAGGGCAAGGGCGGCGCCTACAGTTTCTCGGGCGGCCTGCACGGCGTGGGCGTGAGCGTCACCAACGCGCTGGCCAAGCGGCTGGAGGTGAGCTCCTGCCGCGAGGGCAAGGTGGCGCAGATGGCGTTCGCCGGTGGCGAAGTCGTGGAGGCGCTACAGGTGCGGGACGCCGGCGCGGGCGAGCGCCGCACCGGCACCACGGTGCGTGTCTGGCCAGACGGCAAATATTTCGAGACCACGGTCATCCCGATGCCCGAGTTGCTGCACCTGCTGCGCAGCAAGGCGGTACTGATGCCGGGTGTGACGGTCACGCTGACGGTGGAGAAAGCCCGCGAGACCCAGACCTGGCTGTACAAGGGCGGCCTGCGCGACTACCTGACGCAGGCGCTGTCTGCCGATCCGGTTATTCCGCTGTTCGAGGGCGAGTCATATGCCGATGCCGCCCACGACAGTTTTGCCGAAGGCGAGGGCGCCCAGTGGTGCGTGGCATTTACCGAAGATGGCGCGCCGCTGCGCGAGAGTTATGTCAATCTGATTCCCACCAGCGCCGGTGGAACCCATGAGAGCGGGCTGCGCGACGGCCTGTTCAATGCGGTCAAGAGCTTCATCGAACTGCATGCCCTGTTGCCCAAAGGCGTCAAGCTGTTGCCCGAGGACGTGTTCGCCCGTGCCAGCTATGTGTTGTCGGCCAAGGTGCTGGACCCGCAGTTCCAGGGCCAGATCAAGGAGCGGCTCAATTCACGCGACGCGGTGCGTCTGGTTTCGGGCTGCGTGCGCCCGGCGCTCGAGTTGTGGCTGAACCAGCATGTGGAATATGGCCGCAAGCTGGCCGAACTGGCGATCAAGGCGGCCCAGGTGCGCCAGAAGGCGGGCCAGAAAGTCGAGAAGCGCAAGGGCTCGGGCGTGGCGGTGCTGCCGGGCAAGCTGACCGATTGCGAGAGCCGTGATCTGGCGCACAACGAGGTATTCCTGGTCGAGGGCGACTCGGCCGGCGGCAGTGCCAAGATGGGGCGCGACAAGGAGTCGCAGGCGGTTCTTCCGTTGCGCGGCAAGGTGCTCAATACCTGGGAGGTAGAGCGCGACCGGCTGTTCGCCAACACCGAGATCCACGATATTGCAGTGGCCATCGGAGTCGACCCGCATGGGCCCAACGACACGCCCGATATGTCCGGGCTGCGCTACGGCAAGGTCTGCATCCTGAGCGACGCGGACGTCGACGGATCGCACATACAGGTACTTCTGCTGACCTTGTTTTTTCGCCATTTCCCCAAACTGGTTGAAAATGGTAATGTATTCGTGGCGCGTCCGCCGCTGTTTCGGGTCGACGCGCCGGCGCGCGGCAAGAAGCCGGCGTCCAAGTCTTACGCCCTGGACGACGGCGAACTGACCGCGATCCTGGACAAGCTGCGCAAGGAAGGGGTGCGCGAAAACGCCTGGAGCATCAGCCGATTTAAAGGCCTTGGAGAAATGAACGCCGAACAATTGTGGGACACCACACTCAATCCCGACACCCGTCGGTTGCTGCCGGTGCGCCTGGGGTCGATCGATTTCGACGCGACAGAGCGCCTGATCACCAAGTTGATGGGCAAGGGCGAGGCGGCGGCCCGGCGCGAGTTGATGGAAATCCATGGCGATTCTGTGGAGGTCGACATCTGATGGCCCGGCGGCGCGCGCCAGGGTCCGGCTGTCTATCGGCGTTGTGCCGTCTGGCATTTCGGTTGGCCGGCGCCACCCTGCTCGCGGCCAGCATGAACCACGCGCATGCCGACGTCTGGGCGTTTGTCGATACCCAGGGCGTGGCCCATTTCTCGACCGAGCAGCTCGATGAACGCTATGAATTGTTTTTTCGCAGCGCCGAATCCTTCGATACACGGCTCGATCCTCCACCGCCCGCATTGACCGCGTCGTCCCGGCTGGCGTTGGAGGCGCCGCCGCCCCCCGCCAAGTTGCTGGCGTTTTTTGATTCGTCGCCGACCTACAAATCAGTGCGCCGGATATTGCAGGATGCCTCCAGCGACCACAATGTCGATTACGAACTGCTGCAGGCGCTCATCGCCACCGAGTCTGGCTTCAACACCGGCGCTGTGTCGCCCAAGGGCGCGATCGGCTTGATGCAGCTGATGCCCGATACCGCGCGCCGGTATGGGGTCGATACCGACCGCCACGGGCCACTGGAACGCAAACTGACTGACCCCCGGATCAATATACGTGCCGGTGTTCGTTACCTGCGCGACCTGATCAACATGTTTCCAGGCGAGCTTGAACTGGCGCTGGCAGCCTACAACGCGGGTGAGGGTGCCGTGATGCGTGCGGGAAACAAGATACCGAACTACAAGGAAACGCAGAATTACGTGAAGACCGTGATGGCGCTGTATACCGGGCTCAAACCGCCCGAGCCGCCGGCGGCTTCCACGCCGGAGTCGCGTTATCCGCATTCGCGGGTGCGGCCGGCCATTCGGGGCGGTGCGCTCAACCGTGGCAACCTGCCCGCTCAGATCCCTTCCGTTCCACTGCCGTCTGGCGTGCCGGCCGCCTCCCATTGACCGTCGAGCGATCGGCGCTGGAAGCGATCGCTTCCAGGCCCCTGCATGGGGACGAACCGACCCTGAACCATGACCGACCCATCGACACTTGATCTTGCACCAGGGGCGGAGCCCGAAGGCGACGACGACCTGAATCTGGCCAACTACGCGCAGCGCGCCTATCTGGAGTACGCGCTGAGCGTCGTCAAGGGCAGGGCACTACCCGATGTCTGCGACGGGCAAAAGCCGGTCCAGCGCCGCATCCTGTATGCCATGCAGCGCATGGGCCTGGGCTTCGGCGGGCCCAATGGCAATACCGGCGCGCGGCCAGTCAAGTCGGCGCGGGTTGTCGGCGATGTGCTGGGCCGGTTTCACCCGCATGGGGACCAGGCGGCCTACGATGCGCTGGTGCGCATGGCGCAGGATTTTTCGCAGCGCTACCCCTTGATCGACGGCCAGGGCAATTTCGGCAGCCGCGACGGCGACGGCGCCGCGGCGATGCGCTACACCGAGGCCCGGCTGGCGAAAATCACCAATCTGCTGCTCGACGAGATCGACGAAGGCACAGTCGACTTCATTCCCAATTACGACGGATCGACCGAGGAGCCGTCGCAACTGGCGGCGCGGCTGCCATTTGCGTTGCTCAACGGGGCCAGCGGCATTGCCGTGGGCATGGCGACCGAAATTCCCAGCCACAACCTGCGCGAGATCGCCGCAGCCAGCGTCGCGTTGATCCGCCATCCGAACCTGTCCGAGGTTGAACTGCTGGCCCTGATCCCCGGTCCGGACTATCCGGGCGGCGGCCAGATCATCAGCAGCGGCGCCGACATTGGCGAGGCTTATCGCGGCGGGCGTGGCTCGCTCAAGGTGCGCGCGCGCTGGAAAATCGAGGAACTCGCGCGCGGGCAGTGGCAGCTGGTGGTGACCGAGCTGCCGCCCAATGTCAGCACCCAGAAGGTGCTGGAAGAGATCGAGGAGCTGACCAACCCCAAGATCCGTACCGGCAAGAAGGCCTTGTCGCAGGAGCAGACACAGCTCAAGGCCAGCGTATTGGCGGTACTTGACGGGGTGCGCGACGAGTCGAGCAAGGACGCCGCGGTGCGGCTGGTGCTCGAACCCAAGACCAGCCGCATATCGCAGCAGGAATTGATCCAGACCCTGTTGGCGCATACCAGCCTGGAGGCCTCGGCGCAGATCAACCTGACGATGATCGGGCTGGACCGGCGCCCGACACAGAAGTCGCTGCGCCAGATGCTGCTCGAATGGATCGCGTTTCGACAGTTGACCGTCGAGCGCCGCTCGCGCCATCGGCTGGCCAAGGTGCTCGATCGCAGCCACATCCTGGAGGGGCGCCAGCTGGTGCTGCTCAATATCGACGAGGTGATTGCGATCATCCGCCAGGCCGACGAGCCGCGTCAGGCCCTGATGAACCGGTTCGCGCTGTCCGAACGCCAGGCCGACGACATCCTGGAAATCCGCCTGCGCCAACTGGCCCGACTGGAGGCGATCAAGATCGAGCAGGAGCTCAAGGGCCTGCGCGACGACCAGAAAAAGCTGGAAGAGATCCTGGGCAGTCCGGCGATCCTGCGCCGCCTGATGGTGCGCGAGATCGAGCAGGATGCCAAGACCTTTGGCGACGAGCGGCGCACGCTGATTCAAGCCGAGAAGCGGGCCGTACTCGAGGTCAAGGTGGTCGACGAGCCGGTGACGGTGGTCGTCAGCACCAAGGGCTGGGTGCGGGTGCGCACCGGCCATGGCCATGATCCGGCCGGTTTCGCTTTCAAGTCCGGTGATGCCCTGTACGGCACCTTCGAATGCCGCTCGGTCGACACCCTGCTGGTGTTCGGCAACCAGGGCCGGGTCTATTCGGTCGCGGTGTCGGTGTTGCCCGGTTCGCGCGGCGATGGGCAGCCCGTTACGACGCTGCTCGACCTGGAACCCGGCACCCAGTTGGCATACTATTTTGCCGGCCCGGCAAACGCGTCCTTGCTGCTCAGTGGATCGGGCGGATACGGCTTCATTGCGTCGGTCGAGAACATGTCTTCCCGCCTCAAGGCCGGCAAGGCATTCATCAACTGCAATGACGGCGAGAGCGTGAACCTTCCGTCGGCGGTGGCGGGCCTGGTCGGCAGCACGGTGCTGGCGCCTGCGACCCATGTGGCCTGCGCGTCCACCGGTGGTCGCATCCTGACATTCCCGATCGAGCAGCTCAACGCGATGGCCAACGGAGGGCGCGGCTTGAAGCTGATCGATCTGGAGGCCAAGGACACGCTCGCCGGCGCTGCGGCCTACACCCGCAGCGTGCGCATCGCGGGCATCGGGCGCGGCGGCAAGGAGCGCGAGGAAACGCTGGAGATCCGCAGCCTGAACAACGCCATGGCGGTGCGGGGACGCAAGGGCAAGGCGGCCGATCTGGGCTTCAAGCCGGCGAGTGTGACGCGGGTGGTGTAGTGCGTCGCAGTGTTGGGTGTCTTTCGGGCGCCACCTGCCGACGTGGTGGTCAGTCCTTCCAGCCTGCGCCCATCAATTGGTAGCAGTAGCTGCGGCGCGGCCTTTCATGCGCACGCCGCTGGACGAGTGCCGCCGGGAAATGGGCTGCAACAGAGCATCGGGCTACAGCTTCATGCCGACGGGTTCAGTCCGCCGATGGGTTTGGCGACAAGCGGCCATGCGCGCGCCGTGCGGGCCATGCGACGCGCGACGGCGGCTCTTTCCATGTGCCGAGCGGCGCAACGGCCCTGTGGCTGGAACAGTTGGCCCTTGGCTGTCAGAATGCCGATGACCGTTGTCGTCGAATAGAAAGAGAGTCCGCCATGGCACATGATTTCGCCGCCACCCGTGTATCCTTCAAAACGCCGTCCGGCAAGAGCGCCAGCATGTATGCATTGCCCGCGCTGGCGCGCCAGTTTCCCAATCTGAATCGTCTGCCGGTGTCGCTGCGCATCGTGCTTGAGTCGGTGCTGCGCAACTGCGACGGCAAACGCGTCACGAAGGAGCATGTGGCGCAGTTGGCGAACTGGTCGCCCCAGGGCGCGCGGACCGACGAGATTCCGTTCCTGGTCTCGCGCGTGGTGCTGCAGGACTTCACCGGCGTTCCGCTCCTGGTCGACCTGGCCGCGATGCGCAGCGTGGCGCTGCGCCTGGGCAAGGATCCCAAGCGCATCGAGCCGCTGGTGCCGGTGGACCTGGTGGTGGACCATTCGGTCACGGTCGACCACTATGGCAAGAAGAATTCGCTCGACCTGAACATGAAGATCGAGTTTCAACGCAACCGCGAGCGTTATGAATTCATGAAATGGGGCATGCAGGCATTCGACACTTTCCGTGTCGTGCCGCCCGGTTTCGGCATCGTGCACCAGGTCAATCTGGAGTATCTGGCGCGCGGCGTGCATATCGCCAAGGATGGCGTGGCGTATCCGGACACCCTGGTAGGCACCGACAGCCACACCACGATGATCAACGGCATCGGTGTCGTGGCCTGGGGCGTGGGTGGCATCGAGGCGGAGGCGGCAATGCTGGGTCAGCCGGTGTATTTCCTGACGCCCGATGTGGTGGGTTTCGAGCTGACCGGTCGTCTGCGTGAAGGCGTTACGGCGACCGACCTGGTGCTGACGGTCACCGAAATCCTGCGCCAGCACAAGGTGGTAGGCAAGTTCGTCGAGTTCTTTGGCGAGGGCACGCGGTCGCTCGCGCTGCCCGACCGTGCCACGATAGCGAATATGGCGCCCGAATACGGCGCCACGATGGGTTTCTTCCCGGTCGACGAGAAGACGCTGGCGTATTTCGAGGGCACCGGCCGAACCCGCGCCGAGATCGAGATGTTCGAGGCGTATTTCAGGGCTCAGGGACTGTTCGGTATCCCCAAGGCGGGCGATATCGATTATTCGCAGCTGGTGCAGCTGGACCTGGGCACGGTCACACCCAGCCTGGCCGGACCGAAGCGGCCGCAGGACCGGATCGAACTGGGCAAGGTGGCTGCGCAATTCGCGTCCTTGTTCAGCAAGCCGGCCGCCGAGAACGGCTTCAACCAGCACAGTGAGCGCCTGGCGCAGCGCTTCGAAGTCGTGGCCGGCAGCGGTGGGCCCCGGGGCGATGCCAGCGTCGAAACCCCGCCTGGCGCGCCCCGCGACCTGGCAGAAATGTCCGGCAATCGACCGTCGCTGCAATTGGCGGCAGGCCAGATCGCGGTATCGGCGGCTCGACCCAGCGGCCAGCCGGTGCTGACGGTGGGCAACGGCGATGTGCTGATCGCGGCGATCACGAGTTGCACCAACACGTCCAATCCGAGTGTGCTGCTGGCGGCCGGACTGCTGGCCAAGAAGGCGGTCGAGGCCGGGCTGCGGGTGCAGCCGCACATCAAGACTTCGCTGGCGCCGGGTTCGCGCATCGTGACCGAATACCTGACCGAGACCGGGTTGCTGCCGTATCTGGAGAAACTCGGATTCGCGCTGGCGGGTTACGGTTGCACCACCTGCATCGGCAATTCCGGCGACCTGACGCCGACGCTGAACCGGCTGATCACCGAGCAGGATCTGGTTTGCGCGGCAGTGCTCTCGGGCAACCGCAATTTCGAGGCGCGTATCCATCCCAACATCAAGGCCAATTTCCTGGCCAGCCCGCCGCTGGTCGTGGCCTACGCCATTGCCGGCACGGTCATGCGCGACCTGATGACCGAGCCGGTCGGCCAGGGCCAGGGCGGTCGCGACGTGTACCTGGGCGACATCTGGCCCAGCAGTGACGAGATCCATGCCTTGCTGCGTTATGCGATGAAGGGCAAGGCGTTTCGCGACAACTACGCCAAGGTCAAGACCGAACCGGGCGCCTTGTGGAGCAAGATCAAGGGCGTGTCCGGCCAGGCCTATACCTGGCCCAAGAGCAGCTACATCGCCGAGCCGCCGTTTTTCGCCGATTTCGCGATGGCGCCGCCGCCGGCGGATGCAGCGGTGTCGGTGCTGGGTGCGCGCATCATGGCGCTGTTCGGCGACTCCATCACCACCGACCATATTTCGCCGGCGGGTTCCATCAAGCAAAGTTCGCCGGCCGGGCAGTGGCTGGAGCACAACGGCGTGATGAAGGTCGATTTCAATTCCTACGGCGCACGGCGTGGCAACCATGATGTGATGATGCGCGGTACCTTTGCCAATGTTCGCATCAAGAACCTGATGATTCCCCCCGGCTCCGACGGCTCGCGCGAGGAGGGCGGCGTGACGCTGTTCCAGCCCGGCCTGGAGCGCATGTCGATCTACGACGCCGCGATGCGCTACTTCGACGCCGGTGTGCCCACCGTCGTGTTTGCCGGCGAGGAATACGGCACCGGGTCGAGCCGCGACTGGGCCGCAAAAGGCACCCAGCTGCTGGGCATACGGGCGGTGGTGGCGCGCAGCTTCGAGCGCATCCACCGCAGCAACCTGATCGGCATGGGTGTGCTGCCGCTGCAGTTCAAGGGCAACGATTCCTGGCAGAGCCTGGGGCTCACGGGCGACGAAGTCGTCGACGTCGTGCTCGGCAAGGACATCAAGCCGCAGACCGACGCCACGCTGGTGATCACGGGCAAGGACGGCAAGCAGCGCGAAGTCACCGTCACGCTGCGCATCGACACGGCCATCGAGGTCGACTACTACCACCACGGCGGTATCCTGCCCTTCGTGCTGCGGCAGTTGTTGGCAGCGTAGTCGGAGCCAGCGCGCGAGCGCCGGCTACAGGCCGCGCTCCCTGGCGAACGCCTCCAACGCCGGCAGCAGGGGCCCGAGCCTTTCGGCCACGGCGTCGCGCACGGTGTCGACCATCACCTGTGTCGCGCGCTCGATCTCGATGTTGAGCGCGTCGCCGACCCGCTTGTCGGCGAACGCCGTCATGCGCAGCGTCTCGGGAATCAGCCATACCTCGAACCAGCCTGAGCCGTCGGCCTGGCGCTCGGCTTGCGCCACCGTCAGGCTGGCGCCATTGACCGCGATATAGCCCTTGGCAAAGACATAGCGCATCCAGGGCGCCGGCACCGCCAGCCGCAGCACATGGTTGTTCTCGGGCTGGCGCAACGAGGCCACCTGCGCCACGAAGTCGATGTGGCCGGACAGTGCATGACCGCCGATCTCGGCGCCGGCCATGGCCGCGCGCTCGACATTGATCCGGCTCCCGACCGTCATCGACCGCAGCGTGGTCACCGCCAGGGTCTGCTGCATGACATCGAAGGCCGCCGCGTTGTCCGCAGGCAGCGCGCTGACCGTCAGGCACACGCCGTCGACCGACACGCTGGCACCGACCGCCAAGCCCTGGGCCAGCGCCAGCGGGACCTCGAGCCTGATGCTGCGCAGGCCGGGGCGATCGCTGACTTGCGCGACCCGAGCCACGCCTTGAACGATGCCGGTGAACATGCTGTCACTTTACCGTGGCTGCGTGGAGCCTAACTCGGGCCAGCGCCGGGCCGCTCCCAAGCGGCCCGAGCTCCCCGCGGGGGACGCGAGCGCAGCGAGCCAGGGGCTGTCATCTCACCAGTTGACTTCGCGCTCGGGCGTGGCGCCAATGCGGTGGATCGACAGGTCGGCACCTTCGTATTCCTGCTCGGCGGTCAGGCGCAGGCCCATGGTCTGTCGCAGCAGGCCGTAGACGACGAATCCGCCGAGCAGTGCCCAGGCCACGCCGAGCAGGGTGCCGATCAGCTGCGCGGCGAAGGTCACGCCACCCAGGCCGCCGAACAGTGGCAGGCCGAAGATGCCGCAGGCGATACCGCCCCAGGCGCCGCACAGGCCGTGCAGGGGCCAGACGCCGAGCACGTCGTCGATCTTCCACTTGTTCTGCGCCCGCGTGAACAGGACGACAAAGATCACGCCGGCGACGCCACCCGTGACCAGTGCGCCCAGCGGGTGCATCACGTCGGAGCCGGCACAGACGGCGACCAGGCCGGCCAGCGGGCCGTTGTGGACGAATCCCGGATCGTTGCGGCCCGCCCACGCGGCGGCCAGCGTGCCGCCAGCCATCGCCAGCAGCGAGTTCACGGCCACCAGGCCCGAGATCTTGTCGATGGTCTGCGCGCTCATGACGTTGAAGCCGAACCAGCCGACCGTCAGCACCCAGGCGCCCAGCGCCAGGAAGGGGATGCTCGAGGGCGGGTGCGCGCTGACGCCGCCGTCCTTGCGGTAGCGGTTCAGCCGCGGGCCCAGCAGCAGCACGGCGGCCAGCCCGATCCAGCCGCCGATCGTGTGCACGACCACGCTGCCGGCGAAGTCGTGGAATTCGGCACCGGCAAGCTCCTTGATCCAGCCCTGGACGCCGAAGCGACCGCCCCAGACCACGCCCTCGAACAGCGGGTAGATCAAACCCACCAGCACCCCCGTGGCGATCAGCTGCGGGCCGAACCGTGCGCGCTCGGCAATGCCGCCCGAGACGATCGCCGGAATGGCCGCGGCGAAGGTCAGCAGGAAGAAGAACTTGACCAGCTCGTAGCCGTTCTTGGCCGCCAGTCCTTCGGCACCGGTGAAGAAATTGACGCCGTAGGCGACCGTGTAGCCGACCAGAAAATAGGCCAGCGTCGAGACCGCAAAGTCGACCAGGATCTTGACCAGCGCATTGACCTGGTTCTTCTTGCGCACCGTGCCGAGCTCAAGAAAGGCGAAGCCGGCGTGCATGGCCAGCACCATGATCGCGCCGAGCAAAATGAACAGGGCATCGGTTCCCTGCTTGACCTGATCCATGTGCATTCTCCTGCTGCGTCGGGTTGTCGGTGCGGGGTCCCTGCGTTCGTGCCACCCCATCCGTGCACCAGGATTGCAAGTCTTGTGCCTGTTTCGGTGCGTGCCGGCGTCGTCGCTTCGCACCAAACTGCGCCGCGCTGGGGCGAAACAGCCTCTGCGTTGGCTTACTGTTGGTGCGCGTACGCACCGCATGGGTGCGGTGTGACAGGCTTGTCCGTGGCGGTGTCTGGCGGCGTGCTGCAGCGGCGAGCCAAACGCAGAGGCCGCTCCCGGTGGTTTCACGCCCTGCGGCGGCGCCGACCTGCACCCCCGAGGCGCCGCGTCGACGTCTCAGCCGCGGCCCAGGCGCGTCGCCCAGCGCTGCTCGTCGAAACCGACGCTGATCTCACCGTCGTCCCAGACGACCACCGGCCGCTTGATCAGGCTCGCGTGCGCCAGCATCAGAGTTTGCGCGCTGCGCGCGTCCACGAGCATCTGCTGCGCGGCGGCATCGAGCTTGCGCCAGGTGCTGCCCTGGCGGTTGACCAAGGGTTGCCAGCCCAACGCCGCGACCCAGGACTCCAGAGCGGCCGCCGGCACGCCCGCTTTCTTGAAGTCGTGGAACTCGTGGTCGACACCCCGCGCTCCCAGCCACGCCCTGGCGCGCCTGACGCTGTCGCAGTTTGCAATGCCATAGACGAGCATCAGTCGGGGTCGCGCCTGCGCTCCTCGCACATCGGATCGGCCGCGTAGCTGGCTTCACGAACGCGACCCTCGACCAGCCACACCTGGAACCAGCGACAGAACAAGGCTTCGTAGCGGTAGGACCAGACCTCGCCCACGCCGCGCCAGCCGGTGCGCGCCTCCGAGGGCCGCCCCAGTTGCCGGCGCACATCGGCTTGCGCCGCACCGATGGCCAGGGCCTCGAAGTTGGCCTCGGTCAGCACCTGCCGCCAGGCCACGACGCGACTTGCCGCGTCAAGCTCGACCATGTAGGTGTGTTTGCCCATCGGGCCGCGCGCGTACTCGAGTTGGCTGCCCTGGGGCAGCGCGTAATGGCCAGTGGGCTCACCCATGCGCGCGCGCAACGCAGCCTCGGGCGCGCCCGCCGGCAAGTCCCCCGGTGAATAGCCGGCGCAAGCTGCCAGCGCCAGCGCGGCGAGCAAGCTACATCCGCTCGATGCACGCGTACGCCGCGTGGTTGTGGATCGATTCATGGTTCTCGACCTCGACACGGTAGCGGCCGATGCGCGCGTCGGCGTTGATGGCCAGCGCCACATCGCGCACCAGGTCTTCAACAAACTTCGGGTTCTCGTAGGCACGCTCGGTGATCCACTTCTCGTCGGGGCGCTTGAGCAGGGCCCAGACCTCGCTCGACGCGTTGTCTTCGGCGAATCGCACCAGCTCGAGCCACTCGACGCCAGCCTTGACCTCGGCGCGGATCGTCACGGTCGAGCGCTGGTTGTGCGCTCCGTAGTCTGAAATTTCCTTCGAACAGGGGCACAGGCTCTTCACCGGCACCGCCACCTCGGCCCACACCGAAGTCACGCCGGCACGGGTCTCGGCAATCCAGCGCCCCTGGTAGTCCAGCATGCTGTGTACGCCCGAGACCGGCGCGCGCTTGCGCAGGAAGAAGGCAAAGCGCGCCTGCACCCGGCCCTCGGCGGCACCCAGGCGTTCCAGCATCACCGCCAGGCGCTCCTGCAGCAGCGCCGCGTCGAGCGGCGCGCCGAGCTGTTCGAGGTCGTTGAGCCAGGCCACGAAGCGCGACATGTGCGTGCCCTTCTTCTCGGCAGGCAGCGCCACGTCCAGATCCCACATGGCCGAGCAATGCTGCACGGCACCGGCCACGCGCAGATTCAACGGGTAGCGCACGTCCTTGATGCCCACACGCTGGATCGCGAGATGACGATCGTCGCGCTCGCTTTGCATGTCGGGGATGTGCAGGGCCTGGGTAGGGTGGGTCATCGTCTAACGGGATCCATTGCGGCGCGAGCATCGCACCAAATTCGCGGCCGCGCCGCCGTGGGCCCTTTCCTGGGCCGCCGCGCAGCGCGCTCAGGCCAGCGCCGGGCCGCTCCCAAGCGGCCTGAGCTCCCCCCGGGGGACGCGAGCGAAGCGAGTCAGGGGCATCATCTCAGCCCTTGACGCGCACCAGCGCGGGTCGCGCGCCGAAGCGCGCGGCAATCGACGTGGCGATGCCGTCAGCGTCCAGGCCGTTCATCGCCAGCAGCTTGGCCGGATCGCCATGCTCGATGAAGTGGTCGGGCAGGCCCAGCGACAGCACCGGCCGGGTCAGGCCCGCGCCGTGCAAGGCTTCCATCACTGCGCTGCCGGCGCCGCCCATCACGCAGCCCTCTTCGACCGTCACGATGGCCTCATGTGTGCGCGCCAGTTCGGC
>JAYUQC010000065.1:0-4989 GCA_043759735.1 Rhodoferax sp.
TCGGGAGGTTGCGACTCCACCAGCGAGGTGAAACTGCGGATGTCGGAAAACATCACCGTAGCCTGGACCCGGCGCCCGCCGAGCGCAAAACCCGACTGCTCCATGTCGTCGGCCACTTGCGAGGTGGCAAAGCGCTTGATCAACTCCTTTTGCTGGTCCCGCAACCGCTTTTTCTCCAGGCTGGAGTTGATGCGGGCCTTGAGCAGCACCGGGTTGACCGGCTTGTTGAGGTAGTCGTCGGCGCCCAATTCAATACAGCGCACGATGTCGGCCACACCTTCGAGCGAGCTGGTCACGATGACGGGTATGTCGCGCAGCTTGGCGTCGCCCACCATTTCCTCGAGCACGCCGAAGCCATCGAGTTCGGGCATTTCCATGTCGAGCAACACCAGATCGAACTTCTCGGCACGCAGCATCTCCAGCGCGATGCGACCGTTCTCGGCGCTAGCCACCGAATGCCCCTGCATCTCCAGGCTGCGGGTGAGCAAAAGACGATTGACCTTGTTGTCGTCGGCCACCAGCAGCCGGGTGCCGCGCTCAGCCATTGCAGAGATCCTGCAGCGCCGTGGCGACCCGCCGGTACTCGGCTTCCAGCGCATCCAGCAAAGCCGCGTCGGTGATCATGCCACCGAGCTCCAGCGTGCGCGCCATGGCCGCCAGTTGCGCCGCGCCAAAGGTCTGGCCGTTGGATTTGAGCGAATGCGCCGCGCGCCGGAACGCGTCAAAGTCCGGCGCCGCCTGGGCACGACGCAACTCGGCCAGCATCACCGGCGCTTCTTCCAGAAAGGTGCCGACCAGTTCGGACACAAATTCGGCTCCGGCAGCGTCCTGCAGTTCGGCGAATGTCGCAACATCGATGATCGGTTCCGGCATGGTTCAGTTTTCCTTGCGTGAGGGTGCGTTGTTCAGGGCCTCGACCAGCTGGTCGACGCGTATCGGTTTGGTCACGTAGTCGTCCATGCCGGCGGCAAGGCAGGCTTCACGGTCGCCCTGCATCGCGTTGGCGGTCATCGCGATGATGCGTGGACGCTCGTCCGGCGGCCATTGCGTGGTGATGCGCCGGGACGCTTCCAGGCCATCCATCTCGGGCATCTGCACGTCCATCAGCACCACGTCATAAACCTGTCGAGCGACACTTTCGACCGCTTCCACGCCGTTGCTGGCCAGGTCGGCCCGATATCCCATCTGCTGCAACAGGCGCTGCGCCAGCTTCTGGTTCACCACGTTGTCCTCGGCCAGCAGGATGCGCAGCGGGTGGCGCGCCGCCATGCCCGGGTCCATGGTTGCCTTGGCCCTGGGCGCTGCAACTTGCTGCGGCATATCGGCTGCCAACAGGGTCATCAGGCAATCGAACAACTGGCTCTGGTGCAAAGGCTTGGACAAGGTGGCCTTGAACAGGCTTTGCGCCTCGGCCAAGGACTCGCGTCGGCCCAGGGAGGTGAACAGCACCAACGGCAAGTCCTTGCCGACGCTTTGAATCCGGTGTGCCAGCGCCACACCATCCATCTCGGGCATGTGCATGTCGATGATGGCCAGGTCGAACTTCTCACCTGCATCCAGCCATCGCAGCGCCTCGCCGGGTGATTCGGTGGCGCAGGGCAGCATGCCCCAGCGAGTCGTCTGCAAGGAGAGAATCTTGCGGTTGGTCGCGTTGTCGTCCACCACCAGGAGCCGTTTGCCTGCCAGGCCCGGCTGCTCGCCACCTATGTCGCGCCGACCGGCCTGCGGCAACGCGGTCCCGGGTGCCTGGATCGTGAAACGGAATGTCGAGCCCGCGCCGGGACCGCCACTTTCGACCCCCATCGTGCCGCCCATCAGCTCGGCCAGCCGCTTGCTGATCACCAGCCCCAGCCCGGTACCGCCGTATTTGCGCGTGGTGGAGCTGTCGGCCTGGCTGAAGCTCTGGAACAGCTTGCCGATGCCAGCCGGTGTCAATCCAATCCCGCTGTCGCGCACGGCGAACTGGAGCTGGCCGGCGGTCTCGCCGTTGCTGACCCTGCCGCTCTTGCCATCTGCACCGGTTTGCGCCCCAAGCGCCCGCACCGTCAGCACCACCTCGCCCTTCTCGGTGAACTTGACCGCGTTGGACAGCAGATTCAGCAACACCTGGCGCAGCCGCGTCACGTCGCCGTTGATGGCAGCCGGGACCTCGCCTTCGAACACATAGGCCAGTTCGAGCTTCTTCTCGTTGGCCCGAGCGGCGATCAGGTCCAGCGCCGCCTCCACGCATTCGCGCAGGTCGAACGGTTGCGCCTCCACGTCCATCCGGCCGGCCTCGATCTTGGAAAAATCCAGGATGTCGTTGATGATGGTCAGCAGCGCATCCCCGCTGTCGCGGATGGTGCTGGCAAAGTCGCGCTGCTCGGCATCGAGCGGCGTGTCGAGCAACAGACCGCTCATGCCGATCACCGCGTTCATCGGGGTGCGGATCTCGTGGCTCATCGTGGCCAGGAAACTGCTCTTGGCCTCGTTGGCGGCTTCGGCGGCGGCGCGGGATTCCTGAGTCTCGCGGAACATGCGCGCGTTCTGGATCGCAATCACCGCCTGGTCGGCGAAGGTCTGTACCAACTCCAGTTCCTTGGGCCGGAATGGACCCGTGCAGCGCGCGACACCGATCGCGCCGATGCCGCGGCCATCCCACAGCATCGGCGCGAACATCAGCGAGGTATACCCGACGAGTTTGGCCATCTTGCGCAACACGCCGGGCACGCCATCACCGTGCACCAGATCCGGCCAGTGCACGACACGCTGCTCACGGATGGCCCGGCCAGCGGGCGTCTTTTCCACCGGCGCAGGAAAGGTCGCCTCGATGATGTCGCGCGCCTTGCCAAGATAGGCGCCAATACGCAGCATGCCGTGCTCGTCAACCAGCAGCACATCGAGTTCGTCGCCACCGAACAGGTGCTGGCAGCTCTGCAGGATCTTGTCGAATACCGGCTGCGAGTCGGACACCGACTGGCTGATGACGTTCAGGATATCGGCCGATGCCCTCTGTTGCTCCAGCGTCTCGGTGACCTCGCGGTTGCGCGCCTCGAGTTCGATGAACAACCGTGTGTTCTCGACCGCAATGACAGCCTGATCGGCGAAAATCTGCAACAGCGTGAGCACCTTGTCGGGAAAGTCGCCTTCGGCCAAACGCCCTACTGCGATCGAGCCGATGGCGCGCCCGCCCTGCAACATGGGCACCGCCAGCACGCCGCGATAGCTGGTCGCGGTCGCGGCATCGCCCAAGCCATAGTCGGCGTCGAGCAATACATCCGGGATCTGGACCGGCTTTCCAGCCAGGATACTGCGGCCGTGCACCGAGCTCGGGTCCGGCTTGCGCGGAAAAGCGCCGCGCATCTTGGACTCCGCCCGCGCCGCTGTGCCGTGCCAGCCCAGCATGTGCATCAGCTCGCCGTCGAAACGCGTCGTGCCACCCATGTCGGCGCCACTCAAGACACACGCACGCTCGGCGATCGCCTGGAACACCGGGGTCACATCGGTGGGTGACTCACTGATGATGCGCAGGATGTCGGCGGTCGCCGTCTGGCGCTCCAATGCCTCCCGGGTCTCGTTGAACAGCCGCGCGTTCTGGATCGCGATCACCGCCTGGTCGGCAAACGACTTGACCAGGCCGACTTCCCGCTCGGTGAATGGGCGCATGTCCAGATTCAGGGCCGCGATCGTGCCAAGCACCCGGCCCTGGGACACCATGGCTGCGCTCAGCATCGCGGCATTGCGCCCCATGACACCTGCAGCGGCCCGCACGCTGTCGGGAACACCCGCACCATGCAGGATGTCGGGCCAATGCGAGGCGGCGCCGGTCAGTATTGTGCCGCTCGGTACCGGACGCGGGAATATGCTGCGCAGCGCGTCAATGGCCGTGCCCCAGCCCGCCTTCCAGTGCAGTTGCCCGTCCTCGCCTGCGGCGGCGATCACCAATTCGGCATCCGGGAGCAGGCGATGCAGGCCGGAGCAGATGCTGTCGAATACCGGTTGGGCATCGGCCACCGAGGTACTGATGACACCCAGCACTTCGGCAGTTGCGTTCTGGCTCTCCAGCGCCTCCTTGGTTTCCTGCACCAGGCGCGCGTTTTCCAGCGCCACGCCCATGCTCGCGGAGATGGTCTGCAACAGCCGCACCTCGGCTTGGCCAAAAGCGTACTCGCGCGCATGGTTCTGCAGCGCAAAGAAGCCGAGCACCCGGTTGCTACCGATGATGGGAACCGAGACGAGCGAAAGGCACCGATCGGTGCCAGGCGCCAATGAAAGTCCGACCGCCTCCTGTTCGGCGCGGGTGTTCAGTACCATCGCCACGCGCCGGCGCAGGAATTGCCCCAGCATGCTGTCTGGCGGGTGCGCCTGGCGCGGCGGTTTGTGCGCAATCGGCTTGCCGTGTTCATAGTTGTACAGGGTGTGCAGCATGTCGCTGGCCTCGTCCCACCAGACCATGCTTACGTCACCGGTGCGGAACACCTCGCGCAACTTGTCACCCACCAGCGTCGCGATGGCCTGAAAGTCCAGTTGACCCGCCACGCCGCGCTGGATCGCGGAAATAACCTCCAGTTCGGCCACCCGTTCGGTCAGCGCGGCAGTGCACGCAGCGACTTTTTTCTCCAGGCCTTGCGCCCATTGCGTGTTGTCCAACGCGACGGCGGCCTGCGCCGCGAGCATGGTCAGCAGGTGCTGGTCGGCGTCCTGGAAACGGCCCAGCGCACCGTCGATGTCCGCATACAGATAACCCAGCAGCCGATCCTGCACCACCAGCGGGACCACCAGGCAGGACCGTTGCTCCACCGGTTTGGCACCATCCGGTCCGTGACGCAGGCTGGAGACCCGTGCGTCGCACGCCTGCAGCAACCAGGGCGTCACCGCCTGCAGCAGCGCGGCCGCGTCTTCGCCGTTGGGCAGCCGCGCCGCGCCGAGCACCGGCCCGTCGCCCGACTCCAGCATCACCAGCACCCGCTGCGCCCCGGTGAGTTCCGACACCGCTTCGGCGAGGAACTC
>JAYUQC010000066.1:0-4986 GCA_043759735.1 Rhodoferax sp.
CTACGGCAGCATGACGCTGGTCGAGGAAAACCGGCGCAATGGCCAGGCGCTGGTGTGCTGCAAGAAATGCGCACACCAATGGACGATCGAGCCCTGAGCTGGCACGCGCCCAGAAAACGCCGGGCCGCTCCCAAGTTTTCTGGCACCCCCTCGGGGGGCCTGGCGAAGCCAGGGCTGGGGGCCATCAAAGAAAACGCCGGGCCGCTCCCAAGTTTTCTGGCACCCCCTCGGGGGGCCTGGCGCAGCCAGGATTGGGGGCAATCAGAGCGTCAGTGCCAGGGCGGCATAGTCTCCGACCTTGTCACCCAGGCCGGCGCCCGTCAGGACAAACCCCTGCGTCAGGGCCGGCAGCTTGCCGTCGATGTGGACGCGCAGTCTGGGCAGCAGGAACTCGCTGTGATGGGAGAACACGCTGCCGCCCATGCTGATGCCCTGAAGGTCCAGCGTCGCGACCAGGTTGTACAACATGCGCCCCATCACCAGGCACAGTGCGTCGGCGATTCCCAATGCAGATGCGTCGCCGTTTCGGGCCGCGGCCAGCAGCACCGCCGCGTCGTGGTAACCGTGCGAGGCGAAACGCCGTGCCACGGCATTGCCGGCAACCTGCCCTTCCACGTCACCGATGTTGCCGCAACCACACAACGCGTCCAGGTTGTCGTTGACGAACATGTGGCCGGCATGCCCGGCGTTGCCGTTCTTGCCATACAGCACATGGCCGTCGACGCACAAGCCGATGCCGATGCCCGTGCTCCAGGTTACGTAGGCGCAATGGTCCATGCGCTGCAAGGCACCCCAGCGGCGTTCGGCCATCAGGGCGGCTATCGCATCGTTGGCCACGGTCACCTTGGCGAACCGGGCGCGCAGCGGCGCCTCCAGCAACGCGCTATTCCAATCATTGGGCAGGCCACGTGCCTTGCCAGCGAGTCCGCCGCAAATATTGGGCGCCGCCAGTTCCACACACCCACCCTGGATCAGGAAAGGCCCGCAAGCAGCTACGCCCACCGCGTCGACAGCGCCGGCAGCCACACCGGCCAGCGCGCAACTTTCGTCGATCAGGCGCAGCACCTGCAGCGCCAGCGCATCGTTGCTGCCCTGTTTCGCCGTAGGTTCGGCGACCCGTCCCCGAATACCCTGACTGTCGGCCACACTGACCGCCACCTTGGTGCCGCCCACGTCGACGCAGACCCTGAGGCCCGCCATGCCGTCGAAAACAGCTGCGTGGTTGCGGTCCTTGTCTGCTTGTCGGTTCAATTCGCTATCCAGAAAAACTTGTCAGCCCCCACGGCATCGAACGCACTCCATGGCACGTCGCCATCACAGAACGCGGCAGCGCGTCGAGCGCGCGTCGAGCACGCGTCGTGCATCCTACCAGCGCATCGGTCGTAACCCCGTCGTAACCGACACCGTCACGGCGACTGGCGCAATCAACCCGGCAACTGGTCGATCGCCCGCCACCCGCCGTCCACACGATCGGGCGCAAGCGAGAAACTGAAATAATTGCCGCCGCCGTTGGCCGGCTGGTCCCAGCGCCGATCGATCGGCTGGCCGGTCAGATGGCAATACAGGAGCGTGCCAACTGCACCGTGCGAGATGATCGCCAATGCACCGCCGGTGCGATCCTGCTGCGCGATCCGCAGTACCGCCTGCACGATGCGCGCCTGGGCGTCACAGGCGCGCTCCCAACCCCGTTCCGACACCTCGGGCGCGGCAAAGAACCGGTCCGCCATCTGCTCGAATTCAGGCGGCGGCAGGTACCCGGTTGCCGAACGGTCGTTTTCGCCCAGCGCCTCGATCGCCACCACCGGCAAGGCGCAATGCTGCGCCAGGATATGCGCCCCGTCCAGCGCCTTTTGCTCGGTACTGCAGTAGATGGCGCAAAGGCCGCTGACCCACGGTTGCCGCAGACCCAGATGCATACGCATACGCCCGGTCTCCGACAGCGGCCAGCGCGGAACCGGCACCCCGGCGTCGATCGCAACGTTGGGATGGGTGATGAAGTAGCAGGTCCGGTCCATGATCAGCGTGGTGCCATCAGATACACCGCCGGCAACTCCTGGACCTCAAGCAGATTCATGTTGCCCTCCTCACCTTCGCTTCGGGCGCAGCCGACGGTGATTCGCCCAACTTCGCCCGTGTCGATGGCGTCTTCGTCCAGTAGACGCCCCGTGTACTGCGATGATTTCCAGCGGCAGCGCCGCCGCATTGGCCAGCCGGTGCACCTTGCCCAGCGCGACAGTGCTCTGACCAAATGTCAAGCCCCTCGCATCCCCTGAACGGAGGATAGGTGCAATGGCAGCGCGCGCACACAATTTGCAACATATCAACATGGGGAATTCTATGCAGACAAAATTTCGGCCTTTCGGCCATCGCCCGGTTGCTCTAGCGGTGTTGGCGTGCCTGGGCCTTGCGCCCGCATGGGCGGAAGTCAGCGTCACCGGTGATTTCAGCATCTACCCGCTGTTCGTCGTACCCGGGCCGGGAGACACCGACCTGGGCAGCAACACATTGGCGCTCAATGGGCTGGGCGGTGCAAGTCTGCTGGTGAACAACGGCTCGTTTCTGGCCGCGGCCTCGATACGGTTTGCCGACAATCCCATGGGCGTTGTCACTGCCGTCGTCGACGGTGTGGGCACGCGGGTCAACCTGACCGGTGATGGCAATACCAACCGACTGGAACTCGGCACCGGCGGACGCGGTTCGCTGACAGTCTCCGGTGGCGCGACGTTCGACGGCCGCACCAACGCGGGCGCCTGTCTGGTCGGTTCACAGTGGTGCCATAACTTTGTCGGTAATGCCGCCGGCAGCGACGCCTTGCTGACGGTCACCGGTGCCGGCTCCAACGCCAGTTTTCTTCGGGCATTTGTGATCGGCGGCGTTAGTGTGCATGCTCCCAGTTTCGGCCTTCCCGGCGGCACTACGCGCGGCCGCCTGGAGGTACTTGCTGGCGGAACACTGGCCACCGACGGGGCATCGATCGGCGCCGCACCGGGCGGTAGCAGCTCGCTGGGCACAGAACGAAGTTTTGCAGAGGTGGCGATCGATGGCACCAACTCGGTCTGGCGGGTCACCGGCGGCACCCTGTCCAGTAGTGGCGCATTCATAAGCACTGCGGAACACCGCAACGCGGCGGCGACGGTGACTATCCGCAATGGGGGCAAGTTACTGTTCGAAGGCGTCAATGGGTTTGGCAATGGCATGAACCTCACCCAAGGCGGTGGCCGCACCGACCTGACGGTGACCGGCGCCGGGTCCCAGATCGCGATGACCGGCGACAGCGCGTTGCTGCAGATCGGGCGTAATCTGGGCAGCGCCGCAGTGAGCGTGTTGGCTGGCGGCAGTATCACCGGGCTCAATTACCTGTCGGTCGGCCGTGGCGGTTCGATCGGTGAATTGCTGATCGATGGCGCTGACTCGCTGGTGTCTGTGTCGGGTACTGCCAGTGCGGCGGCGTTGGGCGGTGGCGCCACCCAGCCTGGTATCGCGACGATGGACATCGGCCGCGACGGTATTGGCGCGGTTACGGTGCGCAATGGCGGCCAACTGAATATCAACGCGACCAGCGCCGGCTCCAACGGGCCGATGCTGAGCCTGGGCCGCGGCGCCGCCGCAACCGGTACGCTGACGATCACAGGCGCGGGCTCGACGGTGGCACTGTCGGCACAGTCCACAATACCCGGCGGCGGCGCGAACGAGGCCTTCAATCCCAATGTGCGCATCGGTCGCGACGGTCAAGGAAGGCTCAACATATCCGAGGGCGCCAAGTTGCTGATAGATGGGCAGGCAGTCTCGACTGTCGCCAACTCACGCAACACCATCCTCACCATCGGGGGCAGCAGCACCACCATCGTTGGCGGAACCGGTACCGCACTGGTCACCGGTGCGGGATCGGAAATCCGCTTGACCGGCAGCGACACACTGCTGCGTATCGGCACCGGGTTGCAGAGCGTCGGTCAGCTCACGCTGTTGAACCAGGCCAGCGCCAGCGCTATGGGCGTACTCATCGGCGACGCGGGGGGCACCGGTGTGCTGAGGGCCGACAACGCCACGCTGACCATCGCTGGCCAGCAATCCGGAGACGCGCTGGCCGGCGCGTTTGTCGTCGTCGGCAATGGCGGTGGTGCCGGCGCGGCGACACTGGCCAATGCCAGTATGCTGAGCATTGGCAACTTGGGCTCGGCGGGTGCCGGGGTCTACCTGGGCGGCACATCGACTCGCCCCGGTGGCACGGGCACTCTAAGCTTGACTGGCGCGTCGCAGATCAACGTCGCTGCGGCCAGCGGTCTGGCCCGCCTGCATGTCGGGCGCGAAGGCACTGCCACGGTCGATCTGCGCGGCGCCAGCAAGATCAACCTCGGCGACGGGCAGGTATCCATCGCCCGTTTTGCCGGAGCCATCGGCACGTTGCAGATACGCGAGAACTCGGCCGTCAACGCCGGCTGGGTCGGCGTCGGCCGGGAAAAGACTGCCACCGGCGATGTCGACGGCGGAGTCGGCACACTGCTATTGACGAACGGCAACCTGAACGCGCAGACCATCGTGATCGGCAGCAAAGGTTTCCTGGGCGGCACCGGCACCATCACCGGGAACATCACGAACTACGGCACGTTCGCACCCGGCAACTCCCCCGGCACACTGGAGATCGACGGCTCCTTCACCGCGCTGGCCGGCAGCAAGATGATCCTGGAGGTGGAAAGCGATGGCTTGGGCGGCTTCAACACCGACCTGGTGATCTTCAAGGGTGGACAGCCGCTGGACCTGGCCCATCTGAATGCCGAGTTCCGATTCCTGGGGGCCACCGATCCGAACGCCTTCGGCGGCAGCGGTGCGTTCAATCTCGCTACCTTCTTCCAGGAGCGCCAGGCCGACAACAGCCTGGCAGCGCTGGCTCCTGCCGTATTCGACAACGCGGTATTCACTGCGCAGGCTGACAGCTACCAGATCACCAGCTTCAATTTCAGCCCGGCCACCGGTGGCAGCATCATCGCC
>JAYUQC010000067.1:0-4912 GCA_043759735.1 Rhodoferax sp.
TCGGCCATCCGGATCTGTCGATGAGCGTCAAGGGCCAGGAGTTTCCAGCCTACGACGGACGCGGTATCCAGGGCATGGGCCTGGCCTATGCCACCAGCAACCGCGGCGCCTGTCATCTGCGCGGCTACACCGTGGCCTCGGAAGTGCTGGGCATCCCGGTCAAGACCGATCCGCTGGAGCATGTGGGCAAGCCGGAACTGGTCAAGGCGTTCCAGGATGCGACGGCCGCGTTCGACTCGTCGGGCCTGTGCATCTTCACCACCTTCGCCTGGGGCCTGGCCGACCTGGCACCCCAGATGGCGGCGGCTTGCGGCGAACAGTACACCACCGAAGAACTTGAAAAAATCGGTGAGCGCATCTGGAACATGGAGCGCGAGTTCAACAACCGCGCTGGTTTCACCGAGAAGGATGACAACCTGCCCAAACGTCTGCTGACCGAGCCTACCAAGACGGGCCCGGCAAAAGGCAAGGTCAGCATGTTGCCCGAGATGCTGCCCAAGTACTACGAAGCACGCGGCTGGGACCCTCAAGGGCGACCGACTGCCGCGACCAAGGCACGTCTGGGGCTGTAAGATTCCCTTGCCCCGCTAGAAAAGAAAGGCGGCTCCTTGGGGCCGCCTTTTGCCATATTGGAGAAACAAGCATGCACCATGTCATCCTGGGAGCCGGCCCGGCCGGAGTGATCGCCGCCGAGACCATTCGCAAACATGCGCCGAAAGACGCGATCACGATGGTCGGCGACGAAAAAGAGCCACCGTATTCGCGCATGGCGATTCCCTACTTGTTGATGGGCAACGTCGGCGAACGTGGCACCTACCTGCGCAAGAGCCTGACCCATTTCGACGATATCAAGGTCACGATGGTGTATGCGCATGCCAGCGCTGTTGATGCGGCGGGCAAGACCGTAAAGCTCGACAACGGCGACACTTTGACGTTCGACCGGCTGCTGATCGCCACCGGCTCTCGACCGGCCAGTGCGCCGATACCGGGCATGGACCTGCCCGGCATTCACCCGTGTTGGACCATGGAGGATGCGCGCGCGATCATGCAGCTGGCGACCAAGGGCGCCAGGGTGCTGCAGATGGGTGCTGGGTTTATCGGTTGCATCATCATGGAGTCACTGGCAGCGCGCGGCGTCAAGCTCAGCGTGGTCGAAATGGGTGACCGCATGGTGCCACGCATGATGGGGCCTACCGCCGGCAACATGATCAAGCAGTGGTGCGAGACCAAGGGCGTGCAGGTATTCACCAAGACACGGGTCGAGGCGATCGAGAAAGGGTGCGGCGACGCGGCGTTGAAGGTCAGGCTGTCCAATGGCCAGTCGATGGACGTTGATCTGGTCATCAGCGCCACCGGCGTCAAACCGGCGATCGGCTTCCTGGAGAAGTCGGGCATCACCTGTCTGCAGGGTGTCCTGACCGACGAGCATCTGCAGACCAACATACCGGGCATCTATGCGGCGGGCGATTGCGCCGAGGCCTTCGACAAGGTCAGCAACACGACCATCATCAGTGCGATCCAGCCCAACGCGGCCGAGCAGGCGCGTGTGGCGGCGCTCAACATGATCGGGCAGCCGGCAGCGCTCAAGGGCGTGACCCAGATCAACGTGCTCGACACGCTGGGCATGGTCTCCACCAGCTTTGGCGCCTGGGAGGGCGTGCCGGGTGGCGAGCACGTGGAGTTGACCGATGAGGCGGGCGGCCGCCACCTGAGCCTGCAATTCAAGGACGACGTGCTGGTCGGTTGCAACAGCGTTGGCTGGACCGACCATGTGGGCGTGATGCGTGGCCTGGTCGAGGGCCAGATCCACCTGGGAGCATGGAAAGACACGCTCAAGAATGACCCGACGAAACTGATGGACGCATACCTGGCCAGCGCACAGGCGCAGAGCGGCTGGAACGGGCCGGCGGATGCGCGGCGCAGGTAAAGTGGCGCGATGAAGATCACGCTCAAACTGTTCGCGTCGCTGACCGATTACCTGCCCAGCGCCGTCAAGTACACCAATATGCTGGAGATGGATGTCGCGCCAGATGCCAGCATCAGCCAGATCATCGGGCCGATGGCTTTGCCCGAGAAGATGGTGCACCTGGTGCTGGTCAACGGCAAGTATGTGGAGCCCGGTGACCGCCTGACGCGTACCCTGGTCGAGGGTGACGTGCTGGCGATCTGGCCTCCGATTGCCGGAGGCTAGGCACGATCAACCCGGAAAACACCGCATGCAAGCGTTCTATGCCGACAATTTCGACCGCGAGATGGGTTGCACCGAGAAGGAATGGCTGAGTTGGTTGCCCCAGGCGATGGGATCCCACCCCCACACCCTCATCGCGCAGGCCCTGACGGCGAAAATCGATACCGGCAGGCTGAGCCTGTCGTGGCGCGTGGGCGAACCGCGCGCGATCGCGTTGGCACGCATTCCGCGTCTGCTGGTCAGTTTTCGGTTCAGTGGACTGGACGACCTGCAACGTTACCGCTTCATGAAGCGCTTCGATCTGTATATGCAGCGTGGCGGCGGATGAATAATGCCGCCCTGGAACCACGTACTCTGGTGTCCTGGGGTCGGAGTGCAATCGCGGATTCGCCCAGTACGTGGTGGCGGCCCGCAGTGGGCGGCCTTGCTCGATGTGCTCAGACCTTTCGGTCGGCTGGCGGTGGCAGGCGCCATCGGGCCGCCGAAGGTACAGATCGATATCAGAACGGTTTACCTGAAGGCATCTCCGTGTCCATGATGTCTGACCAACCCGGTAACCCAGCATGACAAACAAGGCGGAACTGGCGCAATTCCTGAAACAGGAGTTCCCGCAGAACAAGTGCACCATCGATTCGGTGGGCAACCGCACGGCTACCGTGCGCCACGCCATCGGCGAGGCCGAGTTGCGACCGGGCGCAACCGTATCGGGCCCGGTGATGATGACCGTGGCCGATGTTGCGCTCTATGTTGCGATCCTGGGTGAGATCGGCATCGTGCCGCTGACGGTCACCACCAGCCTGAACATCAATTTCATGCGCAAACCCGCAAGTGACCGGGCCATCATCGGCGTGTGCAAACTGCTAAAACTGGGCCGGACGCTGGCGGTGGGTGAGGTCAGCATTTACTCGGAGGGCATCCTGGAGCCCGTCGCGCACGCGGTTGGCACCTATGCCATTCCCCGCTAAGCTTGGTCACTGGATCATTTGCTCGACTTTCTTTTCTACGGGCCAACCGGTCGCGGGACACGAGCAGCGCTATGGCGCTCCTGATGCGGCGCTGCTGACAAGTTATCGTTGCGCCAGCCCCTGTGCAGGTGGCTGACGCGTACATGGGTTTGCCTGTAAGGCAACGAGGTTGAGAAATTGGAGATCTGGTCATGGGTATCGATCCACTTGCACTGTCGCCGGACCTGGTCCGCGTCCTATCTGGCGTGACCACCGCGACGCTGACGACCGTGCTGCTCAAAAAGGGCCTGCGCAATGTCTGGATGCGTGGTGCCAAGCCGCTCAAGGCCGGGCAGCCGCGGCGGGTGGGGCGGGCTTTTACCTTGCGTTTCGTGCCCGCTCGCGAGGACCTGGCAACGCCGGCGTCCTGGGGCTCGCCGATCTCGACCCGCGCTGCCATCGAGGCCATGCCGGTTGGCAGCATCGCGGTTGTCGACGCAATGGGTGTCCAGGATGCCGGCATCTTCGGCGACATCCTGTGCGCGCGCATGCACAAGCGCGGTGTCGCCGCGTTGATCACCGACGGCGTGATTCGCGACATCGACGGCGTATTGGCCACCGGGCTTGCGGTCTGGTGCCAGGGTACGGCGGCGCCGGCGTCGGTGGCGGGCCTGACCTTCGTGGCCTGGCAGGAGCCGGTGGGCTGTGGTGGCGTGGCCGTGTTTCCGAATGACGTGGTGGTGGTCGATGCCGATGGTGCGGTGCTGATTCCACAGTCCTTGCTCGATGATGTAGTGGCGGCCGCCGTGGAGCAGGAGCGGCTCGAGGGCTGGATCATGACCCAGGTCCAGGCTGGCATGGCCTTGCCAGGCCTGTATCCGCCCAACGATGAGAACAAGGCGCGTTACGAGGCCTGGGCGCGCACATCCGGTTGAGCGTGCGGGCCGGATTGGCATGGCAACCGCCTGGCCGACCAATTCGTTACGCTTTTTGCACCTGGGCGCGCGACATGCGGCCCGTGCCTGCCTACCATCGGGTTCCATTACAGGAGGAACCGATGGCATTGCAATCCCCATTTTTCGGCAAACGTGAAGCGGAGTCCAACGGGCTGCGGCGCCCCACGACCATGGCCCAGCCCATTGGGCATGCTGTGCCTGCGACGCAGGTCCAGAGCTTGGCACAGGCTCCGGCACTGACTCCGGCTCCCGTTTCGGCGCCGATGCCGACGACAGCGGTAGAGGTAGCGGCCGCTCCGGCGCCATCCGTGGCACCTGCCGGCACGCCGCATGGGGGCAGCAAGCTGACGGTGGGACCCAACATCAAGCTCAAGGGTGTCGAGATCACCGACTGCGACACCTTGTTTGTCGAAGGCACAGTGGAAGCCACGATGGATTCGCGCCTGATGCAGATTGCCGAATGCGGCGCGTTCAAGGGTTCGGCCTGCATCGACATTGCCGAGATCCACGGCCACTTCGATGGTGACCTGACGGTGCGGGACAAGCTGATGGTGTATGCCACCGGCAAGGTCACCGGCAAGATTCGCTATGGCAAGCTCGTTATCGAAGAGGGTGGTCAGTTGTCGGGCGAAGTCATTTTCGGCACGAAGGAGGCGGTTAAATCGGCACCGCCGCGCGAGCGTGTCGACCTTCAGGTAGCCTGAGAGCGCCCCCAGCCCTGGCTTTGCCAGGCCCCCCGAGGGGGTGCCAGAAAACTTGGGAGCGGCCCGGCGTTTTCTCATGAGCGCCCCCAGCCCTGGCTTCGCCAGGCCCCCCGAGGGGGT
>JAYUQC010000068.1:0-40033 GCA_043759735.1 Rhodoferax sp.
TCTTCACCCTTGCCGATGTATTGCTCGATGACCTCGACGCCTTCAATCGCGGCTGCAGTGTCGTCGTCCAGGTCGGTGATGTCCTTTGGCGATCCGTCCGCGTTGAACAGTTTGCGCACATCGTAGAAGGCGGTTCGGGCAATCTCGCGCACCGTGCGGTCCAGATCGACGCCAGCGCTCTTGCGGACGGCATCAAGCACCTGGGCCTCAAGGAAGTCAATCTCGTAGCGTATCGCTGGATTTTTGAGTAGCGACAACCCACGCATGCCTGCAGTTGGACCCTTGACCGAGGGATTCGCGCGCATGTAGGCGTTCTTCGCGTCGTGGTCCTTCATGTACTCAACCGAGAACGCGCGCTGTTTGGCTGTCAGCGCGGGAAGTTTGGAACGGTCTGTGAGTTGCGGGGCTCTTGCCATGCACGCGATTACAGGGGCAAAAGAGCAACAGTCAAGCCGAAAATAAACCTCACAAACTGTTTATTTTTGTTTGACAGATTCGCTGTGAGCACTCACAATAGAGCCATGGCAGGTAATTTCCTCCACTCTCTCGAAAGGCTCCTTATGACTTCCTCCCTTGTGTTCCGGGCTTTGGAAATCAAACGCTCCCTTGGTGTTCGCCGGGCAGCCGGCTATCTTCGTCGCCGTGGCGTGACCCTTCAGGTCGCGCTGTCCCTGCTGGTTGGCGCAACTTATCGGGGGGAACTGCTGTGAGCCGGCTCCCTGGGCGCGCGTCCGATGCTGAGTGGCTCCCCCACCTGATCGCCTACGCCGGGCAGGTCGGGGTGCTGTCATGAAAACCACCATCCCCAAATTCGAAACCTGCGAACAGTGCGACGGGTACGGGTCTGGCCCGGACTGCGAAGAAGGCAGCGGCATTCCCTATACCTGCTACGCCTGCGGCGCAACGGGCCGAGTGCCCTTCGGCACTGCAGCGGCCGAACACCTTGCAATCGCGCAGGCCAATGGCTTCGCCACGGTCGAGGCATGGGATGCCGAGCTTCAGGCGCGCAACGTGGCGAACGCGGCATGGCTGGCGCAGCGGCGCGAGGCGCGCGCCGCAGACCGCATCGACAGCTGCGAAGTTGGCGAGTCACCCGACTACTGACCTCACCGCCATGCGCCCGTGATGGGTGCATGCCAGTGGCGTTATTCCGACACCACCAAACCAGGAAAATCATCATGTTGCAATGTTCCGTCAACTCTGATCCAGTCGCTCTGTCGGCCATGCTGTCAAAGCCAGTGGACCCGTATGCAGGCAAGACCCATACCAGCACGTTCCGAAAGGGGCGCGAAGGATGGGAGGGTCGAGCCGAAGTCGGATTGGATGGCGCTCGCCATCTTGTTGTCAGCACGCACAAGGCGCACGGCGGCATCGTGACCTACATCCAGGCTGTAAAGTTCGATGACGCAGGGTGCTACAGCTACGTCATGTTCCAAGACTTCAACAAGCGGATTCCTTACATGGGCATTCGCTGCACCGAGAAAACCATCACAACGCATCACAACGCAGTGATGTCGGACATCGAGGACTACCGCGCCCTCGTGCTGGACTTCTACGCTGCCCAGGCGAAGCGCAACGACTGACACCCGCCGTGCTGCGCCGTGACAGGGTGCAGTGCAGTGGGATCAATTCGATGCCACCAACCCAAGGACCACCACCATGCCCAACCCCAACCAATCACACATCGACGTACACCCAGGCGGAACCAGCTTTGTCGGCGCCGATGCCGTCAAACTGTTCAGGGCCATATCCATGATGTCGGCGTTGTCGTTCTACGGCAAGCACAAAATGGTGATGACGCGCGGCCTCTCGTCCACCCTCATGCTCCAGATCGCCAAGGAGTTCACCGGCAAGACCTACAGGCGCGGACAGCACGCCCAGGCTGCGGAGGATGTCAGGGCATGGGTGGACGCCATGAAGGCGGCGATGCCCATCACGCACAGCGGCAAGACTGTCGCGCGCAGCGAGTTGTCCGCGCTCAAGATGACCACGGGCGGCGAGAACACGCACCCCGTCGTGATCCTCGATGGCCGGCTCACGGAGTGGGCCGGGATCGGCTGGATCGATGACGGCGAGGCCAGCGCCGACGACCGCAACAACTACCCAACAGTTACGGACTGATGCCATGGCACATCAATACGAATGGAAAACCCTGCGCGCATCGGGTGAGTGCGGCTTCGACGTGCACGGCTTCGCCGATTACGACTGCGGCGTGCTCAAGGGGCAGACTGGCAAGTTCTTCATCGACAGCTACCCAAGCGTCGATGCGGCAGTGGCGGCGCACCCGGACCTGATGCACGACGGGCGGGTGCGCTACGGATCGAAGTTCACAGATCCCCAGGTCAGCCTGCGCCACCTGCCCGACGAAGACACGCCGGCATCTGGTGGCATGTACCCCGACGATTACGACGACGAAGATCGGTACTGACATGCGCGAGTTCATTTTGCCCCCCTCGCTGCGCGCGGACATGCCGGGGGAAACCCCTGCGCATATCCGCCAGCGAATCTCCAAGCGCGCACTGATCGAGTCAGGCGGCAAGCGCATTGCCGTGAACCTCACGAAAAAGGCCGTCGCGGCCCTCGAAAAGATCAAGGACCGCGACGGCCTGGACAACACGCAGGCTATAGCTGCGGCGTTGCTGCGGCACTCGTTGAAGCGCTAGCTAGGTGCACCGGGCTGCTTCATCGAATTCGTCACGCTCATGCAGTGCGCGCGCTGCCCACCCGATCAACAAGTCCCGCTCGCAGTGTGGCGTTGGAATCGTGTCCGGCCCTGCGTACCAGGTGTAAAACTCCTCCAGCGTCTGCTCGAAACATTCCACACGTCTAACAGATATCAAAAACTCCAGCAATGTGTTAAGGCATTGACTTGTTGCGCCGTAAGCATTTACCCGCTCTCGGGCGGCATCATCACGCTCTGCTAGGTAGAGGTCAATTGCCCTGATTGGTTCACTCATGGAGTGTCCTTTCTGGCGGTCTATATCACGTCAGGTCGTCATCGCGCACCAAATTGCAGCGGTGTATCGCGTCGGTAGTCGGCTCAAGCCCGATCAGCTTCGCCGCTGATAGGATTTCTATGAACCTCTCAACCGTCACATCGATAGAGATGTCCGAGTTTTCCTCACTGAAATCAGCGATCCTTACTCGAACGCGATTGCCGTCGGTGGCAACGCGCCCAGACAACGGCAGCGCGGCAGACTTGTACTTTGTCCATTTATCGGAAGTCAGGGTTTTCAATTTAGGCTCCTCTTTATCTAGGCCGCTAAGGGCACTGTAGTAATCATCGCGCATCTTGCGCAACAGTGCAACGCGCTCAAGGCGTTAGGCGAGTCTTCCCAGGGGACCACGACAACACAATGCCTGCGACGGCCTGATTGAATGCGTCCATCGCGGCTTCCAATCGTGCCGGCAGGTCATCGTTTTCTTCTGGCAGGTCATCGGCGAAATAGTCAGCCTCCAACTGGCGCACATAGTTCGGGCTACAGATCACCAGTTGCAGGTCGCCCATCGTCTGTCCATCCTCCAAGTCATCGAGCGCTTCGATGGGGTCAGCGTAGTAGCGCTCCAGCGCCTGCGAGAACACCATCGATTTACCGTCCCACGGCGCCGATGGCATCGCATCAAAACGCGCCGCATCGGCGACATCTCGACACCCATTGCACTTTGTCCACATCTTTTCGGTCGCGCACCCGCACGTCCTGCAGGCGACGTGGGTGCAACCGTCATAGCGCGCAATGTCTTCCGAATGCGGGTTGTCGCCGTAGAAAATGCCGCTCCGCGACACCCAACCCTTGATTTCGGTCCTGTACTGAGCCGCCTCGGCGCTGTCGCGCATCACTGGTGTGATCATGCCTTGTCTCCTGCTGCTGCCAGAATTGCGCGGGCGAAATCGTAAAGCCACTCATGGTCTGCCGTGCATACTTCCAGCGGGCAAATTTTGCAGATAGTTGCGTCTACCTGCTCATCCGTCAGCGGCACTGCGGCAGGGGTGGGCGGGGCGGCGGCTCGGCAGTTCCATGCGGCGATTGCCTCATCCTGTGTGTCACCGTCCTGGTGTGCATGTGCGCTATAACCGCCGCACATGCACACAATGAACCAGACGTGCCCGGTGGGCGTGTTATTGCTGGCGCGGTCGGACACTTGGGGCGCGCCGCCGCAGAACGGGCAGGGCTTTACTTTGTCAGTCATGCTTCGCTTCATCGAGCACCACAGTATGCGCGAACTTGCCCCGGATGTGCTGTGAGAACGCACTGCCGATACTCTCGGCCTTCGCCAGCGCTTCAGCGGCCTCGGGCGGCACTTCGGCGTAGGTGTAGACCTTGCCGGGTCCGAATCGGACAGACAGCGTTTGCGTGCTGGCGTCGTAGCCGAACGCCTGCAGCATCTTGGATTTCACTTCGGTAAGAGCGATCATGGTTGTCCTTGTGATTGATAAAACGGCCGGGTACTCACACAGTCATGCTTTCCCCTGCCATCATGGCGGATCAGAATGGCAGCGCGGCCCCTTCGGCTTTCTTGTCTCCGCTCCGGTCTTTGCGTCTCCACTCCATCGCGCGAAAAACGCGGAACTCGCGCGCGTTGCGCTCTGCATCATCGAACGCCAATTCCTGCCCTAATCCGGCGTCGAAATCGGACTGGAGGATGCATTCGCTAAGGCCGCAGACCGTGAAGCCGTTGTCCAGTGTGATCTGGCATACGGTGGTGCGACCGTTCGGCAAAATCGTGAACGTCACCCGACGAAATTCCTCGCCAGCCAATCCTGAGTACCAGTTGGTCCAGTCAGTCTCGGGGTCAGCCTCGGGCTTGGCGGGCGCCTTGATGCTGTCGTCCTGCTTGGCAGCTTGGCCCATCTGGTACGGCATCCAGCTTGCAAAGCCGGTGCCCTGCAGCGACTTGTCATCAGGATTGGCCAGAGGGATGTGCGTGCGAACAAAAGGCACACCGTTGTGGTCGATGACGCGCAAGCTCACGCTGCGGTCGTGCCATACGTAAATGATGGTCGCGTCAAGCGCCTGTTCGTCTCCCGCGTCATACTGGAGCATGCCATCCCACATATCGCGGTCGGTGGGCCAGTACCAGAGCTTGCGGCCGATGGTGGGTTTGATAAAGGTGCTCATGGGTTCCTTCGTGGTGGTGAAAAAATCAGGTTGCCAAACCCAATGACGGGATGGTCAAGAAATCATTTTGTTGCGCTCGGGCGTGGGGCCATGACTCTGCGCAGTACGGCCGTTGTTGCCCCTCGAACCGACTGGTGCGCGCAGGCGCCACGGCCGATGGCTCGCACCAGTCGCGGCCCTTGCTTGTGAGGCGATACGCAAAACCTCCAACGCCTGAGTAGTACATTGCGACCAGACCGCAGCGCGACAGATACTGCAGTCGCGGCTGTGTCGCGTTCATGTTTTTCCCGGCCAACAGGCTTGCCTCGCGGCAGGTAACGGTGCCGCTTTGCTGCAAGGCGCGCAGCAGCGTCCACAATTGCGGCGTCAGTTCCGTCGCAGATATGGCAACCTTCGGGGGCTCGCGCTTGCGGGTCACGCCGACACCGCCTGCTTGCGGATTGCAACCTTGTCCGAGCACACCGGGCGCACGCCGGGCAACGACATATTCTCTTTTTGCAGCTTGGCCATCGCGTTGATGGCCGGCTGGTTCACATCCAGCAGGCCCAGCAGCGACAGGTCGCCCGATGCGATCATCTGCGCGACATGCGCCACAAGCGCCACCTTGCTCGTAACCTCCGCGCTCCAGGTCTGGCTGGCACCCTTGATCGGAGTCACCGTGCTGTGAACGGGCGCTGTGTACATCGCGCGCACTGCGCTGGCGGCGCTGGCGCGGGCAGTGTCCACGGCCACCATGGCATCATTTGTCATCGCCTGGGCTACCTGCTCGCTGCCGGCGTCGTGCAGCGCGGCGGCGGCGGCAATGACCTCCTGCGCAGCGACGATGGCAGCGGCCTCGATTGCGGCGGCGGCGGCTGCGTCCTTGCGGCGTTGCTCTGCCGCATCCGCATCAGCCTTGCGCTTGGCCTCCATCTTGGCGCGGTTGTAGGTGCTCAGCTTGCCTTTACCGGCCTCGATCAGTCCATCGAGCATCGCGCGCGCGGGGCTGTAGCCCGCCATCAGCCACTTCTGCGCGTCCAACAGCGGCGCGGTGCGCTCCTTGCGCTCGGCCTCGATGGCGCAGGACACGGTGGACAGGCGCCCCAGCATGTCAATCAATTCGCCGGCCATATCGTCCGAGTCGATTTCCATCGTTGGGGCGATTGCCATATCGACCTCAACTGCCTCCAGCAGGGTCTGAATGTCAGGCCCGGTCACGGTTAGGTTGCGAACCTCAACGCGGATCGCGGTCGATGCAGCAGCGGCGGATGCTGCGGGGGTGAGCGCCAATTGAGTTGTCATCAAATTCTCCTAGAGTGTGTTGCCAGAATGAAGCTGGCGCTTTGCGGAAACGTAGGCGGCGTGCGCTTCATCCGTGGTGCCGAAGTGGCCCATGGTCTTTTGCACGCCGTTGGTGGTGATAACTGCCTGGAATCGAAGTCCACTTGCGCTCGGTCTGACGCCCAATACGCCGGTCTTGCTGCGAGTGCTTGCCACTCTTTTGTTTTGCTGGTTCACAGCATTCGTGAGCGTGCGCAGGTTGTCCCATGCGTTGTTTGTCCCCACGGTATCCCTGTGGTCTATTTGTGCAGCGGGCCACCCACCTGTCATGTAAAACCACGCCAGTCGATGTGCCAAGTAGCGGCGTTGCTCTATCTTGATGTAAACGTATCCGCAGCTTGTCGTGCCGGCTTTGGCCCCGGCGACTACTCCACTCTTTCGGAACCGTCTCCAAGTGAAGTCGCCTGTCATCGGGTCGTACTGCAGTAGCTCCAAGAGCCGCTCGCGCGTGAGGATTGCAGTCATTCGGTAGTCCAATTCATCAGCGTAATCAGCGCGACAAACGCCGGCCAGTCGTCAGGCGAGTCCCACGCCAAAAACTTGTATTTGCCGTCCTTGCCAAGCTGCACGGTGGCGCGCCGGGCCAGCGCCCAGGACGGGGCAACGTGTTCGGCCAGCAATTGCCGATACGCAGCAACTTGCATGCCCCAAACCCGGTGCGGCTGCGCGCTGGTCTTGATGTCGATGATGTAGGGCACTCCCTTGAGCGTGCCGTACCTGTCCATGGTCCCGGCAAAGCCAAAGCGCTCGCTGTACGCCTGGAACTCGATGCCGGCCCACACTGCCTTGTGGTCGGCGGTAAACGCTATCCACGCATCGAGGTAGGGCCAGTAGTCGCCAATGCTTGCCGGGTCAAGGTCTCTCTGATCGTGGTACTCGCACAGCGTGTGCACGATGGTGCCGCGCAGGCAAGCGGCTTCGAGCACGTCGCGCGGCACCATGCCAAAGCTGTGCAGCTTAGACAGGCATTGCGTCACGCTGGGGCGCACTTCGCCGTTCCAGCGGTACGCATGCGCGGCGGCATCGAAGGTCAGCACAATTACATCGCCCCCTTGAGCGCCTTGAACCCGGCCTTGGTGAGTCCGCTCAAGGTGGCAGGGTCCAGATGCTCGAAGCCGTGCTCGGCCAGCATCGCGCCCAGGTCGCGCTTCTTGGTCCGGGCCGTCACGATCACGTTCATGCACTCGCCAGCACTTGCCAGCGGCTCATCGACGGCCAGCGGCGCGGGTGCGGGTGCTGCAGGTGCGGCGGCTTGGGCCGGCGCGACTGGCACTTGTGCCACTGCAGCGGGCTCTGGCGCAGCCGGGGCGGGCGTGGCGGCGGCAATCACCGGCTCCAGCACCACGGGCGCCTCGGGCGCGGGCAGTGCGGCTTGCACTTCGCTGGCACGCCTGGGCTTGACATCTGTTGCCATCGCGCTTTGCACGGCGGCGATGCGGCCCTCGTCGGCCTCGATGATGCGCTCGGCCTCGTCTTGCTCGTAAATGCCCACGAAACCGAATGCCAGCCGCGCGCACTGGATCGTCGCCTTGTGGCGCAGCATGCGGTAGGGGTGGGAATCCCACGGGCCGACACCAATGCGGCGGCACTCTACCATCCACTCCGTCACGCGCGTGTGGTGCGCGCGGTCCTTTCGATAGATGGTGCAGGTGCACTGATCGGCGTCCTGCGCAAAATCGATGCCGTCAAACATCGGGTTGCCGTTGATGATGCGGCTCCAGCCGTCCACGCCGACCACAGGCACGATGCCGTTGTTCTTGTCTGGGAAGGCGTAGATTTCCTTGGTCCACGGGTTCAGCCCGTACTGGTTGGCGACGACCAACAGTGCGCAAAGTTGCGCGTCTGTGACCTCGACAAACTGGCCATTCACCTTAGGGGCCTTGAAGGCCGTTTGCTTGAGCACCTTTTCTAACCCAATGCCGTTGCCCATGTTCAGCCTCTCGGCCATGGTGTGCATCAGCGCATCGAGAGCGCTCATGTGGGAGACTGCCGCCGTCTCTTGGCGTGTGGTTGCGTTCATTGGGTGCCCTCAGTAGATAAATGACGTGACTACGACCACCACCAGGGCAATCACCGACACGATGTAGAGCGCCTTTTCATGCGCCGGGATGGGGTGCGGGTCGCGCATGGGCTGCAGATCGCGGCTGCAGTACGGGCCGAAAGCCTCGTTCATGGTTCGCGGGTAGCGCCGGGCGTTCATTTCCTGCCGCGCCCGTTTTGTGGGCGGTCGATGTCGTCGCCGAATCCGACAACGCCACACAGAATCCACAGCGCCAAGACGTACAGGGCGATGCCGATCAGGATGCTGATGGCCGCGCTCACAGCGCGCCCCTTGACATCATCATGCGCAGCATGGCGGCGTCGCAGACCTGGAGCATCTGCTCCTCGATCCCCTTGTCTGGCGTCGGAATGGGGTCCGGCTCTGGCCCTGGGCGGGCGCGCAGTATGGCGTGCACTATGCTATTTGGCGCTGACATCTGCGCCATCGCAGGTGTCAGCGCCAACGGGAGACTCGCATTCATCATCACTGCCCTCCTGCGCCGCAAAATAGCGGCATAGGGGGGATTGTGCAGAGTGTTTATTATTTTGTCAAACAGTTTGTTTCAAGCGCCGAATTTGCACCTGGAATCGTCGCCAGTTTGGGCGCTATCGGCGATAGGGTGCGCACCTACAATCGAGGCAATGAATCATCCAATTGAAAATAGGCGCGAGTGCCTCGACGGTCTGGCAGAGACTTTCACGCATGGGGCAACGCAAGCGCGCTGCCAGCAAATGCCTGGGGCCGTCCGTGGCGTGGTGGAGGTTGTGTTTTCCGGGCCACTCACGGACCAATCGGTCCGTGGCGTGCTCACGCGCATGCGCTCGCTGATGGCGGGCAGAACAGTCTATCTGGCGCGCTGCGAATTTGCAGTGCACGCAATGTCAGCAGCGCCAACGGTGATGATGGGGGGGGGGGAGCAACTTTAGTGCCAGCTATGGCTATCGTCTGCACTGTCGAATCCCAAGCATCATGGCTCGCGCACGCCCGCGCCATGGCGATCAGCTACGGTGTGTTGCGCGTTGTTTTCCTGGACTCGGAATTGGAACTGGCGCGGCGCTGGGCTGGGCGGAGGGCGCAGGTGCGGATGCGTCGGGGTGGCGACGGAGCATTAATGCAGTCTGATTACGGATCGCTGATATAGCTTCCGCGTTGACGATGGCGCGATCCGAGCGCGCCATCGCGCGGGTCAGGTCGTCGAAAAACAACGCCAGCTCGACCGCGCTGGGCGATAGTGTCGCAATGTCGCTCTCGATGTCGCCGTGAGGGTGCGGCGCGGGCGGCGTGATCGGACCGCGCTCGGTCCACTGTGGCCCCTTAGACTTCAACACCCAAAGCGCTGACACGCCAAACTTAAGCTGCGCGGCCATGGCGGCGGGCTTGGACACGCCCCGGCTGGCCCAATTGCCCACCGTGCCATCCTCAAGTTCAAGCGCCTTGGCCAGGGCGCGCGAGTTCATCAGGCCGATCTGGCCTACAGCATCGAGTAAGCGCACCAAGCTGGGGTGTGGGTCGTCACGCTTCATGCAAGTCATTATGAACAAGTGATTTGCGCGTCTATACACGCAATGTTTGACAAAGTATCAAACAGCACGTAAAGTCGGCGCATGACTGACGCAGACCTGATCCGAAAACTCGGTGGCCCGACCAAGCTGGCGGCGCAAATGTGCCTGCCAGTGCACGGGGGGCAGCGGCGCATCCAGAACTGGATCACCAGGGGGATTCCCCCTCGCGTGAAGCTGCAGTACCCGGCCATCTTTTTGGTTGGCCGCGCAAGTCGCCAATCCTCCACTCGTACTCCGTGATGCAGGCATTCATCACCCTTCCCATCATGGCCGATACCGATACCACCGCCCACAGCATTGCCTGCTTCTCGCGCTCGGCCGGGCTGCTGTCGCAGTCGGGCAACGCGGAGGCGGAACTCAAAACGAGGGTGTCAGACGATGCGGCTGACGATTTCAGGAAGCTGGGGCGGGCGTTGGGCATGACGACATCCGAGTTGTTGAGGGTGCTGGTGCTGACAAGGCTGTATGGCGTTGATGGAGTCTCGATGATGACCTCAAAGCATCTGGCGCTTGTGGCCGGAGTTGGGACAGAAAGCGTCCCATCATGAAAATGCACGAAGCGCTCATAGCCAGCCCGCCAACGCCGGCGTGCTTTCCTGATCGTGACGCATGGGCAGCGTACCTGCTGATGTGCCAAGAGAACGGGCGGCGCGCTTCGGATCGCCCATTCAGCGCTGCCGGCATATTCCGACCGATTTGGAATCACTGTGTGGACTGCACGCCCGGCCATGCCAAGGCGATGGCGTACACGCACCGCTGCAAGCCAAGCCAGTTCCGGGGCATCGCCGTCGTTGTCGTCAATCCCGCCGTGGAATCCGCATGAGTGAATCCAGCGCCGACCAGAAGCGCTCCAAACGCACATCGCCTATGACCGCGTGCACCGGCAAGGTCGGGTTCGAGAGTTTCAGAAAGGCCAGCGCGGTCCTCAGTCGCAACCAAACCAAGGCCCGCCCTGGGCGCAGCAGCTATCGCTGTGGTCACTGCCACCTGTGGCACATCGGCACAGGTGGGCGAGTGGAAATACTCAAGACCGCCGAATTCAAGGAGCGCAAACGCAATGAGCAATGAATTGACCCCAGGAACGATCGCCCATGAGGCGATGCAGTATTTGCGCGAGCACGGCGAGACGCCACAAAGCACGCTTGCCGCTGGCATTGGGCGCAACAACAAGCAACTGGCCGCTCAATTGGAGGCGGCCGAACTGGCCGGGCACCTGTGCCGCAGGTTCGAGTACCCGTATGTTCTGTGGAGCGTGGGAGAAGACTCAGGCGGCGCGCCCGATGAGGATCAGCGCACCACGCTGTCAGCCAGCGCACGATCCGCGCCCAGCATTTTCGCCTACGCATCCGAGCGCGACGCGGCCCCTTTTAGCGTGTCGCGCTCCAGCGATGGGCGACTGAGCATCGAGCGCCACGGTCGCCTGTTGCTGGAGTTGACAAACGCGGAGCGCGAACTATTGCTCAAGGGGGCTGCGTGACGCCAGCCGCGATGAGCGACAAGGAATTCGTGCGCTACGGGTTTCGCGCCGGCCTGTTCGAGCGCCGTGGCATGGACCCCGATGCTGTCATGGAGTTGGCGTACCGGCTGGTGTCGCGCGACGCGGAACGCGACGACCGCAGGGCTTGCGCCGAGTGCGCCCACTTCCAGTTCAACCGCCGCCGTGAGTACGGCAACAGGTGTTTCGTTGCCGCCAAGGGCGCCATGCACGGCACCAGCGTGCGCCACGACCCCCATCCATCCATTCTTCAACGCTGCGACCACTTCCAGTGGCAAAAACCATGACCCTCAAAAAGCTCAACATCCTCTCCATCCGCATCGACGGCGACACCCAATCACGGGTAGCCATCGACAACGATGTTGTCGCCGAGTACGCCGAGGCGATCAAGGCGGATGCCAAGTTCCCGCCCGTGACGGTGTTTTTTGACGGCACCGACTACTGGCTGGCTGATGGCTTCCATCGATTCCATGCGCACCGCACCGCCGAGAAAACCAGCATCGAGGCCGAAGTGCGCACCGGCACGCAGCGCGACGCGATCCTGTTTTCCCTGGGCGCGAACAACCTGCACGGCCTGCGTCCCAACAGCGAAGACAAGCGCAAGGCCGTGACGCGCATGCTGGCTGATCCAGAATGGTCACGGAAGACCACCAGGGATATAGCGCTGCATTGCGGATGCTCTCACACGACGGTAGTGCGCTTGAGAAATCCGCCAGAACCAGTCGCTCCAAAATCACCGGAGTCTGGAACAAGTTCCAAGCCACCGGGCGCCGGAACACCCACGGGCGGCACGAAGGGCGAGCCCAAAACCCCATCATCGCCCAAGAAAGAAGCACCGCCGCCAATCGAGGCCGAGCAGCAAGCCGCCCAGGCGGCGCAGGACGCGCATGGCGATACCGACCTGATGATGCTGGTGGACGAGCAGGCCGAGCAGATCAAGGTGCTGCAGGCCCAGGTCGCCGCCGCCATGGCCGATGACCCGAAGGCCGAGGCGATGAAGTACCAGCGCATCGCGGCAATTGCCACGACCCGGCAGAACGAAATGATGGCGCGCGTCAACGAGCGCGAGGAAGAAATCAAACGCCACGTCAACACGCTGCGCCGCATCGGGCGCGCGGTGGGCGAGGAAGACCCGGCTCGCGTGGCGGCAACGGTCGAGGCGTTCGTGCGCAACATGGGCAAGGTGGCGGCATGAGCCGCCTATACGTCGCCGGTCCAATGACGGGCCTCAAAGACCTGAACTTTCCAGCCTTCCACGCCGAGTCGTCCCGCCTGCGGGCGCTGGGCCACGACGTTGTGAACCCGGCCGAAATCAACACTGACCCGAATGCTGAGTGGTCCAAGTGCATGCGCGACGACATCCGAGAACTTGTGACGTGCGACGCCATCGTGCTGCTGCCCAGGTGGCATCAATCCAAGGGCGCGCGCCTGGAGCATGAAGTCGCTTTGCGCGTCGAAATGGAAGTGCACCTTGCCGGCGAACTGGTGGAGGCGGCATGAAAGTCGAATTGCTGGTAAGGGTGCAGCGCCTGCTTTCGTATGACGCAGATACCGGAGTGCTGACGTGGCTCGAAAGCAGGGGCAAGGCAAAAGCCGGAAGCGTGGCCGGTTGCGCTGACGGTCGCGGATACACGGTACTGAGTATTGACGGCAAACGGCACTACGCACATCGCATTGCAATGTTGGTCGCCACGGGCGTCGATCCGGTGCATTGCATAGACCACATCAACGGCAACAAAGGCGACAACCGGCGCGTCAATCTGCGCGAGGTATCGCACGCCATCAATCAACAGAATCAACGCACGCCAAGTCGAAACAATCGCCTGGGCGTACTTGGAGTCCGCAGGCTTCGAGCGCGCTTCCGGGCGACCATTTGCGTCAACAGTTCGCCGAAGCACATTGGAACATTCGACACGATGGAAGAAGCCCACTCCGCCTATCTAGCGGCCAAGCGCGCGCAGCATGAAGGGTGCACGATATGAACCTTGAGCTTCGCCCGCGTCAGGTAGATTGCGTTGCAGCCATATCGGCGGCATTTCGCGCAGGGCACAAGCGCGTTATGGTCTGCGCTCCATGCGGCTTCGGCAAGACCGAGCTTGCAACCGCCATTCTGCAGGCAACACACGCCAACGGCAAGAATGGCGCGTTCATTGCTGACAGAATTTCTCTTGTCACCCAAACCTCAGAGCGGTTTGACAAGTACGGGCTCGATCACGGGATCATCCAGGCCGACCACTGGAGGTTTCGACCATCGCAGCAAATCCAAATCTGCAGCATCCAAACGCTGCAGCGTAGGGCATGGCCCACGGGCAACTTGATGGTGGTGGACGAGGCGCATGTCCTGGCCGAGCCCATGAAAAAGAAGCTGTTGGAGCGGGACCGCTACGCCATCGGGCTTTCCGCCACTCCAGTAACACCGGGACTTTCCAAGTATTTCGATGTCGTCATCAATGCGGCAACCACAAATCAACTGATTGCCGAACAGTCGTTAGTCCCGCTACGCATCTTTTCCTGCGTCGAGCCAGACATGGATGGCGTACCCGTCATTGCTGGAGAGTGGGCAGAGAAGGAGACTGAAAAGCGCGCCCTGCAGGTTGTCGGTGACGTGGTGGCTGAGTACCTTGACAAGGGCGAGGATCGCAAGTTCATCGGCTTTGCCGCATCCATAGCCCACGCCCAGGAGTTGCAGCGTCAATTCCTTGCGTCCGGGATCAATGTCGCCACGTATACAGCCAACGACAAGCCTGATGATCGGTCTGAGATAGTTCAGGAGTTCAAGAAGTCTGACAGCGCCATCCGGGGCATCCTGAGTGTTGAGGCGCTGACGCGCGGCTTCGATGTGGCCGATGTCTCCCTGCTGATACTGGCCCGCCCCCTGCGCAAGGCTCTGGCGGTGCATGTGCAGATGCTGGGTCGTGTGCTGCGCACTGCTGACGGCAAGGTCAATGCCATCGTCCTTGACCACTCGGGTAACTGCGCGCGCTTCTGGCAAGAATGGAACGAACTTTTTGAGAATGGCGTCACCGAGTTGGACGACGGCAAGAAGAAGGGAAAGCCCAAGCCAAAGGACAAGGACGAAGAAAAGGAAATGGTCAAGTGCCCCATGTGCAAGACCATGCACATGCCGCGCCCGTCGTGCCCGACTTGCGGCCATGAGTACCCGCGCAAGAAGGCTATCGAGCACGTCCCCGGCACGCTATCCGAACTGGTCGCAACCGGGAACGCTGGAATGATGCGCCAGCACCTTTGGCCACAGGTCGTATCGGTCGTGCTGGAGCAAACGTCGGATATGTCGATAGCGCAGCGGCGCGCCCAGGCGATCTATTTCGAGTTGACCAAATCCTTTGCCAAGGCTCGCGTCGAGAACACGACGCCGATCCGAGCTACGCCCGAAGTGCGCGGGAAGATTCAGGCCAATCGCATCCGCTTCATGAAGGCGCGCCAAGCGTCCGCGCGCAGAGAGGCGGTGCCAGCATGAATGGACGACGGCAACCCCTACCGCTGCCGCGCAGCATCGAGGAGCAGTGCAATGACGCCGCGCGTCGCCTGCGTGAGTCCGTCAATCGGTCAGCCGGCCAGCACCTTCGCGCGATGCGCAAGACGTGGGCGCAGCGCGCGGCGCAGTTATGAGCGAGAACGAATTTCTGTGGCTGTGGGTGGCGCTGGTGATGTGCGGCATGTGGATCACCATCAATGGCCCGGTGAAACTCATCTGGCAGTCGCCGCGCATATTCTGGCATGCCGGCCTGTACATCAAAGTGGGCAACAAGCGCTATCGGTTGCTGCGGGTGGGTGCGCGATGACCTTCGACCAAGCCCTGCGCATCGCCGGCCTGCTGCCGCGCGCCATCGTGCCAGATGGAAAGTGGCGCCGCTGCGCGACCGAGGACAAGCCACGCAAGCGCAACGGCGCCTATGTGCTGCACCTGGACGGGCGCGGGTTCTTCAAGAACTGGGCCACCGACGAGGGCATGGGCTCATGGCGCGACGACAACGCCACGAAGGCCGCGCCCATCGACCAGGAAAAGCTGCGTGCGGCGCGCGAGCGCGAACTCCGGTACCGCATCCAGGCCGTGCGCGGCGCGCGCCAGTTCTGGCACAAGTGCCGCCCGCTGTCGCTGATCCACCCCTACATCGACAGCAAGGGCCTGCAGCCGCTTGGCTGCGTCGGGCTGCGCACGCACGACGGGCTGCTGGTCATCCCGGTGATGCTGGGCGACTCGCTCATCAGCGTACAGACCATTGCCGCAGACGGCACCAAGCGATTCTGGCCCGGTGCTCCGGTCAAGGCGGGGGCCTACGTGCTGCGCCGTGAGCGCGCGGCCCTGACGGTCATCTGCGAGGGCGTTGCGACCGGGCTGGCGATATACCAGTCGGTGCGCAGTGCCACGGTGATCGTGGCGTTTGACGCCGGCAACCTGCAGCCAGTGATCGAGCGCATCCGCCCTACCGGCTCTGTCGTGGTAGCAGGTGACAACGACCACGGCACGCTGGCGCGCAGGGGTGTCAACCCAGGCGTCGAGAAAGCCACCAACGCCGCCGATCTGATCGGGGCCGGCGTGGTGTGGCCAACGGGCATTGAAGGAACCGACTATGCAGATTGTGTGAAGGAGTGGGGCGAGGGCTCCATGAAGCGCATCGAGCGCGCAATTCTTGCCAAGGTCAAGTACGTTGCACCCGCCATGTCATAGACCGAGCCGCCACCCTCACCGCCAGCCCATCGAGCGACATCGTGGACATCCTTGTATCGGGATAAGTGGGCAAAAAGACAGGCGCACTCACAGCCAGTGTTTTATGCCTCGCAGCCTTCGATGGGGACTGCACAAGCCACGGGAAAAAGTGCTGAAACAACCTGTGGCGATTGAACATCGGCGTCCAGCGCAGAACGATGGTCGAGGCCGGTAGTCGGCTCGATGGTCACAGGGAGGATACCAAACCCCAAGCCGGGGATGCGTATCAGCCTTGCGGAGCTACGCGGCAAAGTTTTACGTTACGGATTCATGCTACGTTTTTAGGAGCACTTATGCGGGTTGATTTGCACTCTGAAAAGAGAACGGGGCGACGTTATCGCATGGGTAGCGACCAGATGGTCGTGCCATGGCGTGCGGACGAGTTGGCTGTTTTAAGGATCGCGTATGGTAACGCCACCACGAACGAGGCATTTGACCTTGACGCGATAGCAAAGATGTTGGGCAGGGCGAAAACCAATGTATCACGCAAAGCGCGCTTGCTGGGCCTGACAAACATCCGGCGCGCAAAGGTCGCGGCACCCAAGCCGGCAACGAAGTACCCGACGATTGTGGAAAGCCGTGCCGCCATCGGTGCCGCTACGAAGCAGCGCATTGCGGAAAAAGGCCACCCGCGCGGGGCACTAGGGCTACAGCACTCACCGGAAGCGCGCGAGAAGATGGCAGCAGCATCGCGCAACGCATGGGCAAATCCCGCTTCCAAGTTCAACAGCGAGGCATATAAGCAGCACCAAAGCGATGCCATGGCGGCGCGTCAAAACGACCCGCAAGGCGAATTGCGAACAGGGGGGCATACCCGGTGCCGAGGCGGTCGTCGTGAAGACATTGGGAATCGCTATTTCCGATCCGCTTGGGAGGCAAACTATGCGCGCTACCTGCACTGGCTTGTCGAGCGCAAGGAAATCGCCTCATGGGAATACGAATGCAAGACCTTTGAGTTCACCTCGATCAAGCGCGGCACTCGGTCATACACCCCCGACTTCAAAGTCACGGCGACAGACGGAACCTACGTTTGGCACGAAGTCAAAGGCTGGATGGATCAACCAAGCCGCACGCGATTGGACCGCATGGCGCGCTACTACCCGGACGAACAGGTGATTGTGGTTGACGCGGCTTGGTTCAAGTCTGCCAACAAGACGCTGCCGGGTTTGATTGCGAATTGGGAAGGTGGGACTACGCGATGAGCGACGCACACAACCGCATTTGCAGCACCAGAGAGGAAGCGCACGCGGCCATCACCCAGGCGTATCAGGTGGCGCGCTCCTTGCTGACCGATGGCAAGCGAGTCAATATCAGCGTGAGCGAGGACTGCGCCACCATCACGCTCAAGCAACGCGCGTTTCTGCACAGGTCTGTGTTCCCGCAGGTTTCCGAGCAGGTGCGCGTGGGTGGCGAGCGATACGTCCCCGATGTCTGGAAGGAGTATTTCCGCAACCTGTTCCTTGGCAGCAAGTTCATCCAGGTTGGATCGGTCACGGTCGAGATTCGCAACAGCACCGAAGACCTGAACATCAAGAAGTACAGCGAGTACATCGACCGGGTGATAGCGCACGCATCAACCGAGTGGCACGTCGCCTTTGTGTTCGACGAGCGCGAGCGTGCGTCAGTGCGATACGTGCGCCCGGCGCGCGCCAAGGAGGCAGAGACATGCTGAGGCGCTCACCATTCAAGCGCAAGCTGCCGGCGCCTTACGTGCGGCCCGAGCGCGAGCCCAGGCCCAACGGCGTGCTGTGCCGGCCCTTCAACGGGGCGCGCTTCGATGAACCCATCGTCGTGCTGCCCAAAGAGCGCGCTGCGCGCAGCGAGTCGTACCGCCGCCTCGTTGCGGCCCTGCCGTGCGCGCACTGCGGTCTGGTGGGCAACTCTCAGGCCGCGCACGCCGACTACGGCAAGGGCGCGCACATCAAGACCGATGACCGCACCTGCTACCCGCTGTGCGCGGCATCGCCAGGGCGCATGGGGTGCCATGACGTAATTGGCGCGAGCGGCGCCTACACACGCGATCAGCGCCGGGCGCTGGAAGTGGTCTACGGTGCGCAGACGCGCGCCACGATCAAGATGAGCGGCATGTGGCCGGATGATTTGGAGCCATTGTGAACAGCACCCACGCCTACCTAGTCGAAACCTACGGGTTGCGCCTGAATTTGGAGCAGATTGCGCACGCGCTTGGCGTGTCGCGCAGCACCGTGCGCAACAAACTTGTATCTGGCACGTTCAGGATTCCGACCTACGTTGACGGGCAGCGATGGGCTGACGCGCGGGACGTGGCAGAGCACTTGGATTCTTGTCGTGCCGATGCAGCGATTCCGGCTTGATCTGCGTGTAGCGCTTCAGGTGGCGCCAATCCTTGTGACCCGACACAAGGGCCACTTGCGGGATGTCGTAGCCCGCCTCGAACATCACGCTGATGCCCTCATGGCGCAGATCGTGCAAGTGCAAGTCCGGGATTGACAACTCGCGGCACGCCGCCGTGAAATACTTGCTCATTGTCTGCGGGTGCACCTGGAAGATGCGCTCATCCACCTTGGGCTGGCGCATCACCAACGCCCACGACGCACCCAGCAGCGGCACCCACTGGTCGTTGCCGACCTTCTTGCGCGGGTCTTTGCGGTCGCGGATCAGCACCATTTTCTTGCCCCGGTCCACGTCATCCCACCGGATGCGCGCGACCTCGCCCCGGCGCATTGCCGTGATGGCGGCGAACATGGCGAAGTCGGCGAACTTCTGGCCCTTGTTCTCAGTCAACCAGTCGAGTACGCGCGCCGCCTCGTCCTCGGTTGGCCGGCGCTCGCGCATCCCGCCCCCGCCGATCAGGCCCAGGTGGCGCAGCTTCGGGCGCGCCGCCCCGATAATGTCGGGCAGGCCGTCGCCCGCGTAGCGCAACACTGTCCCAAGCTGCCCCAGGTCGCAGTTGATGGTGAAGGGGCCAGCACCCTCGGCGCGCCGGGCGGTTGCCCACTTCATCAGGTCGGCCACGCTCAAGCGCGCTGCCACGATGGCGCCCAGCGTGCGCGCCAGTTGCTTGAGCGTGTAGTGGGCCGTCGAATCATCCTTGATTGGCCGACTGGCTCCGCGCAGCTTACGGTAGCGCTCGATCAACTGTCCAACCGTCTTTTGGCTCGCCGCCTGCGGCACCGGGCGACCCTCCAGCATCAGCGCCTCCATGTCGCGCCCCCATTTCCAGGCCGCGCGCTCGGACACGAAGCGTTTTGACTTATGCTGGTAGCCCTTGACACGCACCAGGGCACGGTATTTGCCCTCAACATAGGACACAGATGGCATGGCGACTCACTTTTCTTCAAACGACTCACTGGCGACTCAGTGAGTTCAGTGAAGTCTAGATCACTCCAGTGAAGAAAGCAAAGCCCGAGAGTGGTCCGTAAGAGCTAGAATACAGGTTCCCTCGCCATAGTTCAATGGATAGAACGGTCCCCTCCTAAGGGACAGATGCAGGTTCGATTCCTGCTGGCGGGACCATCTTCGAAGCCGGAACGGTCCAAAGCCTTCCGGCTTTTTTCATTTTTCGCTTTCAAATGCCTTTAGTGGCGTGCGCTGGGGTCCGAAAAAGCATGCCTTGTTCTGACCAGTCTTGGAGGGCGCCGAAGAATTCAGGCCGACTTGTGGTCGTCCAAAGTTCATAAGATTGACTAAAAGTCGCGACTTTTATTCATTTCGATGTAAATTAGTCGCATGAAGCGCTATGTGGATCAGCAAATTCGCCGTGACCTCCAGAGAAAGTTGGTAGTGCTCACCGGCCCGCGTCAGGTTGGCAAGACCACCTTGAGCCAGCAACTGATCGAAGAATTCCCGGGCGGGCAATACTTGAATTTCGATGTGGCACCGCACCAGGCGGTGATTCGAGCCCAAAGTTGGCGCCAAAGTGCGCCGTTGCTGGTGTTTGACGAAATCCACAAAATGCGCGATTGGAAAAGCTGGCTCAAGGGCGTCTACGACGGCCGCTCGCCAGCGCAGGCAGTGCTGGTCACCGGCAGCGCGCGCATGGACACGTTTCGCCAAAGCGGGGAGTCGTTGGCGGGGCGTTATTTCAGACTGCGCCTGCATCCTTTGTCGGTCCGTGAGTGGTGCGATGCAAGACAGGTGCCACCGCAAGCCTCGCTCACGCACCTGCTCTCGCGGGGCGGGTTTCCAGAGCCGGCGCTGGCCGCGCATGACGCCGACGCCCAACGTTGGCGCGCCGACTACTTTTCCAGTCTGGTGCGGGAAGATGTGCTGGAGTTCTCCCGGCTGCAAGAGGTCAACGCCATGCGGCTGTTTGCCGAGATGCTACGCTCACGGGTCGGCTCGCCACTGTCGATGGCTTCCTTGGCTCGAGACTTGCATCTGTCGCCGGCGACCCTGGTCAAGTATCTGGACATTCTGCAGGCACTTTTCATCGTGTTCGTGGTACGCCCATGGCACCGGAACATCGCCCGCGCCACGCTGCAGGCGCCCAAGGTCTACTTCTACGACACCGGGTTGGTGCTGGGCGATGAAGGCCTGCGGTTCGAGAATCTGGTGGCTTGCCACCTGCTCAAGAACGTGCAATGGCAGCAGGACACGCGTGGCGCGGCGGTCAACCTGCACTACATCCGCACCAAGGACGACGCGGAAGTCGACTTTTGCCTCAGCAGGGACGACAACCTGACCCACCTGCTGGAATGCAAGCTGTCCGACGCCAAGCCGCACCGGGCGCTGGCGCGCTTTGCAGGGCAATGGCCACAGGCGCAGGCGACCCAGCTGCTGCGTGAATGCAAGGCCGAGGCCGATTTTGGCCGCTTGCAGGTGCGAGACGCCGCACAGTGGCTTGCCGCACTGGAGGTTTGAGGGACATCGGATCGTGGCCGATTCCTTGGGCATCGACCGCCTGCTTCGCTCAGGGCCGCATGGCGCTATGGCGCACCAGCCCCCGGCAATGCTACCTAGGCTCGCTCAGCAGCGCAGCGGCTGTGGAGTGACGCGCAGCTGTTGGAGATCCCGGCGCGAACAGACGATGAAGCGCGCTACCTGGTGATCGGGCTGATCGAGCGCAAGCATTGGTCGGCCGTCACGACCTATCGGGGTTCGAATATCCGATTAATTTCGGTTCGTCGATCACGCGCCGAGGAATTGGAACTTTATGAAAACAAAGACATTTGAAAAACACTTTGACGACGGCGTAGACATCACCGGCTCTTTGGATCTGACCAAGTCAAGACGAGTGTTGCTGGAACAAAGGCGCGTCAATGTCGACTTCCCGGTTTGGATGATTGAATCATTGGGTCGCGAAGCGCACAGGTTGGGCGTCACCCGCCAATCGGTCATCAAGATGTGGCTGGCTGAACGCTTGGAAGCGCCCGCTTCAAATCGAGGGCTCCACCGGGCACTGGCCGGTATGGCACCGCGCTGATCGTCTTGAACCGCGTTCGGCAGCTTCACCAAGGCAATTGAAGGCGATGGGCCAACCGGTCGTTTAGCGCAGTGCCCTGCTCCAGCACTGGGCGCCGCAATGGCGCACCGTGGTATCCCGCATGCGCAGCGCCGCGAGGATCAAGTGGATGAAATCCCGCGGGTTCAGGCCGCAGGCCTGCGCCAGGCAACCGGAAAAAAGCGGTCGTCCTCAGGCCGCTTGCCGGCCGGTAGTTGCGGGTCGCCGGTGACCTTCATCGTGGCCGGGCGCGGGTCCCAATAGGCGTCGGCCCCAAAATAACGCGTCGAGATGGCGGTACGTCGGCATTTGGGCGAAAAATTGCCGGGCGCGCCATGGACGGTGAGCGGGTGGTGCACCAAGCAATCGCCGGCCTTCATCTCCCAGGACAGGAACCGGTAGTCGGGGTTGCCCCGGTGGTTGTCGAAATTCGGGTATTCCTTGAGGTCCCAGTTGAAATTCGGGTCCTTGTCGGGAATGGCCGCGCGGTAGAACTTGCCCCACTTGTGCGATCCCGCGATGTATTCGCGCGCGCTGTTCTCCGGCCCGACATCGGTCAAAGCCACCCACACCGACAGTGGCTTGCGGAACTGGAGGTTTGAGGGACATCGGCGCGGCAACTGCAATGGACAACTGGTGGCTGCCGAAAAAAATGGACCCAACCCCAACAACCGCGCCCGCGCGCTTCAGCCGTGCTCGGCCGCCGTGCGCTGCGCCACCGCCCATGCGCGACACTCTGCCGATCCATCGACAGGCTCCAGGATCCGCCTGATCTGCACCCCCTCGGTGATGAACGCCATGATGCGCATATTGCCGCCGCACAAGGGGCACACCAGCGGAAAAACCTCGTAGATGCGCGCGACCGGCGCCAGACAGCGCAAGCCAGGTCTCCAGATGATCGGCCACGGCCGTCCAAGCACGTCGAAGGGCTGGTGGAACAATGGCAGGCCGAGCGTCTGGCAGTTGGCACCATCAAGGACCGCATGGCTGAACTGCGCCGGCGGGCCGAGAAATTATTCGCGACGAGCCCGGCCGCGACGCGGATGCATCAGACAGTCGCTGAACGACTGTCCGTCCGGCTCGCCGTGGCACCTACCTGCCGATGCGTACCGCCGATGTGGGCGGTTTCATCACGGTTTGCAGGGCGTCGGCCTTGCGACCGGGCGGCTTGCGCCAACCCGCTCAAAATGCCGCAATCGGACCCCGCGCTGGCCGCGGCGCATTGCTCGCGCAACTGTGCCAAATGTCTGGCCAGCACCCTGAGTTCGCGGATGCGTTGCTGAACATGACCGATGTGTTCATCAAGCAGGTCATTGACTTCACCGCAGTTGTCCGATGGCGAATCCTTGAAGCGCAACAGCACGCGGATTTCGTCCAGCGTCATGTCCAGCGAGCGGCAGTGGCGGATGAAGGCCAGGCGCTCGACATGGTGGCTCTGGTAGCTGCGGTAGTTGGCGCCTGTACGTGCCGCCTGTGGCATCAACCCCTGGCGTTCGTAGTAGCGGATGGTTTCGGACTGGGTCTGCGCTGCCGCCGCGAGTTCCCCGATTTTCATGACAACCCCTTCTTGCGATGTCGGATACCGACGTCTGCGTCCTATTCGCAGTGTGCTTTCGGAATTTGAAAATTATCGCTTGACTTTAAAGTCACTCCAAGGTTTTCAATAGAGCCATGATGCAACCCACCACCATTGCCGCCCAACACAACTCCTGCTGTGAAAATGCGTCAGGCCAGGACTCTCCCACAGTTGTGGCTCTCATAGCCGTGGCGCCGCAAGCACGGCTGTTTCGCATCGCCACCATGGACTGCAGCGCGGAGGAATCGGATATCCGGCGCGCGCTGGAGTCCGTCCCGGGAATCCGCTCGCTCGGTTTTCAGCTCGGCGCGCGCACGCTCAAGATCGATGCAGCCGAAGAAGCCGTTGCGTTGGCGCTGGAGGCGATACGCAAGGCTGGTTTCGACCCCCAGCCGATCCAGTCAGGCGCCGCACCGACACCGGATGCCAAAAGTCATAGCCCTGGCACCGATCACGGCCACCAGCATCGGCCGGGCATGGAAGCTGGCCCCGATGGCGGCATTTCCCGTCTGGTGGTTGCGCTGCTGCTTGCCACCGGTGCCGAGGCAATCTCGTTTTTCGCGCCTGAAGGGTTGGCTTGGAAGGCCGCCGGCATGGCAGTTGCAGCCCTCGCCATCTGGCTGGCGGGTCTCGATGTCTACCAAAAGGGCGTGGCTGCGCTGTTTCGGCTGAAGCTCAATATCAACGCATTGATGTCGGTCGCGGTAACGGGCGCATTCCTGATCGGGGAATGGCCGGAGGCGGCGATGGTAATGGCGCTGTATGCAATCGCCGAACGCATCGAAGCCAAGGCAGTGGACCGTGCGCGCAACGCAATCAAGGGGCTATTGGACCTGGCGCCCGATCAAGCGCTGGTGCGGGTACCCGACGGCTCGTGGTCAACGACTCCATCCGCTGCGGTGGCGGTTGGTACGACCATCCGTGTCAAACCCGGCGAGCGCATACCGCTGGACGGTGTGGTCACCCTGGGCAGTGGCGCAGTTGACCAGGCGCCCATCACGGGCGAAAGCATTCCGGTGGACAAGGCCGCCGGCGACCCAGTATTTGCCGGCACCATTAACCAGACCGGCGAACTGGAAGTCCGCACCACCGCGAGCGCCAGCAACACCACGCTGGCCCGCATCATCCTGGCCGTGGAGCAGGCGCAGGGCACGCGTGCGCCCACACAACGCTTTGTCGACCGGTTCGCCGCAATCTACACGCCAGCCGTGTTTGCCATCGCCGTCCTGGTGGCCGTGACAACCCCGTTCCTGCTGGACCTGCCCTGGCTGGAGGCCACCTACAAGGCGCTGGTGCTGCTGGTGATTGCCTGTCCCTGCGCGCTTGTCATTTCAACGCCGGTGACGGTGGTGAGCGGTCTTTCGGCAGCCGCGCGGCGTGGCATCCTCGTCAAGGGTGGCGTCTATCTGGAACAGGCCCGGCTGCTAAAAGCCATTGCCCTGGACAAGACCGGCACCATCACCGAAGGCAAGCCCCGGCTGGTGGAGTGGAAGCCCTGGGATGGCGCTGAGGAAAGTTTCGCAAAGACAGCCGCCGCCAGCCTCTCGGCGCGCTCGGACCACCCGGTGTCCAGGGCGATCACCAGCGGCCTGGACACCAACGCCGTGGAGGTGCAGGACTTCGAGGCTTTGCCGGGACGCGGCGTCCAGGGTTCCATGCACGGCCGCAGCCTGATGCTGGGCAATCACCGGGCCATCCACGAAGGCGGGCATTGCAGCTCCGCGCTGGAAGCGGAACTGGCCACGCATGAGCAACAAGGCCGCAGCATCACGCTGCTCGCCGACGCGACGCGCGTGCTGGCCCTGTTTGCCGTGGCGGACACGATCAAGCAGACATCCCGCCAGGCGATCGCCGATTTGAAGACGCTGGGCGTGACCGCGGTCATGCTGACCGGTGACAACACCGCGACCGCCCGGGCCATAGCAGCCCAGGCCGGTATCGACGACGCCCGCGGTGACCTGCTGCCAGAGGCCAAGCTGGAAGCCATTCGGGACCTGCAAAAGCGTTACGGCCCGACCGGGATGACGGGCGACGGCATCAATGACGCACCGGCCCTTGCGCAGGCCGACATCGGCTTTGCGATGGGCGCCGCGGGTACCGATACCGCCATGGAAGCCGCGGACGTGGTGATCATGAACGACAACTTGCTGCGAGTCGCAGAGACCGTACAACTGTCCAGGCGCACCCACGCGGTGTTATGGCAGAACATCAGCCTGGCCATGGGCATCAAGAGCGTGTTTCTCGTATGGGCCGTGCTCGGCGACGCGACCATGTGGATGGCCGTGTTTGCCGATATGGGTGCCAGCCTGCTGGTGGTGGGCAACGGCCTGCGCCTGCTGGCGGGGCCGCAATCGGCCGATCGGACTGGCCATGCCGCCGCACCACCATCGGCGCACGCCCACCAGCACTGAGTACCCAGACGCCCCCCCAAAGGACGCACCATGCGAGCCAGCCGCCTGTGCATTCGCACCACCATGGTCCAAACGCCAGTTTGCAATCGGAGCGCTGCAAGAACTCGAACAACAAACTGTATTGGTGTTGCACTCGCCCGATATGGGCCACGACGTGCCATAGGAACGGACAGGCTCAGGTACTGTGGACCAGCCCGGCTTTCACGGATAACTGGCCTTGATTTCCTGTTGAACCAGGGCACGCAACGCGTCCGGGTGGTTCTCCAGCAAGGGTTTGCCATTGACGAAGAAGGTTGGCGTCTGTTTTACCTTGAGGGTCGCGACATCGCCCATATCCTGTTTCAATATTTCCGCGATACGCGGGCTTTCCATGTCGCGTCTGGCTTTCTCCACATCCAGGCCGATAGGTTTCAGAGATTCCCACACGCGCTGCACCTGGGGGTTGCCGTGTTCGGCCCATACGGGCTGGTCTCTCAGCACTACCTCCAGCGACTGCCAATACAAACTCTGGGCTTTGGTCGCCTCCAGGATCTTCACGACCACGTCGGAGTCCTTGTGGAATGCCGCGTACCGGAGCACGAGGCGAACTTTCTGGGGATTCTCGGCCAGAATGGATTTGACAGGCGGGTAAAACGCGCGGCAGGCCTCGCATGACGGGTCGAAAAACTCGACGATGGTGACCTTGGCGTCGCTGGGGCCCTGGGTAGGCGAATGAAACTTCACCATTGACGACGCCCCCGCCGTCGCCACCTCCTTGCGCTCTTCCCCCTTCTTGTTCTGGTAGACGAACACTCCGGCAGCAAAAACAAGCACCACAAGCAAGATGCTTCCGATGACGATACTATTTCTCTTCATGGGTCTCTCTTTTCAACAGGAACATGACAACAACAATCGCCAGAAAGGCGGCCAAAGACATTAACGGGATGGTGACAAAACCCCACAACTGCAGTTTGATATCGCCGCAAGGCACGGCTTGGCTACACGGCTGGATTCCCTTGGGGATGTAACCAAGGTACAGCAGGCAATGGAATGCCGCCAATGCCGCCCCGATGAGGGCAAGTGGCTGGGCATATTTCACGACGGTTGCGTCCTGCGTCCACAAGGCGATGGCCAGGATGAGCGCGAGCGCGTACATGGGAATCCGCTGGTACCAGCATAAAACGCACGGCACATAGTCCATCACTTCGCTCAGGAACAGGCTGCCCGCGGTGGACACCATGGCTATTCCCCACGCGAGGAGCAGTAGCGACCACTGTCGCGTATTTGCCGCGTAGCGTCGATCAGATTGCACGGCTTTTTCCGGATTGGACAGGCCCGCGCCGGTTCAACAACTCACCCAAAATCAAGATCAATGCCGCCAAGCTGATGCATATGTCGGCAATATTGAAAGCCGGCCAATGCCAAGTCTGGTATTTGACGGCCTGGTCGATAAGCCACAAGAGCAGCGCCAGGCCAAACCAGCGCCAACGCATTTTCGCCAGAACCGAGTGGCCCGTCGTCATGGAAGGTACGGGTTCTTGAAGGCGGCCTTGGCATTGACCGACACTGTTTTCGTTTGACCTCTTGAATCAGTGAACTGCAACTCCAGCGCTACCGTATCCCCGGCCTTGATGGCCTGTCGCAGGTCCATCATCATGACGTGGTAACCACCCGCCTGGAGCTCCAGCGTCTTGTTGGCGGGGATATCCAGCCCCTTCAGATGCGCGCGCATTTTCATCACGCCGTTTTCCATCTTCATTTCGTGAATTTCGTTGATATTGGCTGCGAGGGTGGCAACCGAAACCAGCTTGACCGATTCGGTCGCGCTGATCTTCATGAACGCCCCGGTGGCCTGTTGACCCGCAACGGTGGCACGCATCCAGGCCTTTTCCACCGTGATCTGGGCCGAAGCCAGCGTGGCCATGCCTGCAAGGGCCAATGCGGTCAGGCCGAGTCGCGGCAATATCATGGCAAGTTCCAAAAAAAAACAGTTCAATCCGCGATTGGAAACCTTGACGTCGCTACAGAGTCAAGCGGTGACCTCACGCGCCTATGGTTTCGATCACCCCCCGCTTGGTTGCGACCGGGGACAAGGTCCAGCCTGGGACTCTCAGGAGGCGGTCCGATGCCCCGACATGATGATGGCCATGCCCAGCAAGCTGACCGCAACGCCTACCACGTCGGTCCATGTGGGTTGCACCTGGTCCACCACCCACAACCAGAGAATGGCAACACCAATATAAACACCACCGTATGCCGCGTAGACACGGCCCGCTGCCGTGGGATGCAGCGCCAGCAGCCAGGCGAACAGGGCCAGGCTGACCGCCGCCGGCACGAGCAGCCACACCGAGCCACCTTGCTTGAGCCAGAGGTAGGGCAGATAGCAGCCGACTATTTCCGCCACTGCGGTGGCGCTGAACAACGCAACGGTCTTGAGCAGTTCCATGGAGCCTATTGTGACCATCGACCGGACGATCCCGAAAAGGACTACCTGCCCCTCAAGCCACTTGAGGTCTTGCGTTGCGGACGTGGGCGTCGGGTCCATGCACTGGAACAACTGCATGAAATCGTGAGCCCGGCGCCCTTCGCTTACATCACTTTCTTGATATCGGTGTAGTCCCCGCGGGTGCGCAGGATGACCTTCACGCTTGATTGACCCCGGTTGCGCCAGTACCAGCCGTGATTGCCCGTGAACGCTGCCTCCAGCACACCCTCATCGGCGCCAACCCCGCGACCCTTTTCGTAGCTGATCGACTTGCCCGGTGCATCTCCGTGGGTGTCGAAGTTGACCTCGCCGCCCTCGACGACCCACGCATACTGCGCTTTGGCGCCTTCGGTCATCTTGAGCTTGATTTCCGTCCCTTCTCCTGGTTTCAGAGTGACAGGCATCTCGTCGCGCCATTCGATCTTGGGCTTCGCTGCCTTGGCCGGCTCCTTCGGGGCAGCAGCCACTTCAGCCTTCACCGGAGGTGCAGCGCCATTGGCTACAGCCAAGGGAGCCTTGCCAATCGCGGGCGACTGGGCTGGCGGTGCGGCGGCATCGGCGGCGGCCTCCGCCGCCAGTTGTTGCTTGATGTTGCCCATTTCAGTCATGCGCAGGACTCGACCGATGCCGGTGGGGTCGATCCCGTACTCAGCCGGCAGCACGACGGCAACCAAGAGGACCAGGGCCGAAATGGCGGCCAGGATGGTGGAGCGCAGAAGCTGCCTGGAAGAAGGCAGTTCAGCGCGCAGGGGGGTATCGCTGTTGTACATGTTGAATATTCCTTGGGTGTTCAGGACACGAAGAAGCCGGTGAGCTGCATGCCCACCAGAATGAAGCCGGCGCTCATCATGGCGACGTTGGCGGTGTAGGCGTTGCGGACGAAGCTGGGTGTGCGGCGCCAGTAGCTCATCCCGATCAGGATCACCGCCAGGGCCAGCAGCTGTCCGATTTCAACGCCCACGTTGAAGGCGAGCAGGTTGGGCAGCAGTCCGTTGGGCGAGATCTCGTACTCAAGGATCTTGGTCGCCAAGCCAAAGCCGTGGAACAGGCCAAACACCAGTGTTGCAATCTTGGTGTTGGGCTGGAACCCCAACCATCGCTGGAAGGCACCGATGTTGTCCAAGGCCTTGTAGACCACGGAAAGACCGATGATCGCGTCGATCAGGTAGCTGTTGATCCCGACGTTGAAGTAAACGCCCAGGATCATGGTGGTGGAGTGACCCAACGCAAACAGGCTCACGTAGATGCCGATGTGCTTGATGCGGTACAGGAAGAAGATCACGCCGAACAGGAACAGGATGTGGTCGTAGCCAGTCATCATGTGTTTGGCGCCCAGGTACACGAATGCCGGCAGATTGACGCCCGAGATTTCCTGGATGAAGCCCTTGTCGCCTTGGGTGACGGCATGGGCAAATGCCTCTGTGCCACCAAGGAAAAGACAGATGAAGAAGGCTGAAAGCAACAATAGACGGGGATGCCAGATCGCCCATGGCGAATGTGGCGGCCAGTAATGAACATGGCTGTGCATGAAGACTCCAATGGGGTGAAAAATGGGGGCGCTGCGTGGGGCAGCGCAAGAGCGGGAAGCGTCTCAGCCCATGGGCGGGCGTTCCAGCCGGGACGCCTGAACCATTAGAATCCATGGCTGCACGAGCCCTGCCCAACCTGGAAGCTGTGGTGGCGCCGACCTCAGGGCAGAGGGCAAGGCGTGGGCTTTGTCGTGCGAGTGATCTGCCCCATGGGGGGGATGGTCGGCGGCGGAACCCGGATTCACCATCGCCAATCCGCTGTCTTCATTGTCGTGCGCATGTTCACGCGCATGCTCTTGCACAAGTTCGTGCGATGTGTCCGGGGACGTCGGAGCGGCGTGGAACACTGCCGTGATGGCGGCCCTGCCATGGGAGTGCATGCCCCCGACCGAAGAGATGATCGTTCCGAACATGATCACCACCAGAACCAGCCATCGCACGCCCAGTGCTGCCCGATGGGGGTGCAAGGAGTTTGAGAGGCGCAAGGTCATGGGGCTGATGGTGTTTTCCGGGCAGCGGGGTCGCTTATAGTAACCTCCCCAAGGGGATACGATCAGCCATGACGCAACCGCAGCCACATGCTTCCCATGCAGCCATCATCAAACGCCTTCGCCGAGCCAGCGGACACCTGAGCAGTACCATCGACATGCTGGCGCAAGGACGTACCTGCCTTGATGTCGCGCAGCAGCTGCAGGCGGTGGAAAAGGCGATTCAGCAAGCCAAGAAAGCCCTGATCCAGGATCACCTGGATCACTGTCTCGAAGACCTCGTGGGCCCCTTGGGCGCCGGTCAACGCCACTCCCTGGACGAGTTCAGGGAAATCACGCGCTACCTCTAAGCCTGGGGTGTCCACTGATCCCGAGTGCTTCGATCCCGGACACAAAATGCTTGACATACTCGCCGACCGCACCTACCGCCATTTGTTCGCCGCCCAGGTGATTGCCTTGATCGGAACCGGGCTGGCCACGGTGGCGCTGGGGCTGCTGGCCTTTGATCTGGCCGGTGACAACGCGGGCATGGTGCTGGGTACGGCATTGGCCATCAAGATGATCGCGTATGTTGGCGTGGCACCGGTCGCAGCCGCATTTGCCGAGCGCCTACCCAGACGCACCATGCTGGTCACGCTGGACCTGGTGCGGGCAGGTGTTGCCCTGGTGCTGCCGTTTGTCTCCCAGATTTGGGAGGTGTACGTGCTGATCTTTGTGCTGCAGGCGGCGTCGGCTGCCTTCACGCCCACCTTCCAGGCCACCATCCCCGACGTACTGCCGCAGGAGAAGGACTACACCAAGGCCTTGTCGCTGTCACGCCTGGCATACGACATGGAGAGCCTGATCAGCCCGATGCTTGCGGCTGCTTTGCTCACGGTGATTGGTTTTCACGATCTGTTTGCCGGCACGGTGGTGGGATTCCTGGCTTCGGCAGCACTGGTGCTGACGGTGGCCTTGCCGGCGCCTGCGGCGCCGCAGCGCCGAGGCATCTACGACCGAACCACACGTGGGCTTCGAATCTACCTGGCCACGCCCCGGTTGCGCGGACTGCTGGCCGTCAATGCGGCCGTGGCTGCGGCGGGTTCCATGGTTTTTGTCAACACGGTGGTCATCGTTCAGGCCGGTTGGGGTCTCACCCAGAGTGCGGTCGCCGTGGCGTTGGCCGGTTTCGGCGCAGGTTCCATGGTGGCTGCACTGGCGTTGCCACGCCTGTTGGAGAAATTGACGGACCGAAGCGTGATGCTCGCAGGCAGCGGGTTGCTCGTCGCAGGCATGTTCGCAGGCACATTGATGGTCGGACATGTTTCGCTGATGGCCTTGTGGTTCGCGCTCGGTCTGGGTTACTCCACCGCCCAGACTCCTTCCGGCCGCCTGTTGCGGCGATCCTCGAATCCCGAGGATCGTCCTGCGCTATTTGCGGCGCAGTTCGCGCTGTCGCACGCCTGCTGGTTGTTGTTCTATCCTCTGGCCGGCTGGCTCGGTACTCGTTTCGGGATGACCGCGACCTTTGTGGCGCTGGGCAGTGCAGGCGCATTGGCCGTCTGGGTCGCCAGGATGGTTTGGCCATCTCAGGACCCCGACGTCATCGCGCACGAACACCCGGACTTGCCGCCCGGGCACGCCCACACCCAGGGTTCTGCCGACAACGGCCATAGGGTGCGTCATGCCCATGCTTTCGTGGTCGATGACCAGCACCCCCACTGGCCCACCGTGGGTCGCTGATGCCAGTGCGTCCATCCGTACTTCGCTCGCGGTCCCCGCCGCCATGCCCGCCATGCCCGCCATGCCCGCCATGACCACCATGACCGACCATGTGCATTGCGATGAAGGCAATGAACGTCAGGATCCAGAACCAGTCCTCTGTCCGCCATTCCATGCGGTTCCTGCTTCGGGTTGTCGCACTGCCTTCACGGCGCCATGCTGGTGCCGGTGCCTTACAGCACCACCGGCTTGTCCGGCAGTTCATTCCTGTCGCGGCTGTCAGCAGGGAAGTGCTGCTTCAAATGCCGCGTCACGGCCAGCACGCCACCCAACACACCAGCCTCGAAGTTCGACTGCCTGAAGGCAACCTCCATTTGCCGGCAGACCTTGCTCCATTCCTGCGAATCCACCTTGGCGTGGATGCCCCGGTCGGCAACGATCTCCACGGCACGGTCCGCAAGCAACAGATAAATCAGCACGCCCGTGTTCTGCTGGGTGTCCCAGACACGCAGTTGCGAGAACAGCTCGATCGCACGTTCCCGGGCCGATTGCCCCTTGAACAACGGCGCACCGTCCAGTCCCCCCTCGACCGCGAACCGGATTTCGCCGACGTGCTCGGCCTCGCTGGCCTTGATGGCCGCTTCGATGTTGTTCAAGGCGCTGCGGCCAAAGGTCCGACTCACGCGTCCGTCCGTCACCAGCAAGTGGCGCGCGATGCGTTCGATGTTCATGACTACCACCTTCCCGACGCACCGCCGCCGCCGAAGCCACCGCCACCGCCGCTGAAACCGCCGCCTCCGCCCATACCCCCACCTCGACCACCGCCCCCGTAGTAGCCACCCATGCCGCGACCGAGCATGCCGCCTCCCATCAAGGTGACGAACAGCGCAACCACGCCAGCGACCAACGCCAACGAGATGGCGCCGACCACGAACCAGGCGATCACCGCGACCACGCCGCCCGTGACCAGCGAGCCGGGCAATTTGCCCAGCGCCGCGCGCAGCACACCGCCCACGGCGAGCGCCAGAATGAACAGCATGGGCGCGTATTGCTGAACATCGCCAATGCCCTGGCTCGACCGGGTACTCGGCGCAGGCAAAGGCTCGCCGTCGACGACGCGGATGATTTGCTCGACACCGGCCGTGATGCCGCCATAGAAGTCCTGGCCCTTGAATCGCGGCAGGATGGTCTCGCTGATGATGCGTTTGCTGGTGAGATCGGTGAGCGCTCCCTCCAGGCCATAGCCCACCTCGATGCGCATCGCGCGATCGTTCTTGGCGACGACGAGGATCACGCCGTCGTCGACCTTCTTGCGTCCAAGCTTCCATTGCTCGGCCACGCGCAGTGCAAATTGTTCGATCTCTTCCGGCGCTGACGAGGCGACCATCAGCACGGCCAGCTGGCTGCCTTTGCGGGCTTCAAAGGCGGTGAGCGTTTGTTCCAGCGCGGCTTTTTGCTCCGAAGTCAGCGTGCCGGTCTGGTCGATCACATGCCCCGTCAGTGGCGGCACGGCCACTTGCGCTGCGCCATGCGCGGACCAGCCCAGCGCACATGCCAGCAAGCCTGCAGACAGCAGCGCTCTGCCGACCTGGAATGCCCTGCCCAAGCCGATGCCTTCAATCACTTGGACGCTCCGGATCCCGGGCCAGCGGGCTTGGCCGGCGCAGCGTCGAAGCCCACGCTGGGCGGCTTCGCGATCTCTTTTTCGTTCTCGACGGCGAAGGTCGGCTTTTCCTTGTAGCCGAACACCATCGCCGTCAGGTTGGAGGGGAAGGACCGTACGGTCACGTTGTAGTCCTGCACGGTCTTGATGTAGCGGTTACGCGCCACCGTGATGCGGTTCTCGGTGCCTTCCAGTTGCACCGACAGGTCACGAAATCCCTGGTTGGCCCTCAGGTTCGGGTACTGTTCCGACACCACCATCAGCCTCGACAGAGCACCGGTCAATTCGCCCTGCGCCTGCTGGAATTTCTGGAACGCTGCGGGGTCGTTGATCAGTTCCGGAGTGGCCTGGATGGATGTCGCCTTCGAGCGCGCCTCGATCACCTTCGTCAGGGTTTCCTGCTCGAACTTCGCCTCCCCTTTCACGGTGCTGACGAGATTGGGGATCAAGTCCGCACGGCGCTGGTACTGGTTGACGACTTCAGCCCACCCCGCCTTGACCTGCTCGTCGGTGGTTTGAAAGGTGTTGTAGCCGCAGCCGGTCAGGCTCAAGGCCGTCACGGCCGCCAGGATTGCCAATGGTTTGCGCATGCAGTGTTCTCCAGAAATAGTGGTCAGTTGGAAGTTTGTGTTGCAGACCGGGTCGCAACGCGTTGTGAATCGAAGGCATCGCCACGCCGCAGCGCAAAGTGGAGGTAGATGACCGCGCTCAAGAGCGCCGCGAACAGGCACCACACCGAGATGAACCATTGCGCGTAGAAGTAGTACGCGGCGCCGAAAGCCAGCAGCGCCAGAAAGCCGAAAGCCTTGATCCATCGGTGCGTTGAGAAAAGCGGGCTCACGGTGGTCGATAGCAGGTACAGCGTCATCGTCGCGGCAGTGAAGAAGTGCGGTGAGACGTATTCGACGTGCTGGCCGATCGGCCGCGAGACAATCGGGAAGACCAGCAGGTTGTAGAGCAGGTAGGCGGCTACGGCGAAGCCGCCAGCGGCGAACACGTGCAGCATTTGCCGACGCCGCCCTGGCGGCTCGATCAGCAGTACCGCCAGCGGCACGTACGCTGGCCACAGCACATGCGAGAAGAACGAATACACGTGAGTCATCACCGCGTTCAGCTGCGGCGCATCGACGCGGAACGTCAGCCAGATGACTCCTTCGACCAACTGCTGGATCGCGAACAACAGCGGGATCGCCGCGATTGGCAAATCGCGCGGCTGATGTGAGGCCAGCGCTGAACGCAGCGTCAGCGTGCCGACCCCGAGCAGAACTGCACTGGCCGTGAAACTGGCCGTGGCCGAGAAGCACATTCAGCCCACCCTTTCCTGGAGGCCAAGGCCGCGATGCACCGTGGCAGCTCGACGCTCGCTCGGCGAGTTCAGGTCTGCGGCGCGTGTCAGGTCTCTCATGCCGATGCTCCAGCACACGTTCGCGCCGGTCGCCGGCGCACCCGGCGATCCTACCCTCTTGATGCCGGCAAGCTTGGTGCGCTTGAGCATCAGCGCGTTGATGGCCACCACCGCCGAGCTGCCCGACATCGCCTTCAAGCCGCAGACCGGGCGCGACTGGCGCGGCGCTGTCGCATCGGGCCGTTGAGGCGGTTGTGGTGAATGAGCATGTTCGTGATTCATCGGAAGCCTCCAAAGGTCAAGCTGCGTGTTTTCGCTGCGTTGGGTCGCGGTCACGCCTGAACACGAAAATTGATCATCATTCCGGCATCTGCATGTTCGAGGTTGTGGCAGTGGAAAACGTAGGTCTGGCTGCCCGGGAAGTCGTGCGCGAAGTCGATGGCGATGCGCACGGTTTCACCGGGCCACACTAGCACCGTGTCTTTCCAGCCAAGGTCGCTCACCGTTCGGCCCTTGCCGAAACGCGCCGCGGCCGACAGCGGCGCTGGGCTATTCTGCCGTTCCAGCACCTGGAACGAGAAACCGTGCAGGTGCATCGGATGCGGCATGCCGATGGCCGGGTTCTGGATGCTCCAGATTTCCACCGCGCCGCGCTTCACCTCGAACACGATCTCCTGCATGCTGAAGCTGCGCCCGTTGATCAGGAAGCGCATCATCGCCATCGACAGTTCCAGTTTGCGCTCGGTTGCGCCTTCGGTGCGGATCGGGCGGACCTGGGACAAGGTCGCCGGCAGCTTGGCCACGATGCGGTCCCCGGCCGTGACGACCAGCTTCAAAAGATTGAACTCCTGACCCAGCAGCAGTCGTGAACCGCCCATGCCACCCATCATCTGCCCCATGCCCGCCGTCGTCCGCCCCGTCCCGTGGTCCATGCCCGGCATTCCCTGCATGCCCGACATCCCCGACATGCCGCCAGCCGTCCCTTCGTTTTCCATCGGGTCGAACGCCAGGCTCTTGAGGAAGATGTCGCTGCCGGGCTGCACCTGCCCGGCGTCGAACACCACATCGAGGCGCTCGCCCGGCGCCAGGAACGCCTCGGTCACGGTTTCAGGCCGCTCGATCAGCCCGCCGTCGGTGCCGATGACTGAAAACTCCAACGCCGTCTTGTCCTTGACAAAAGCCAGCCGGTAGATGCGCGCGTTGGACCCGTTGAGCAGCCGAAAACGGTAGCTGCGCGGGCTGACGCTCAGGACCGCATTGGGGGTCAGATTGGTGAGCACGATATCGCCCAGCCAGCCCATCATTGCGTCCATGGGGTTGGGCTGATACTGCAGCTTGCCCTGCGCATCGAAGCGCTTGTCCTGGATGACCAGCGGCAGGTCGGTCACGCCGAGCTGCAGATCGAGTGCCTTGGCCAGGTTGCGCTGGTCGTTGTCTTCCACCAGGAAGTAGCTCGCCAGACCCCGGTAGGCCTGCCTGGCGGTTACCTCGTGGGCATGCGTGTGGTACCAGTAGGTGCCGCCGCGGTCATTCACCGTGAAGTCATACTCAAAGCGAGCTCCCGCAGCGATTGCGGTGGACGGGTGACCATCCATGGCCGCCGGCACGTGCAGACCGTGCCAGTGGATGATGGTCGGCTCGGCCAGCGCGTTATCCAGGCTAGCGGTAAATCGCGCGCCGCTCTCGATGCGCAGGATCGGGTTCTGGTAAGCCTGCCCCGCGTGCTCGGTCTGGTACAACAGAAAGGGCGATTCCTGGCCAGGCATCAGCGGGAAACTGGCCGCCGTGGCACGGATCTTCAGCGGCCCGGTCACATCGAGCACCCCGAACGGCCCGCTCGCAACCGGGATGAACAGCTTTTGCTGGAAGTTCTGAGGCGCCACCGGATCGAAGGGGTAGTTCTGAAACGGCCCGCCTGCCCCCCTGGCGGAACGGCCCGGCCCGTATGCCATCCAGGCAGCGCCGCCGACGCCAGCCACGGCGGTGGCGCCGGCGATCTGGAACCACTGTCTTCTATTCAGCATACGACTCTCCAGCAAGTTGGGGCGTCCGGCCAGCGCGTTCATCGTCGGGTGATGCTCCGGGCGCCGGCTGATTGGTTTGAGTGCTCGTCTGACCAGCCGACACGACCACGACCTCGCCCTCGGCAAAAGGCTGCCACTGCCTGCCGTCGAGCGGCACGCTGGCGATCAGCGTCAGCGCCTGAGCCGCGAGCGCGGCCGGCGCGCTCTGGGCGCTGGGGGGTTGTTGCGCCACGTCCAAGACTGGCGACAAGCGAAACAAACCCGGCGGCTCGATACGGCCGCTCGCCGGGTGTATGCGTCGATGGCCGTGGGCGAACAACAACTCGCCATCGGCATAGAGAAAGTTGGCCGGCCCCAACGGGCGCAGATCGGCGGCAAATTGCGTGACCACGGACAATCGCTCCTGGACCGATGGCGGCGCTGCCGCGCTGCGCCACAAAGCGTGCATACGTTCCAGCAGCGCGCAAAAGGCATGTTCAGAGTCGGTATCCCCGATCAGACGGAAATGGTCGAATGCCAGTTCTTGTGACCGCGCGATGCCCGGCAGATGTCCGTTGTGCGCGAACACGTGGGCACGCCCGCCGAGCTCGCGCACGAAGGGCTGGGTGTTCGACAGCGAGACCGTTCCGAGCGTGGCACGGCGGATATGCGCGATCGCCAGGATGGTGGCCGGACCGCTTTGCCCCAGCCAACGCACCAGGGGGCTGTCGCTGGCCGCGCTCGGCTCCCGAAACAGCGCCACATCGCGGCCCTGGAAATACGCGGCGCCCCAACCGTCACGGGTGCCGCCGGCCGGGCCGCTGTGGCTTGCCAGTGCCTCCAGCGAAACGGTCAGCTGCGCCGGGTGGCGCGTCGACATGGCGAGCAGTTCACACATGGTGCAGACCGCCGGAGCACCGGATCCAATGCTGATCTGCCGCTCGAAGTTGCATGCCGACCTTGCAGGCACAACATGTTCCTCCGCGCCATGCCCGGCAGCGGCGAATCACAGCCATAGCGTGGCCGATGGCCAGGCGTGCAACAAGATCGGCGTTCATCTTCTTATCGCTTTTCGGCGAACTCGAAAACCGCCACCGCCGCGCTCGCCGGGCCATCCCACAGTTCGGCCGTGACCGGCTCGACGCGAAGCACGCGCACATTCGGACCGTCGGGCCCGCCCGGCAACCAGATGTCGTCGGTTGTCTTCCAAATCTCTTTCGTCTTGGCGGTGTCGCGTGTCACGAAAGCGCGGCCGGTGATGGAGAGATAAGCGTGATCACTTTCATCGATGAAGACGAGCCCGATCTCATGGTCAGCGCCGATATCGTCGTCCTTGGCGCCACGTACATCGGTCACGAACCAAATGATGCCGGCGTCGCGGTCAGTCCGCGCTTCCAGCGGCCGCGCGCGCAGGCCGCCGCCAAATTTCGTCGTCAGCATGCCGACGCGCGCCTTCTCGATGACATCCCAGACGCGGGAAATGTGGTTCTGCTTCGTCATGTCACAGTCCCGCGGACATTGAGAAAGCGACGAGCAGTTCTCCGCTCCAATTTTGGGAGCCTCCGTTCCCGCGAGCAATTGCTGCGCATCTCGACGATCTGCCGATCAGCAACAACGCGTCAATTTTTCCCATAAGTGAATGTTTCATGAATTGTTCCTTGGTTAGCCGGGACATCCCCCGTTTCATTGGCGCTACATTCCGGGCCGAACTTATATCTTGGTGTCGAAGTAGGCGCGCAGTTCCACTTCTGTCGGCTGTTCCCGGAATACGATCTCATCGTCCACCACCCGATTCGGCGAATGATGAATTCCGAACTTCTGGACCGGATCGGTGCACTCTTCCACGAAACACACGCGGTACGGAATCCGCAAATGCTCCAGTTCCCTTTCAAGGTTCCTGCGGTGCATGCATGCCCTTGTCGCGACGATCATCACATCCATGGAGACCTCCAACAGACTTCAATGAAATACGAGCGATCGAATTGAACCACCGGGATGTGACAAATGCCGGGTCAGTTCATCTCCAACGAGAATCCGGTGCATGCCACCCACGTAGCCTCCGTCGTAGAACATGTGGTCCTCCTTCAGGTGGGAAGGCGCCCGGCGGGTTGCGCGACCAGCACCGATCGCACCCGTTCCAGCCTGGCGCGTACCTCGGTCGCGACGCGGCCGACCTCGGCATTGCTGGTCATCTGCATCACCGCCACCGGGTCCATGAAACCGACGACGAGGCGGCCATCGGCCTCCTCACGCACGACCACGTTACACGGCAGCAGCAGGCCGATATCGGGCTCGGCCGTCAGTGCCTGGTGCGCGAGCGGCGGGTTGCAGGCACCAAGGATCCGGTACGGGCGCCCGTCGATACCGAGCTTGGCCTTCATCGTGGCTTGCACGTCGATGTCGGTCAGTACACCGAAGCCTTCGGTCTTCAGCGCCACGGTGACCGCGTCGATCGCCTTGGCAAAGTTGCGCTCCGGCAGGACGCAGTGAAAGCCGTAGCTCGAAGCAGCGGCGGGAGATTCCATTCGATGGGTTTGGGTCATGGCATCGTGCTCAGTGCTTGATGGCTATGAGGGCATGCGCTGCGCCATCATGTCCATCATCATCTTCATCATTGCCATGTGCTGCATCATCATCTTGTGATGCTCGGCCATCTCCGGCGACATGCCCTTGGGGCTGCCCATGCCGGGCATGCCCCCCATGCCAGGCATGTCCTTCATCATGCCCATGCCGCTCTGCATCGCCTTCATGTGGTCGGCCATCAGCGCCTGGCGCTCGCCAGGGGTCTTGGCGTTCATCATCTTGATGTGCATCTCGTGCATGGTCTTCATCTGCATATCCATCTTTGCCATATGTTCGGCTGAGCCCATGCCGGCGGCGGAAGCACTGCCCATCGGCATCGTCCGGGCGGTACTGCAGGCGGCCAGCAGGCCGGCGCTGCTGATGGCAAGGGCAAGTGCAATGGTTCGAAAATAGGTCATGACAATCTCCTGGGTGGGTTAAAAAAATGGACTGGAATATCAAAAGGTCTGGACTGAAATTACGTGGACGAGTGAATCATTTGCCGCTGCGCCTGACGATCCATACGACGAGTGCAATCACCGCGATGGCGAGCAGAATCGGCATCCACATCCCGCCGTATCCCCCCATCCAGCCACCCATCCAGC
>JAYUQC010000069.1:0-14162 GCA_043759735.1 Rhodoferax sp.
TGAGACCGCGCAAGGCATCGACCTTGTCGTATTCAATTTCAGGGAAAATAATCTGCTCTTTCACGCCGATGTTGTAGTTGCCACGGCCATCGAACGCGCGACCGGAGATGCCGCGGAAGTCACGTACCCGGGGCAGCGCGACGGTGACGAAACGGTCCAGGAACTCGAACATGCGCACGCCGCGCAGCGTGACCATGCAACCAATGGCCTGGCCTTCACGGATCTTGAAACCGGCGATAGGCTTTTTCGACTTGGTGACGACCGGCTTCTGGCCCGCAATCTTGGTCAGGTCGGCCACGGCGTTGTCCATGACCTTCTTGTCGGCGACCGCCTCGCTCACACCCATGTTGAGTGTGATCTTGGTCAGGCGAGGCACCTGCATCGGCGATTTGTAGCCGAATTTCTCGATCAGGTCCGGAGCGACTTTTTCGCGATAGTATTTTTGCAGACGCGCCATTTTCATGTCACCTTGATTTCTTCGCCGCTGGACTTGTAAACGCGTACGCGCTTGCCATCTGCCAACTGCTTGATGCCTACCCGGTCAGCCTTGCCGGACACCGCGTTAAAAATCGCCACGTTGGACTGGTGGATCGGCATCGCCTTTTCCACGATCCCACCCGTCGTTCCCTTCATCGGGTTGGGCTTGGTATGTTTCTTCACGAGGTTGATGCCCTCGATCAGCACATAGGAATCATCCTTGCGCAGCGAAATCTTGCCGCGCTTGCCCTTGTCGCGCCCTGTGAGCACGATGACGTCGTCGCCTTTGCGAATCTTGTTCATGGCTTGTCCTTACAGTACTTCGGGAGCGAGCGACACGATCTTCATGAACTTCTCGGTCCGCAGTTCGCGCGTGACCGGCCCGAAGATGCGCGTGCCGATCGGCTCGAGCTTGGCATTGAGCAAGACGGCAGCATTGCTGTCGAACTTGACCAGGGATCCGTCACTACGGCGAATGCCCTTGGCGGTACGTACCACCACAGCGCTGTAGATCTCGCCTTTTTTGACGCGGCCACGCGGAGCGGCTTCCTTGATACTCACCTTGATGACATCGCCTACGCTGGCGTAACGGCGCCTGGAGCCGCCGAGCACCTTGATGCACAGGACGGACTTGGCGCCGGTGTTGTCGGCGACTTCCAATCGGGATTCAGTCTGGATCATGTATGTTGTTCCCAACTTGCACCCGTGAAGCACCATGCAACTTGCAAGGCACCCACAGGTCAGTCTTGGGCCCGTCGTTGGCGGCGTGAACCACTCACACCGCCCCCTATTGGGCAGATTCTCATTCACTCAATGAAGAGCGAAGCCCGCGATTATGCACCACCGATAGGGGGGCGTCAACGAACTTCAAACTGGTGACAGCAAATATTTCGCCGCAAGGGCACGAAAAGCGGCGGCCTGCGGGTCCTGGCCGGTCTCCTCGCGCAGGATCTCGGCGACCCAGGAGCTCAGTTCCATGGCCGCCCGGGCGTCCAGGAACAGCAGCCGGGACCGCCGTGCCAGCATGTCCTCGACGCTGCGGGCATATTCGAAACGTGCGGCAAACCGCACCATGGCCACCGACAGCCCGGGCGCCAGCCAGTTGTCGTTGCCCGGCAAGGTTTGCAGCAGAGCCTGCTCATCGCCGTAGCTGTGCAGTCCGGGCTCCAGGCTGATCGAGGGCGGTGGCGCCGATCCGCCCTGCCGGGTGGCGCCCGCGAGTCTGAATCGAACCGTCGCACCGGCCGGCCGGGCAGGCAACAGGGCCTTGTCGAAACATTTCTGCAGAACATCCTCGGCCATGGCCCGATAGGTCGTCCATTTACCGCCAGTCACGGTGACCAGGCCGCTGCGGCTGACCAGCACCGTGTGCTCCCGACTCAGGCCCTTGGTGTTGTCGCCATCATCGTCCTGCGGCTTTACCAACGGCCGCAGTCCGACCCAGACGCTGCGCACGTCCGCGCGGGTCGGCGCCCGCTGCAGGTAGCGCGCGGCCTCCGACAGGATGAACTGCACTTCCTCGTCAAAAGGTTCGGGCTCGCGCGCCAAATCGTTGCGCGGCGTGTCCGTCGTGCCCAAAATGACCTTGCCCAGCCAGGGAACCGCAAACAAAACCCGCCCATCGGCGGTCTTGGGAACCATCAGGCCGGTATTACCGGGCAGGAATGTGCGATCGACCACCATGTGCACGCCCTGGCTCGGCGCGACCATGGCCCTGGTCGGCCGGCGACCGTCGCCCTGGTGAGCCTGTCCATCTTTTTGGCGCAGGTCATCGACCCACACGCCGGTAGCGTTGATCACACAATGGGCCCGCAATTCGACCGGCCGACCAGTCTCGGTGTCGGTACAGCGCAGTCCTGCCACCTTGCCAGCCTCGCTGATGAGATCGTCCGCCCGGCAATAGTTGACCAGCAGCGCGCCCTGCGCGGCCGCACTGCGGGCCAGTGCCAGCGCCAGCCGGGCGTCGTTGAACTGGCCATCCCAATATTGAACACCTCCGCGCAGGCCCTCGCTTTTGGCGTTGGGCAACAAATTCAGCGTCTGGCCCCGATTCAGCAAGCGGGTGGCTCCCAGGCCGGCCTTGCCGGCCAGCAGGTCATAGGCGGTCAGGCCGGCGCCGTAGAAAGGAGTTTCCCACCAATGGTAGGACGGCATGACAAACGCCAGCGGCTGCGCCAGATGCGGCGCGTTGTTGAGCAGCGTGGTTCGTTCCTGCAGGGCCTCGCGCACCAGCGCGATGTTGCCCTGCGCCAGGTAGCGCACGCCGCCGTGCACCAGTTTGGTCGCACGCGACGAGGTGCCCTTGGCGAAGTCATGTGATTCGACCAGCACCACCGAAAAGCCGCGCAGCGCCGCGTCCAGCGCGACCCCGAGCCCGGTGGCACCACCACCGACGACGGCCACATCGTAGGTCCTCGGCTGCGCCAGGCGACCGATCAATGCCTCGCGACGGGTCGGTAGTGGCGGCGTGTCCGTTCCCATATGTCGGGATTCCTCAAATGTCACTGCCATGGGCCGGCCGCTTCCCCGCAAGGAGGAAGTGGCACAGAAAGAATGGGCCGTGTGATCAAACGGACCACACGGCCATTCTCACGCCATAGGCGTCGACACGACGCCCATCAGCGGACCTTGCCGTTTTTCCACGCGTTCAACAGGGTGTCGTACGCGATGGTTTCGCCCTTCGGCTTTTCATTTGCCAGTTTCGCCCAGGGCGCCCCTTTGTCGCTCAACCATTTCTTGGGGTCGCTCTTGGCGTTCAATTTTGGCGGACAGACCGACATACCCGAGCGCTGCAGGCGGGCCATGACGTCATCCATCTCGCCAGCCAGGTTGTCCATCGCCGCCTGTGGTGTCTTCTCGCCAGTCACCGCCACAGCCACGTTTTTCCACCACAGCTGCGCTAATTTCGGATAGTCCGGCACATTGGTACCGGTGGGTGTCCAGGCAACCCGCGCCGGGCTGCGATAGAACTCCACCAAACCTCCAAGTTTGGGCGCCATGTCCGTCATTGCCTGGGACTGAATGTCCGACTCGCGGATCGGGGTCAAGCCGACCATGGTTTTCTTCAGCGAAGTGGTTTTGGCGGTCACGAACTGCGCGTACAACCAGGCAGCAGCCACTTTGTTGACATCGTGGTTCTTGAAGAACGTCCAGGAGCCGACGTCCTGATAACCGTTCTGCATGCCCTGCTTCCAGTACGGACCATTGGGTCCGGGTGCCATGCGCCATTTGGGCGTCCCATCGGCATTCACAACCGGCAGGCCGGGTTTGATCATGTCGGCGGTAAATGCGGTGTACCAGAAAATCTGTTGTGCGATCTGCCCTTGTGCAGGAACCGGTCCGGCCTCGCCGAAAGTCATGCCGATCGCTTCCTTCGGCGAGTACAGTTTCATCCAGTCGATGTACTTGGTCAGGGCGTAAACAGCGGCGGGCGAGTTGGTTGCCCCGCCGCGAGAGACAGATGCCCCGAGCGGAGTACAGCCGTCGGCAGAGGTGCGGATTCCCCATTCGTCGATCGGCTTGCCATTGGGAATGCCGATGTCGGCAGAGCCGGCCATGGACAACCAGGCGTCGGTGAAACGCCAACCGAGCGATGGATCTTTCTTGCCGTAGTCCATATGGCCGTAGATCGGCTTGCCGTCAATGTTCTTGACGTCATTGGTGAAGAACGCAGCGATGTCTTCGTAAGCGCTCCAGTTCAAAGGCACACCCAGGTCGTAGCCGTATTTGGCCTTGAACTGTGCCTTGAGTTCCGGTTTGGCGAACAGGTCGGCCCGGAACCAATACAGGTTGGCGAACTGCTGGTCAGGCAATTGGTACAGCTTGCCATCCGGCGCGGTGGTGAAGCTGGTGCCGATGAAATCCTTGACATCGAGGCCCGGATTGGTCCACTCCTTGCCACTGCCTGCCATGTAGTCGGTCAGGTTCAATATCTTGCCGTAGCGGTAATGGGTGCCGATCAAATCCGAGTCGGTAATCCAGCCGTCGTAAATGGACTTGCCCGATTGCATGGATGTTTGCAGCTTCTCGACCACGTCGCCTTCACCGATCAGGTCGTGCACGACCTTGATGCCGGTGATCTCTTCGAAGGCCTTGGCCAGCGTCTTGGACTCGTACTCGTGTGTGGAGATCGTCTCGGACACGACGGAAATCTGCTTCACCCCTTTGGCCTGCAGCTTCTTGGCGGCGTCGATGAACCATTTCATCTCAGCGGTTTGTTGCGCCTTGGACAGGGTCGACGGCTGAAACTCAGCATCGATCCATTTCTTGGCCGCAGCCTCATCGGCCCATGTTTGGCTGGTCACGGCGCATGCCATCGCCACGGCCAGAACGGAATACTTCACTTTCATTGAGGGTCTCCTTAGGTCTAACAGCCCCTGTATGACTAGGACAAAGCGGCTCCAGGGGGGGCAAGCCGCTCATTTTCAATTCGACGCTATCCTCGGCGCATGATCAACACGAGCAGCCCCAGCGATGCCATCGCACTGATCCAGATCGAGGGATCGGTCTCCAAATCCAGCCACTCGGAAATCCACCCGCTGACGCCCACAAAGGCCAGGTTGGTGTAGGCCGCAGCCAGCAGGCCAATGAACAGCCGGTCGCCGCGCGTCGTCTCAATTGGCAAAAATCCCCGTCGCAGGCTGGTGGGCGACCTGATTTCCCAGATCGTCATGCCAACCAGCATGAGTCCGATGCAGGTGAAAAACACGGCCACCGGTGTGGTCCACGCCATCCATTGGTACATCTGTGTCTCCCGTCAAACGCGACCCATCGCGAAACCCTTCGCGATGTAGTTGCGAACAAACCAGATCACGATCGCGCCCGGTACGATCGTCAGCACGCCAGCCGCGGCCAGGGTGGCCCAGTCCATGCCCGAGGCCGAAATCGTTCGCGTCATCGTGGCCGCGATCGGCTTGGCGTCGACACTGGTCAAGGTCCGGGCCAACAGCAGTTCGACCCAGCTGAACATGAAGCAAAAGAATGCAGCAACACCTACGCCGGCCTTGATCAGCGGCAGGAAGATCCGGATAAAGAAACGCGGGAACGAGTAGCCATCGATATAGGCGGTCTCGTCGATCTCACGTGGAATGCCACTCATGAATCCCTCCAGAATCCAGACCGCCAGCGGTACGTTGAACAACAGATGCGCCAACGCCACCGCGATGTGGGTATCCATCAGACCAACCGAGCTGTAGAGCTGGAAAAACGGCAGCAGGAACACGGCTGGTGGTGTCATGCGGTTGGTCAGTAGCCAGAAAAACACGTGCTTGTCGCCCAGAAAGCTGTAGCGGGAAAACGCATAGGCCGCGGGCAATGCCACCGTGAGCGAGATCACGGTGTTGATGGCGACGTAAATCATGCTGTTGATGTAACCCGAGTACCAGGCCGGATCGGTCAGGATGGTGATGTAGTTGTCCCAGGTGAAATGGTCCGGAAACAGCGTGAAGCCGGCCACGATCTCGTTGTTCGTCTTGAACGACATGTTGACCATCCAGTAAATGGGCAGCAAGGCAAAGACGATGTACGCGAGCAGAAACAGCGTCCTCTTCTGGAACCTCGGCTTAGTCATGACCGCCCTCCTTTGGCTGAGTGCCCACGCGTTGCATCCAGTTGTACAGAACGAAACACATCAACAAGATGATCAGGAAATAGATCAGCGAGAAGGCTGCTGCCGGCCCGAGGTCAAACTGCCCGACGGCTTTTTGCGTCAGGAACTGTGACAGGAAGGTGGTCGAATTGCCGGGACCTCCGCCAGTCAGCACAAACGGCTCGGTATAGATCATGAAGCTGTCCATGAACCGAAGCAGCACCGCAATCATCAGCACGCCGCGCATTTTTGGCAGTTGCACGTACCAGAACACATCGAGCTTGCTGGCGCCATCGATGCTGGCCGCCTGGTAGTAAGCGTCCGGGATGGAACGCAGTCCGGCATAACCCAGCAATGCCACGAGTGGAGTCCAGTGCCAGACGTCCATCAGCAGAACCGTCAGCCAGGCGTGCGCGGCATTTCCGGTGTAGCTGTAGTCGATACCCATTCCCTGCAGCGCTGCGCCCATCAGCCCGATGTCGGTGCGACCAAATATTTGCCAGATAGTGCCGACCACGTTCCAGGGAATCAGCAGCGACAACGAAACAATCACCAGTACCACGGAGGACTTCCAGCCCTGGGCGGGCATGGACAATGCCAGCAGGATGCCGAGCGGCAGTTCAACCGCGAGCACGGCGAAAGAATAGCCCACCTGGCGCAGCAAGGCGCCGTGCAACTCCTCGTCGCGCATGATGGCGGCAAACCATTCGGTGCCGACGAACACCCGGCGCTCCAGCGAGATGATGTCCTGCACCGAATAGTTCACCACCACCATCAGGGGCAAGATGGCCGAGAAGGCAACGCAGATCAGTACCGGCAAGACCATGAACCAGGCCTTCTGGTTGACCGGCTTCGTAGTGGTGCTCATGCCACGATCTCCTCGTTCTTGTAAAAGCAGGTGTGCTCACCGATCACCGTCAGCCAGACCACACTGCCCAGACCCGGGTGGGCAGCGGAACTTGACAGGCGCGCCTTGACAGTCTGCCCATCGCACACCGCGCTCAACATGGTGTGGGTTCCGACGTCCTGGATCTGCGAGACGACCATGGGCAATGCACCTGGCGCATTGGCTTCGGCCACGGCGACATATTCCGGCCGGACGCCGAGCTTGATCTCTCCTTCGGGCAAGCTGCGCCCGGCTCCCGGGCTCAGCGTGGCGCCAGCCACTTTCAGCGCACCCGCCTTGACCGTGGCTTGCAGGAAATTCATGCCCGGTGAACCAATGAAATGGCCCACGAAGGTGTGGCTCGGACGTTCATACAGGTCGGCCGGCGATCCGACCTGCACCGCGCGCCCCTGGGCCATGACCACGACCTGGTCGGCAAAGGTCAATGCCTCAACCTGATCGTGCGTCACATAAATCAGGGTCAGCTTGAGTTCGTGGTGAATCTGCTTGAGCTTGCGGCGCAACTGCCACTTGAGGTGGGGATCGATCACCGTGAGTGGTTCGTCAAACAACACCGCCGACACATCGGGGCGAACCAGGCCGCGCCCCAACGATATCTTCTGTTTGGCGTCTGCCGCCAGACCGGCTGCGCGCTGATTCAACTGCCCGCTCATCTCCAGCATCTCGGCGATTTCGCCAACACGCCTGTCAACCTTTTCCTTCGACCACTTGCGGTTGCGCAGTGGGAATGCAAGGTTTTCGGCCACCGTCATCGTGTCGTAAATGACCGGGAACTGGAACACCTGGGCAATATTGCGCTGTTGCGGCGAGAAACCAGTGACGTCTCCACCGTCAAAATGCACGTTCCCCCGGGACGGCGTTACCAGGCCGGACATGATGTTGAGCAGCGTTGTCTTGCCGCAGCCTGACGGGCCGAGCAGCGCATACGCGCCACCATCGTCGAACGTCATTTTCAAAGGCAACAACGCGTAATCACTGTCCTGCTGGGGGTCGCGCTTGTAGGCGTGGGCAATGTCGAGTTCGATGCGTGCCATGTCAGTCCCGCCCGGCCGCTCCGAAGGGACTGACAGCCCCCTCGGGGGGCAGCGAACGCAGTGCGCGTGGGGGTAGTTTCATCCTAGTCCCGCCCGGCCCTAGGCGGAGCAAGCAGCAGCATGCCCTGGGCGTCAAACACAAAAACCTGTTCTGGACTGAAATACAGCGGCATCCGGACCCCCAGATCGAAGTAGTGCACTCCGGTGAGTTGCGCCACCAGTTCACCCACCAGCGTATGCAGGTGGACATAGGTGTCGGAGCCAGAAATTTCGGCCAGTTCGACCTTGCCATCCAACTCGACATCGCCCGGCTGGGCCGTCACGCGCAAGGCACTGGCGCGCATCCCGACTGTCACTTTGGCGGATCCCGCTTTTGGCAACGGCAATCGGAGCAACGGCCCACCATCGAGTTGCACGTCGAAACCACCCGCCGTTTCGCCATCGGCGCGCACAGTGGCGCCAAGCAGGTTCATCGGCGGGTCACTGAAGGCACGCGCTACACGCAGCGACTTCGGGTTATGAAAGACTTCGGCGGTTGGGCCGTACTGCAACAGTTCACCAGCGTCCATCACCGCGGTGTAACCACCTAACAGCAGGGCTTCGCCCGGCTCTGTCGTGGCGTAGATGATGGTGGAGTCGCCTGCGGCAAAAAGCGCCGTCAACTCGTCACGCAGCTCTTCGCGCAGTTTGTAGTCCAGGTTGACCAGGGGTTCGTCGAGCAGCATCAAGGGCGCGTCCTTGGCCAGGGCGCGCGCCAACGCCACGCGCTGCTGCTGCCCCCCCGAGAGCTCGGCCGGGAATCGATCCAGGAACATCTCGATGTGCAGTTTCTCGGCCAGGGCGCGCACCCTGCGCTCGACATCCTTGTCGCCCCGAAGCTTCAAAGGCGATGCAATGTTGTCGCGCACCCGCAGCGACGGGTAATTGATGAACTGCTGGTACACCATCGCGACATTGCGCTCGCGCACCGGCACGCCAACCATGTCCTGGCCATCGACCAGCACACGACCACTGGACGGCACGTCCAGACCCGCCATGATGCGCATCAGGCTGGTCTTGCCGGCCTGTGTCGCGCCCAGCAGAACGGTCACGGCTCCACTGCGGGGCGCCACACTCATCGAGTGCAGCCAGGTTTGCGGCCCGACCTTCTTGACGATGCCTTCCAGAGTCAACTGCATCACGCCGCCCTTAACGATTGAATCCAAAGCCTGGTGAAAGCTCTTCGAGTTTGCTCATTTTTGTTCGTTTTGATTCTTTATGTGTCAGTATTTACCCTGTGTTTGTTCCTTTTCTTTCGAATTAGAGTTGTAACACCCCAATAAGCCAACGTCTGGCCACACCTATGCACCCCAATCCCCGGCAACTCAGGCTGCTCACCATCGTCCATGCCATGACATCCGCTTCCGTCGAGCAGCTCGCCTCGCAGTTGGACGTGACCCTGCAAACGGTACGCCGCGATGTTCAAAAACTGGCAGACGAAGGCTTGCTGCTACGTTTTCATGGAGGTGTGCGGGTACCAGGCTCTACGGTGAACAACATGGCGCACCAGCAACGCGAGAATCTCTACGCGGACGAGAAAGCCGGCATCGCCAGCGCGGTTGCAGCCGCCGTACCCAATGACTGCTCGTTGATCCTGAACATCGGCACCACCACCGAGGCAATTGCCAGAGAACTGTTGCAGCACAGAGGCTTGCGGGTCATCACGAACAACCTGAACGTCGCCAGCATCCTGCGCGCCAACACCGCCAGCGAGGTCATCGTTGTCGGCGGCGTGGTGCGCAGTCGCGATGGCGGTATCGTCGGTGAGGCGGCCGTCGATTTCATCCGCCAATTCAAAGTCGACATCGCCATCATCGGCATATCGGGAATTGAAAGCGATGGATCGCTACGGGATTTCGACTTCAGGGAGGTCAAGGTTTCACAAACCATCATTTCGCATGCGCGCGAGGTCTGGTTGGCGGCAGACCACAGCAAATTTCAGCGCCAGGCGATGGTCGAGGTGGCGAACCTGAGCCAGATCGATCGCCTGTTTACCGACGCGCCACCGCCAGAGCCTTTCGCCGCATTGCTGGCGGAAGCTGGCGTGCGGTGCGACGTTTGCATGCCGCAAGGCCCCCAAGCCCCGATTTTTCACCCCGCACTGAGCACCGCACCATGACCTACCTGCTAGCCCTGGACCAGGGCACGTCGAGCTCGCGCAGCATTGTCTTTGACGCCAATGGCCGCCCACAGGCAATCGCCCAGCAGGAACTCACACAAATCTATCCGAAGCCCGGATGGGTCGAACACGATCCGCACGAGATATGGCGTACCCAACTGGCAACGGCGCGGGAAGTGCTGGTCAAGGCCGGCGTCCGGGCCAGCGAGATACACGCCATCGGCATCACCAACCAGCGCGAAACCACCGTCGTGTGGGACCGGGCCAGCGGCGCGCCGATACACCATGCAATCGTCTGGCAGGACCGGCGCGCCGAACCGACCTGCGTGGCGCTGCGCGCGCGCGGTATGGCCGACACCATCCAGGCCAAGACCGGCCTCGTGATCGACGCCTACTTTTCAGGCACCAAACTCAAGTGGATACTGGACCAGGTGCCGGGCGCGCGCCAGCGCGCGGCCAACGGCGAACTGGCATTCGGCACCGTCGACAGCTGGTTGATCTGGCGCTTGACCAATGGTGCGGTGCACGCCACCGATGTCAGCAATGCCGCACGCACCATGTTGTTCAACATCCATGACAACCAGTGGGACCCGGAGTTGCTGCAGGCGCTCGATATTCCCGCGGCGATGATGCCGCAGGTGAAACCCTCGAGCGCGCTGTTTGGCGAGATCGACCCCGGCCATCTGGGCCACGCGATTGCCATTGGTGGGGTGGCAGGCGACCAGCAAAGTGCGCTGTTCGGCCAGGCCTGCTTCACGGCGGGCATGGTCAAGAACACCTATGGCACAGGTTGTTTCATGCTGATGCACACCGGACAGCAGTTTCAAAGCTCGCACAACGGGCTACTGACAACCAGTGCCGCCCAGACCAGCGATCAGACCCAGTTTGCGATCGAAGGCGGGGTTTTCGTGGGCGGTGCGGTCGTGCAGTGGTTGCGCGACGGCCTCAATGCCATCCAGGCCAGTGGTGAAGTGCAGGCGCTGGCCGAAAGTGTGCCGGACTCGGGTGGTGTCGTCATGGTGCCGGCGTTTACCGGTCTGGGCGCACCCTATTGGAAACCGGATGCGCGCGGCACCATTACGGGCCTCACACGCGGCAGCACGATGGCGCATATTGCCCGCGCGGCATTGGAGAGCATTGCGTTTCAAAGTGCCGCCTTGTTGCAGGCCATGACGCGTGATGCGCTTGACGCCGGCAGCGCGGCGGTGCGAGAACTGCGGGTCGACGGTGGCGCCTGTGTCAACGACCTGCTGATGCAATTCCAGGCCGACCTATTGGGAATCGCGGTGGTACGGCCCGCCGTCACCGAGACGACAGCACTGGGTGCCGCCTACCTGGCGGGCCTTTCAACAGGCATCTACAAAAGCACCGATGAATTGACGGGTTTGTGGCAATCCGAACGGCGCTTCGAACCGTCCATGTCGCCCAGCCAGGCGCGCGGCCTGATGGAGCGTTGGGAACACGCGGTGCGGCAAACCGTGGCCTGACAGCCGATTGCGTGATTCGGGCGAAAACGCTGAGCTCAGGGCGGGTCGCCCTAAACTGCGGCACTTGACCCTGCACGTTATCGCATGCAGGGCACAGCGGGACATTCCATGATCAATCACATCGCATTCATCGGCGGCGGCAACATGGCCAGCGCCATCATTCAGGGCCTGATCCGGCACGGCAGCGCGACACCGGAAGCGATCTCCGTCGTCGAACCCTGGCAAGAGGCGCGGGACAAGCTGCGCGACCAGTTCGGGCTGGTGGCTCAGGCGGCACCTGGGGCGTTTCTTGCCAAGGCGCATACCGTTGTGTGGGCGGTCAAACCGCAGACTTTCAAGGAAGCCGCACTGCCCGTGGCCACCCATACGCGCTCTGCGCTGCACCTGAGTGTCGCCGCCGGCATTCCCAGCGACAGCATTGCGCGCTGGCTCGGCAATGCGAGGATCGTGCGGGCCATGCCCAACACGCCGGCGCTGATTGGCAGGGGCATCACCGCGCTGTTCGCGCGCGCAGGCGTCAGTGCCGAGGAGAAGGCGGGGGTCGAGCAGATCATCCGCAGTACCGGCGAACTGTTGTGGGTGGATGCCGAGGACAAACTGGACGCCGTCACCGCGCTGTCGGGCTCCGGCCCGGCCTACGTGTTTTTTTTCCTGGAAGCCATGACCGAGGCCGGCCAGGAGATGGGCCTGACGCGGGTTCAGGCCTACCAGCTCGCCATCGCGACCTTTGCCGGGGCGTCCGAACTGGCGCGCAGTTCCGACGAAGCGCCGCAGATATTGCGCCAGCGCGTCACATCGAAGGGCGGCACCACCCACGCGGCGATCACATCAATGGAAACATCGCAGGTCGACGACCTGTTTCGCCGGGCCATGCATGCGGCGCGTAATCGGGCGCGGGAAATGGGGCAAGAGTTCGGCCGCGTCTGATCATCGCTGCGGGTGCTGCGCATTCGAACGTGAAATGCGCAAGTCAGGGCTTTGGGCATATGCTCGCCCCTTCACACCCCGAAAGAAGAGACGCACCAATGACCAGCCTGACCAGCCCGATGTATACGAACTCCGTCCCTGTTTTCAAGCAAATGCTGACAGCCCTGAAAACCATCCTCGTCAAGGCCGACGCCCACATCGCATCCAAGTCAATCGACCCTGGCGCGCTATTGCAGGCGCGTCTCTTTCCAGACATGTTCCCACTGCTCAAGCAAGTGCAGATCGCTGCGGACTTCGCGCGCGGCATATCGGCGCGATTGGCCGGTGTCGAGGTTCCTGCATTCCAAGGTGATGAGCAAAGTGCTCACGATCTGGACGTGCTGCTCACCAAAACACTGACGTTTCTCGATGCATTGGACAGCGCTTCCTTTCAGGGCAGCGAATTCAAAGAGATCGTGCTGCGTCCCGGTACGCCAAAAGAAAAGAAGCTGAGCGGGCAGGCATATCTGTCGAACTATGGCTTGCCCCAGTTCTTTTTTCACGTCACGACCGCGTACGATATCTTGCGTCACAACGGGTTGGAAATCGGCAAGCGCGATTACATGGGTGCTTATTAGGAGGACCGAGTCCGGCAGCCCGAATTGCATGATTCAGGCTGCCGGTCAGGCATTGCCCGTGACGGTCGACATCGTGTCCCATTGCGTCACTGGCTCGGCCCGGGCGAATGTCTGTTGATCCGTTAAACCGGTCTTTCAAAATGCTTTCTCAATTTCCAGATCTCCTTGCCCCGAGCCTAGAATCGATGCAAAAGATCTGCGGTGATTGTCGAAATTTTCGATACTGTACAAAATAGGGAAGAACAGTGCAAAACAAGGCTGAAAGCCGTTCTCAAGCCGAATCCCTGTACAGCTTGTTGAGCACCCATCCTTTTCATGAGCGCAAATTGCGCCAGATATCGCGTTGGGCTTCCTGACATCTGATGCGCACTTCTCTACCAAGGAAGACATAAACGATGGAACTATTCACTTTGGACAATCCAGTCTTTCGCATCTACATGATCGCCGCCTCGCTCGCGATCCTGAAGATGATCCGCCAAGCGTACGTCACTGTGTACGGATGATGCGCGCGAGCGGCGGGTTCCTGAATCCGGAGGACACGCGCAAAACCTTCGGGAACCCGAACCCTGCCCAGCTGGAGTTCAACGACTACGTCGAACGGGCGCGCCGCATGCATCGCAACGACGGGGAGAACATCCCGATATTCCTCGCTCGTGCACGCGTGAGTGAAAAGGCACCAGGCCGCGCTTGCTTACTGTCAAGGATCCCCACCACCCGCAGCTGCGCGACGAGGTGCGCGCCAGTGCTGCCGCCGCCCGCGAGGCTGGCGCCCAACTGTTTGTTAATGACCATTGGCAGATCGCGATCGAGGAGAGGGCATACGGCGTGCATCTGGGTCAGGAAGATCTCGCCACAGCTGATCTTGCGGCGATCGCGTGCGCCGGACTTCGGCTGGGCATCAGCACGCATGCTTACTGGGAAGTCTGTCGTGCCTGGAGCCTGCGATCGAGCTATATCGCCTGCGGCCC
>JAYUQC010000070.1:0-91552 GCA_043759735.1 Rhodoferax sp.
CGACATCCGGCGCAACCTGGAGCGCGAGGTCAAGACCCGCGTGATGGCGCGCAACAAGCAGTCGGTGATGGACGCCTTGCTGTCCAAGGCCCAGCTTGACCTGCCCAAGGCCACGGTGCAGGCCGAGCTCGAGCGCATGATCGAAAGCGCCCGTGCCGACTTGAAGAAGCGCGGCATGAAAGACGCCGACAAGGCGCCAATCCCCGAGGACATGTTCCGCCCGCAGGCCGAGCGCCGTGTGCGCCTGGGCCTGGTGGTGGGCGAGCTGGTGCGCACGCACGACCTGGGCGCCAAGCCGGATCAGGTCAAAGCGCATATCGAAGAGGTTGCGGCCAGCTACGAGAAGCCGACCGAGGTGATGGTCTGGTATTACAGCGACAAACAACGCATGAATGACGCCGAGGCCGTGGTGATGGAAAACAATGTGACCCAGTTCGTGCTGTCCAAGGCCGTCGTGAGCGACAAGGCCGTGGAATTCGACGAGTTGATGGGTCAATCCTGATCCCTGCAGGCAACGCAAAACAGGAGAAACATATGAGCGCACTTGACTTACAAGGACTTGGCTTGATCCCGATGGTGATTGAGCAGTCGGGCCGGGGCGAACGCTCCTACGACATCTACTCGCGTCTGCTCAAGGAGCGCGTGATCTTTCTGGTCGGGCCGGTGAACGACCAGACGGCCAATCTGGTGGTGGCCCAGCTCCTGTTCCTGGAGAGCGAGAACCCGGACAAGGAAATCTCGTTCTACATCAATTCGCCCGGCGGGTCGGTGTCGGCCGGCATGGCGATATTCGACACCATGAACTTCATCAAGGCCGATGTGTCGACACTGTGTGTCGGTTTCGCGGCCAGCATGGGCGCATTCCTGCTGGCGGCGGGAGCCAATGGCAAGCGCTTTTCACTGCCCAACTCCAAGGTCATGATTCACCAGCCGTCGGGTGGAAGCCAGGGCCAGGCCACCGAGATCGAGATCCAGGCACGCGAGATCCTCAAGACGCGCGAGCAGCTCAACAAGATCCTGGCCGAGCGCACGGGTCAGCCGCTGGAGCGCATTGCGCGCGACACCGAACGCGACTATTACATGTCGGCTGACGAAGCCAAGGAGTACGGCGTCATTGACCAGGTCATTTCGAAGCGTGCCTGAAAGGGTGTTGTCCGCAGTCCACACCCGGTCGGCCAGGCGGACCGGGTACGGGCGTGCGGGTACCGGGACTTCGGTATCATGGCAACAGTATTCGAAAGGGCGTTGATTTCATGGCCGAGAAAAAGGGCTCGTCGGGCGAGAAGACACTGTATTGCTCGTTTTGCGGCAAGAGCCAGCATGAGGTCAAGAAGCTGATCGCCGGGCCGTCGGTGTTCGTGTGCGACGAGTGCATCGAACTGTGCAACGAGATCATCCGCGACGAGCTGCCGGCCGGCACTATCGCCAAGGAAGCTCGCGGGGAGTTGCCGACACCGGTTGACATCAAGACCAACCTCGATAACTACGTGATTGGCCAGGAACCCGCCAAGCGCACGTTGGCGGTGGCAGTCTACAACCACTACAAGCGCCTGCGCCACAAGGAAAAGTCCAAAAAGGACGACGTCGAACTGTCCAAGAGCAACATCCTGCTGATCGGTCCGACCGGTTCAGGCAAGACTTTGCTGGCCCAGACGCTGGCCCGGATGCTGGACGTACCGTTCGTGATGGCCGATGCGACGACACTGACCGAAGCCGGTTATGTGGGTGAAGATGTCGAGAACATCGTCCTCAAGTTGCTGCAAAGTTGCAATTACGAGGTTGAACGCGCCCAGCGCGGCATTGTGTACATCGACGAGATCGACAAGATCTCGCGCAAATCGGACAACCCGTCCATCACCCGCGATGTGTCCGGTGAGGGTGTGCAACAGGCCCTTCTCAAACTGATCGAAGGCACGATGGCGAGCGTGCCGCCGCAGGGAGGACGCAAGCATCCCAACCAGGATTTCGTTCAAGTCGATACCACCAACATCCTGTTCATCTGCGGTGGTGCGTTCTCCGGCCTGGAGAAAGTCATCGAGAACCGCACCGAAGCCTCCGGCATCGGATTTGGCGCCGCGGTCAAGAGCAAGGCACAGCGCAGCGTGACCGAGCTGTTCAAGGATGTCGAGCCAGAGGATCTGATCAAGTTCGGGTTGATTCCTGAACTGGTGGGTCGCATGCCCGTGGTGGCGACATTGGCCGAGCTGAGCGAAGACGCGCTGGTGCGGATCCTGCTTGAGCCCAAAAACGCGCTGGTCAAGCAATATGCCAAGCTGCTTGCCATGGAGGGCGTCGAACTGGAGATCCGTCCGTCCGCACTCAAGGCGATTGCACGCAAGGCACTGGCGCGCAAGACCGGGGCGCGTGGCCTGCGCTCGATCCTGGAGCTGTCCCTGATCGATACCATGTTCGACCTCCCGAATGCCGTCGATGTGGAGAAAGTGGTGGTCGATGAAACGACCATCGAAGAGAACAAGCCGCCACTTCTCGTTTACCGGGAACTCGCGAAAAAAGCCTGAATCTGATCCTTTGCGTGATCTGACGGGTTAACAGACCGGTTTAGCCGGTTTTCAATGTCTGTGCGCAATTCATAATGGACGCGGGTTGAAATATTCGACGCGCCATCCATGTTGAATTGGTAACCAACAAAAGGTCTCTCATGTCCGGATCCACTTTGCTGACCGCCGTGCCCATCGATTTGCCGCTGCTGCCGCTGCGTGACGTCGTGGTTTTTCCGCATATGGTCATTCCTTTGTTTGTCGGCAGGCCCAAGAGCATCAAGGCGCTCGAGGCGGCAATGGAATCGGAGCGGCGCATCATGCTGGTGGCCCAGAAAGCGGCGGCCAAGGACGATCCGCTGGTGAGCGACATGTTCGACGTCGGTTGTGTCTCGACCATCCTGCAGATGCTCAAGCTGCCCGATGGCACGGTCAAGGTACTGGTCGAAGGCCAGCAGCGTGCTACCGTGAACAAGATCGAGGAAGGCGAATCCCATTTTTCCGCCAACGTGACCCCCGTGCAACCCGCGGCCGAAGGCGTCGGCACCGGGCGCGGCGCCGCAAGCGAGATCGAGGCCCTGCGCCGGGCGGTGATGCAGCAGTTCGACCAGTACGTCAAACTGAACAAGAAGATTCCGCCGGAAATCCTGACCTCGATTTCCAGCATCGATGACGCCGGCCGGCTAGCCGATACCATTGCCGCTCATTTGCCGCTGAAACTGGAAAACAAGCAGTCGGTGCTGGGCCTGACCAATCCCAAGGACCGGCTTGAAAACCTGTTCGAGCAGATCGAGCGCGAGGTCGACATTCTCAATGTGGACAAGAAGATCCGCGGTCGCGTCAAGCGCCAGATGGAAAAGAACCAGCGCGATTTCTATCTCAATGAGCAGGTCAAGGCGATCCAGAAGGAGCTTGGCGAGGGAGAAGACGGCGCCGATATCGATGAGATCGAGAAGAAGATCAAGTCCGCGCGCATGCCCAAGGAGGCGCTCAAGAAGGCTGAAGGTGAACTCAAGAAGCTCAAGCTGATGTCGCCAATGTCGGCCGAGGCGGCGGTGGTGCGCAACTACATCGAGGTGCTTGCCGGTTTGCCGTGGAGCAGCAAGACCAAGATCAAGCACGACCTGGGTAATGCCGAGGGCGTGCTCAACGAAGACCACTTCGGGCTGGACAAGGTCAAGGACCGCATTCTTGAATACCTCGCGGTCCAGCAACGGGTAGACAAGGTCAAGGCCCCGATCCTGTGCCTGGTAGGCCCACCCGGCGTTGGCAAGACATCGTTGGGCCAATCGATTGCCAAAGCCACCGGGCGCAAATATGTGCGGGTGGCGCTGGGTGGCATGCGCGACGAGGCCGAAATACGGGGGCACCGGCGCACCTATATCGGCGCAATGCCGGGCAAGGTGCTGCAAAGCCTGTCCAAGGTCGGTACGCGCAACCCGTTGTTCCTGCTCGACGAGATCGACAAGCTCGGTACTGATTTCCGTGGTGATCCGTCCAGTGCGCTGCTGGAGGTGCTCGATCCGGAACAGAACCACAAGTTCGGCGACCATTACGTCGAGGTCGACTTCGACCTGAGCGACGTGATGTTCGTCGCGACGTCGAATTCAATGAACATCCCGCCGGCTTTGCTGGACCGGATGGAGGTGATCCGTCTGTCCGGCTATACCGAGGACGAGAAGACCAATATCGCAATCCGCTACCTTTTGCCCAAGCAACTCAAGAATAACGGCGTCAAGGACAACGAACTCGACATCAGCGAATCCGCGGTGCGCGACATCGTGCGCTATTACACCCGCGAGGCCGGAGTGCGTTCACTTGAGCGCGACTTGTCCAAGATCTGCCGCAAGGTCATCAAGGGACTGCAGCTCAAGAAGATGACCGCGCCGGTCGTGGTTACGCCCGACAACCTGAACGATTTCCTGGGTGTGCGCAAGTACACCTATGGCCGCGCCGAGGACAACAACCAGGTTGGCCAGGTAGTCGGCCTCGCCTGGACCGAAGTCGGCGGAGACCTGCTGACCATTGAAGCCGCGTTGATGCCGGGCAAGGGCGTGATCACACGCACCGGCTCGCTTGGCGACGTGATGAAGGAGTCTGTTGAGGCGGCACGTACAGTCGTGCGCAGCCGCGCAGCGCGCCTGGGTATCAAGGACGAGGTCTTCGAGAAGAAGGATATCCATATCCATGTGCCGGACGGCGCGACGCCCAAGGACGGACCGAGTGCCGGCGCTGCCATGACGACCGCCTTCGTTTCGGCGCTGACGGGCATACCGGTGCGCGGTGATGTCGCCATGACCGGAGAGATCACGCTGCGCGGCGAGGTCACGGCCATTGGCGGTCTCAAGGAAAAACTATTGGCGGCCTTGCGTGGCGGAATCAAGACGGTGTTGATCCCGGAAGAGAATGCCAAGGACCTGCAGGAGATCCCGGAAAACGTCAAGAACGGGCTCGAGATCGTGCCGGTGCGATGGATCGACAAGGTGCTGGAGTTGGCATTGGTGCGCATGCCCGTGCCGCTGACCGACGAGGATGTGGTCGTGGCGGCCGCGACACCAACCGATGTGCCGCCGGTTGTGGTTGCGCAGCCGCGATCGGATGCAGGCCGTACGATCAAGCATTGATGGGGTGCTTCACGGCCCTGTACCAGGGGCAAAAAATTACGGATGAGCATCGAAGTGCGGCGAAAGTTGTTATATACTTTCTGGCTTGAAATGCGGGAATAGCTCAGTTGGTAGAGCGCAACCTTGCCAAGGTTGAGGTCGAGAGTTCGAGACTCTTTTCCCGCTCCAGATTTTTGAGAAAGGGAAGCCCAGGCTTCCCTTTTTTGTCGGTGCCCAAACCCAGCGGGGCGGGCTCTGACCCAATGGCTTACGGCGCGATAGCAAAGCGGTTATGCACCGGATTGCAAATCCGATCAGCCCGGTTCGACTCCGGGTCGCGCCTCCAGTTTCCTGAGCCCGTTGCCACGTCGCCACACATGGCTCTGGCCGCATCTGCATCGCAATGGTCAAGCTGCCCGGGTGGTGGAATTGGTAGACACAGCGGACTTAAAATCCGCCGCTTTCCTGCATAAGGGGCGTACCGGTTCGATTCCGGTCCCGGGCACCAAACTCCTTCACCTTGCGGTCCTGAATCAATACTTGAATCCCGCCGGCCTGGCGCTACGGCGGGATTTGTTTGCCCTCGATTGGTTGCCGGACCAGACCCGGTCGGCGTGGCACAATGATGCCAATGTGTTGCCAAGCGTCGGCGTGCTGGGGCTCTCCCGGCCAGTGCACTTGGCGACGGACCCTTAAGGATCGCCCATGCGTCGTTCCAGCAAACACGCCGGCTGCCACGCCAACGCTGATGTGCTCCTGCCCCATTGACTAACCATGCCACGCTCCGATCCCCCTTTTGAAATCCACCTGCATGGCGAGGTGCTGCTGCGTGCGGAAACGCAGTTCGAACAAATCCAGGAGGCGCTCAAGCCGATCTGGAAATACGCCGGCGCCCGGTCCCTTGCCGATGGCGCCAGCAGCTCCTACGAGGACGAACCGGGCATCCGCTTCGACGCGCCCAGCCACATGCTGCAAATCTGCTGGACGGTTGGCGGCGACGACGACTTCCGCCAGACGCTGGACGAGATGTGCATGAATCTGAACGAGCTGGCCGACACCGGTGCGGCGATCGAGGTCAGCTTCTACGACACCGAGTTTGACGACGAGGACGACGTGGAGGACCTCGACGCAGAGTCGCGGGATGATTTTCTGATGCTGTTTGTGGGCCCCAACCCGGCGGCGATCATGCAGGTGCAACGCGACCTGCTGGTACAGGACCTGGTAGCGCTGATGGAGCGCCATTTTGACGGCTCGGAGCTCTCGGGTGTCGTGGCCGAAGTCGACAAGCTGTTCACGCGGCGTTTCGATGCACTGGTCAGCTCCCTGGAAATCGGCAAGCCCCGACGAGGTCCGGGCGGCGGACATGGTGGTTCAGGCCACGGAGGTGGCCGCAAGCCGCGTCACCTGCATTGAGGTCGTCCGAGGGTATCCGTTGGGTGATGCCGGGTCGCGAAGGTCTCGCGGGGCGCCTGAGGCGGAACGCGTATTTGCTTTTTCTGACGCGCGCCGATGCCAGCCGATGTGAGAATATCGTGTGCATGACCGATGCTCCGCCTGGCGCAGGCAAACGATGTCGTGGCGCACAGGGTGGGCGTTGACAGCTGCCAAGCGACGGTGCGCCGCGGGCAACGGCATCATCAAGCGGGAGCCTGTGGCTGTTGTGATCGGTTGACATGATGGGGGAGACTTTGCGCAAGAAGATCAGTGTCGATGAGCTCGAGCTGGGCATGTACCTCGAGGAGATCTGCGGCTCGTGGATCGACAACCCGTTCTGGCGCTCGCGTTTCGTCATTGCCGATCCAAAAGACATCGCGATGCTGCGGGCGAGCAAGGTGAGCGAAGTCTGGATCGACGTCAACAAAGGCACCGATGTCTGGCCAACCACAGCGCTCGCCGAACCAGGGTTGCGTGAGAACGGCGCATCCCATGATGCGCCGCAGCCGCTGGCGATGCCCTCCGATCGCATGCCGGTGCCGATCGCGGACGAAATCGCCCGTGCCGCACGGATCTGCGCCGCCGGGAAAGAGGCCGTCACGTCGATGTTCCACGAAGCGCGCATGGGCAATGCGGTGGACGCGTCCGGTGTCGTGAACCTGGTGCAGGAGATATCGGATTCGGTGGCGCGCAACCCGAGTGCACTGATCAGCCTGGCACGGCTCAAGACGGCCGACAACTATACCTATATGCACTCGGTTGCGGTGTGCGCCATGATGATCGCGCTGGCGCGGCAACTAAGCCGGAGCGAGGACGTCGTGCGCTCCGCCGGCGTTGCGGGTTTGCTGCACGACGTGGGCAAGATGCTGGTTCCGGGCGAGGTGCTGAACAAGCCGGGCAAGCTTACCGACGCCGAATTCGCCATCGTCAAGGGTCATCCAGCCAAGGGCCACCAGTTCCTGCAGGAGAGCACCGGCATCGACCCGATTGCGCTGGACGTTTGCCTGCACCACCATGAAAAGGTTGACGGCTCGGGTTATCCCAAGGGTCTCAAGGGGCCTGACATCAGTCTGTTCGCCAAGATGGGCGCGGTATGCGACGTGTATGACGCCATCACCTCCAATCGCCCCTACAAGGCCGGCTGGGACCCATCGGAATCGTTGCGCCAGATGGGCCAGTGGGCCAGCGGGCATTTCGACCTGGCGGTGTTCCAGGCGTTTGCCAAGACGCTGGGAATCTATCCGGTCGGTTCGCTGGTGCGGCTCAACTCGGGCTGCATCGGCGTCGTGATCGAACAGTCCAAGGGTGCGCTCACGATGCCCGTCGTCAAGGTGTTCTACCGCGTCGCGTCCAGTCAACGCATGGAACCGCTCGTCGTGGATCTGTCCGCGCGCGGCTGCAAGGAGAAGATCATCGCGCGGGAAGATCCGAACAAATGGAAATTTGCGGACCTCGACGCGATGTGGTCGGGCATCGTCGCCTGACCATCGCCGGCCGGGCCGCTGGCAGGCCAGGGCGAGGTATGGTGGGCGCAGCGCGAAAACTCAGCCGCCGCGCGTGATCGGCATCTCCACCGGCCTCGGGTTGGCCGCGTACTTGCCAAGTTCGATTTTTGCGATGGCGTTGCGATGTACCTCGTCCGGGCCATCGGCAAAGCGCAGGGTCCGCGCATGGGCGTAGGCATACGCCAGTGGAAAATCGTCACACATGCCGCCGCCGCCGTGGACCTGCATCGCCCAGTCGATCACCTGGCAGGCCATGCCCGGTGCGACAACCTTGATCATCGCGATCTCGTTCTTCGCCACCTTGTTGCCGGCGATATCCATCAACCACGCCGCCTTGAGCGTGAGCAGACGCGCCATGTCGATCTTGCAGCGGGCTTCGGCGATGCGCTCCTGGGTCACCGTTTGTGATGCGACGCTCTTGCCGAAGGCAACCCGGGCCGAGGCCCGCTTGCACATGAACTCCAGCGCGCGCTCGGCAACGCCGATCAGGCGCATGCAATGGTGGATGCGCCCGGGGCCGAGGCGACCCTGGGCGATTTCGAATCCGCGACCCTCACCGAGCAGGATGTTGCCAACCGGCACGCGGGCATTCTCGAACACCATCTCGACGTGGCCATGGGGCGCATCGTCGTATCCCAGCACGTTGAGCGTACGAATGATGCGCAGCCCCTTGGTATCTGCGGGTACCAGCACCATGCTTTGCTGCGAGTGGCGTGGCGCTTGCGGATCGGTCTTGCCCATCGTGATGTAGATCGCGCAGCGCGGATCGCCTGCACCGGAAATCCACCACTTGCGCCCGTTTACGACATACTCGTCGCCGTCGCGCTCAATCCGGGTTTCGATGTTGGTGGCATCACTGGAGGCGACATCGGGCTCGGTCATCGCGAAGGCGGAGCGGATCTCTCCCTCGAGCAGCGGCTTGAGCCAGCGCGCCTTGTTTTCTTCGGACCCGTAACGTGCAATGGTCTCCATGTTGCCGGTATCCGGCGCCGAGCAGTTGAACACCTCGCTGGCCCAGGGCACTCGACCCATGATCTCGGCCAGCGGCGCATATTCCTGGTTGGTCAGTCCGGCGCCGGAATAACCCGACGCCGATGCGCTGTCTACCGGCAGGAACAGATTCCACAAACCATCGGCCTTGGCCTTGACCTTGAGCTTTTCGATGGTCTGCATCGCGCTCCAGCGTCTTCCGGCGCTGGTGTTGGCTTCCATCTCCGCCTTGTAGGCCGCTTCGGATGGGTACACGTGTTCGTCCATGAAACGTTGCACCCTGGTCTGCAGTTCCTTGGTGCGGGGTGAATAGTCGAAATCCATCAATATCTCCTTGGGCTACGGTGGTCGCGGGCAAGCGCGAGAAAGGTCGCAGGTGTCAGCCGCGTTCAACAAATGTCCAGGCCATCTCCGCCAGGCCGCGCGCGCCGGCGCCTGAACTGGCCGCCCGCTCGCTCGATGCAGTGCCTGCCTCGACCCGCTTGGCAATGCCTTGCAGGATGGCGGCCAGGCGAAACAGGTTGTAGGCCATATAAAAATTCCAGTCGGCCTTGAGCGCCTCGGGTGTGGCAAGGCCAGTGCGTTCGCAGTACTGGCGGATGTAGGCGTCTTCGGTCGGGATGCCGAGTTGCTCCACATCCAGCCCGCCGATGCCCCGGAACGACCCAGGCGGAATATGCCAGGCCATGCAGTGGTAGCTGAAGTCGGCCAGCGGATGCCCCAGCGTGGACAGTTCCCAGTCCAATACTGCGAGCACGCGCGGCTCGGTCGGATGGAAAATCAGGTTGTCGAGCCGGTAATCGCCGTGCACGATGCGGGTCATGCTGTTGTCGCGAGCGCACTCGGGGATGTGCGCTGGCAACCATGCCATCAGCTGATCCATCTGCGCGATGGTCTGTGTCGCGGAGGCGGCGTACTGCTTGCTCCAGCGGCCAATCTGGCGTTCGAAATAGTTGCCCGGCTTGCCGTAATCGGCCAGGCCCTGCGCCGCATAGTCGACCGAATGCAGGGCCGCAATCACACGGTTCATCTCGTTGTAGATTGCGCCGCGTTCCGCCTTTTCCATGCCGGGCAGGGACTGGTCCCACAACACCCGGCCCTGGACGAACTCCATCACGTAAAAGGCGCGACCGATCACCGACTCGTCTTCGCACAGGCAGAACATGTGGGCGACCGGCACATCGGTGCCATGCAAGGCGCCCATGACCTTGAACTCGCGTTCGACCGCATGGGCCGACGGCAATAGCTTGGATACCGGCCCCGGCTTGGCGCGCATGACATAGCTGCACCGCGGCGTCACCAATTTGTAGGTGGGGTTGGACTGGCCGCCCTTGAACATTTCCACCGACAACGGGCCCTGGAAACCGTCCAGCTGGGTGCTCAGCCACCGCGCCAGCGCCTGGTTGTCGAACTGGTGCTTGTCGCTGACGGCCTGGGTGCCGACAAAATGGCTGAAGTCACTCATGCGCTCGGAGGCCTTTCAATTGTCAATGGTCGGCCTCGACGATCTTCATCAACGCCGCACTGCTGCGCACGATCAGACCGCCCGGTTCGATGCGGATGCATTCCTCGCGCTCCATCGCCTTGAGTTCCTGGTTGACGCGCTGGCGCGATGCGCCCAGCAACTGTGCCAGTTCCTCCTGGGCCAGGTGCAGGCTGATGCGCATTTCCTGGGCATTGGCCAGGTTGGCCACGCCATAGCTGCGCACCAGGTGCAGCAGCTGCTTGGCCAGGCGCGCGCGCAAGGGCAGGGTATTGAGGTCCTCCACCAGGCCATACAGCTGGCGGATACGCCTTGCGTGCAGGCGCAACATGGCTTCGTACAACTCGACATGCTGCGACAGGATCTTTTTCAGGTCGGCGCGCGCCACGCACAGAATCGTGCATTCGCCATGCGCATAGGCGTCGTGGGTGCGCCGGTCGCCGTCGAAGATCGCCACGTCCCCGAACCAGATACCTGGTTCGACATAGGTGAGTGTCACCTGCTTGCCCGAGATCGACGTCGAGCTGACCCGCACCGCGCCCTTGGCGCAGGCGATCCACTCCTCGGGAGGATCGCCGCGCGCGCAAATCAGCGCGCCATTCGGATATCGCTTGACGTAGGCACATCGGAGAATGTCGTGTCGCAGGGATGGGGACAAGGAACTGAACCAGCGACCGGAGTTGATCGCGGCGCGCTCTTCGATGTTAAGGATGGGCTCGTCCATGGGCTGTCTTGTGGGTGACTGAAAGTTCGCTGCCCGATCTGGCACGGACCTGATCTGCATCAAGCCCGTTCAAGCCGGGGTTGTCAACGTAATGGCTCAGTCAGATTTCCTCGTGCAGCAGGCTCAAACCGATAGCGCCGCGCCGGCGCAGCCACGGACTGGGCCGGTAGCGTGGGTCGCCGTACACGGTCTGCATGTTGAACAGAACTTCCAACACATTGGTCGGGCCATAACGATCGCCCATTTCCAGCGGCCCCAGGGGATACGCGAGGCCGAGTTTGACGGCCGTCTCAAGGTCCTGCGGCGAACATATGGCCTGCTGACACATGTCGGCCGCGATATTGACGATGGTCGCCACCACACGCTGTGTCACGAAGCCGCCGCTGTCGCGGATCACGCTCACGGCTTTGCCATCGCGGGCCATCAGCGCATGCGCGCTGTCGCGCATGTCGGCGCGCGTCGCCGGGTTGGTCGCCAGTACGCGGCGCCGGGTCGCGGCGTCGTCGACCAGCATGTCAATGCCCACGGTGCGTGCCGGGTCGAGCCGTTCGACAACGGCCACGGTTGTCACATCGAAACCCAGTGGAGCTACCAGCGTCAACGCCAATGGCGACGGACTCGGCCCGGTCTCGATACTCGCCCCCAAATCTTTCAGCAATTGCAGCAACTCCGCGCGGCGCGCCGCGCGCGGCGACACCCACACCGGCGGCATGTTGTCTACCTGGGGAACCGCGGGTTCCACAGGAGTTTCGGCGGCACCGTTGGAATACCGGTAGAAACCCTGGCCCGACTTTCTACCCACCATACCGCCGGCAAGTCGTTGCGCGGCAATGACACTGGGTCGGTAACGCGGCTCGTCGTAATACTGGCGGTACACTGATTCCATCACCGGATGCGAGACATCCAGTGCGGTCAGGTCCATCAGCTCGAAAGGGCCAAGTTTGAAGCCCACCTGGTCTTTCAAAATGCGATCGATGGTGGCGAAATCGGCGATGTTCTCACCCACGATGCGCAGCGCCTCGGTGCCATAGCCCCGGCCTGCATGGTTGACGATGAATCCGGGCGTGTCGCCGGCCTGCACCGGCGTATGTCCCATCTGGCGCACGAACGCCGTCAGATCGGCGCATACCGGCGCCGCGGTGCGTAGCCCGGCGATGACTTCGACGACTTTCATCAATGGCACCGGATTGAAGAAATGCAGCCCGGCACAACGTTCCGGCCGCTTCAATCGGGCTGCAATAGCGGTGACCGAGAGGGACGATGTATTGGTCGCCAGCACGGCCGTTGGCTGCACGATTTCTTCGAGCGCGGCAAACAGACCCGTCTTGGCGTCGAGCCGCTCCACGATGGCCTCGACCACAAGGTCGCAGGCGGACAGATCCTCCAGCGTCCCGGCGCAGGCCAGGTGCTCCTTGAAGGCAGTGAGCCGAGCGTCGTCCAGACGACCCTTTTCGCGCATCCTGTCCCATTGGGCGCAGATCTCGGCGCGTGCCTTCTCGCTGGCCTGCGGCTGGGTGTCGAACAGCAGCACGTGGCTGCCGGCCTGCGCTGCCATTTGCGCAATGCCGCGCCCCATGGCGCCGGTTCCAACCACGCCTGTGGCTTGAAATTGAACTGTCATGCATTGGATTATTGATCGAAACAATCGGGGCGCCTGCAGCCGAGCCGGCTACCGGCGAGGCCGCGCGCCCGGCCATGCGAGAATATTTCCACATCATGGTCAGCCTGATTCCCATTGTCGCGACCCAACGGCTGCATTGCTCGCGAAGCGCGATTGGCCGGGCCGCCAGGGGACAGGACTTGCCTGGCGCAGGAAGTGCAGCGGCGGGGCTTCGACCTCAGGCACAATCGGCGCGGGTCGCCTGCTACCGAGGGCCCCGGGATAATTTGCCAGTTTTGTCGCGTGGCCGCGCGGTGCCAGGCTTCTTGCAATAGAGACAATCGACACTGATCGATGCACATCGCACACTTCATTTCGGCGTTGCCGTACCGGTTTCTCCCGTTGCTGGTCTTTTTGGTCGGTCTGGAGAGTCAGGCCCTGACGCTGGGGCGCGTGCAAGGGGCGGCATTGATTGGCAGGACCCTGGATGTATTGGTACAGGTGCAACTCGACGTTGACCAGAGTGTCACCAGCGCCTGTTTTGCGGCAGATGTGTTTCATGCCGATACGCGGCAGAATCCGGACGGCGTCAGAGTGCGACTGGAGCCTGCGGCGTCGGGGCAGGGCGCCCAATTGCGCATCACCTCCGATAGCCGCATCGATGAACCGATCGTGACCGTGTATGTGCGGGCGGGTTGCGCGCAGATGACCACGCGGCGCTATGTCTTGCTGGCCGATATCGTTAGCGAGCAGGCGCCAATGCCGGTGCCGCGGGTGGGAGCGATGCCCCTGGTCGATACGTCGGCCCCGACTGCCGCTGGGATCGGGTCGGGCACGGGAGACCAATCGTCCATGGCGCCATCGGCAGCGGGCGCTTCAAGCAGGCAGAGCGCCGGTGCAGCGGCGGCCCGGGCGGCACTGGCCGCCCGCAAACCGCGCGTGGCCTTCGCGCTTGTCCATACCAAGCGTGCCAATGCGCTGCCGCCGGCGGCGGTCAAAGCTGCACCTGCGGCTCCCCGGCCCGATGCGAAACTTCCCACCGCCCGCGGCGGAACCGGTCCGGTAGCGGCGTCGGCACCAAGTCGCGGCACTGGTCAGTCGCGCCTGAAACTTGATCCGCTAGAGACTTTGACTGAGCGGGTTGCCACGGTGGAATCGAGCGCCCCAGCGGCGCCAACCGAGACCTCCGAACGCGAGGTCCGCGAGCTGCAACGCCTGGAAAGGCTAGAGACCAGTGTCAAGTCGCTGTTGGCTCTGGCGGAGAAGAACGAGGCAAGTCTGCGCGACATCCGGGCCCGTCTGCAACAGGCGCAGCCCGACCGTTTCAGCAATCCGGCGATCTATTCACTGCTGGGCCTGCTGCTGCTGGCGCTGCTGGCCATCGCCTATCTGTTGACCCGTGTCAACCGCCGTCCGGAGGAGCCCGACTCGCTTTGGCTTTCCTCCGCGCAAGAGGCCGATGCGGGTCCGTTCGCGGCGCCCGTTGCCCGGAACGACATTGCTGCGCCCCCTGATTCCGCACTTTCGGCGCTGTCGACGCCTGCGCCATTGTCGCGTCCGGCGCCAATGCAGCGGACCGATCGGATCCCGATTGAACCAACCCAGCCGATGCCGCATGACATCGGCACGCGTGGCGCTGGCGCGGCCAGTGCGCGGGTCGACGTGACGTTGGTTGAGATGAGCGAATCGACCTTTGACCGCCTGATGCAGTCCGCTGCCACGCACAATGCGGTGCGCCAGGCGCGCGACACCGTTCCGATGGCGGTTGCCAAGGGCGCCCGCACATCCGCTACGATGCCGATGGCCCGGCGTTCACGTATCGATGCCGACGATCTGATCGACGTGCGGCAGCGGGCGGAGTTTTTTGTCTCGCTGGGGCAGACAGATCAGGCCGTGCAGGTGCTGGAGGCAAGGATCGCGCAGGATGGCGTGTCCAGTCCGCAGGCCTATCTGGACCTGCTCAGGTTGTTTCAATCGTTGGGTCTGAAAGCGGATTTCAACCAGGTGCGCGATGATTTCTGTCGCACATTCAATGCACGGGTGCCGGAATTCGCACAATTTGGCGTCGAGGGTCGGGCGCTGGAGGACTATCCGGGTGCGGTTGACCGGCTGATTGCCGCCTGGAATAGATCGGGTGTTGTCGAGACCATCGAACAGATGCTGTTCCGCAGCAGTCCCGCGGATGGCGGGCCTGACACCAGCTTCGATCTGGCCGCGTTCCGCGACCTGCTGCTGGTGCATGCAGTGGCGCAAAGCGTGCGCGGGGGCGCCGCGGGTCGAACAGGTGCCTATACGTCATCAGCGATAGACATCGAATTGTCGCCCCAGGTCGATATCGATCTGTCCGAGCTGTTTGCGCCAGAAAGCGCGCCAACACAGGCGATGCAACGCTCCGATGCGGGCGACACTGGCACCGCCACAGTGCCAGCCACTACGGCAACGGACAACCTGATCGATTTCGATCTGAGCGACGGCGCCATCGGCAAGACGTCTGGCCGAGGCTCCTGAAGGCCCGCGCCGAGTCTGGTTGTCCCTGCCTGTGCGACGGCTCCATTGCCGATCAATGCGCCAGCGCAGCGATGCTCGCCAACTGCTGGAAGGGGTTTAGCGGCGAACCTGCAACGCACCTGGGTTGACGATGTTGCTGGGTGTACCGCGAATGAAATTGATCACGTTGTCAAATGCTTCGCTGAACATCCGCTCATAGTTGTCGTATTCGACATAGCCTATGTGCGGTGTACAAATGCAGTTCTCGATGCGCAACAACGCGTGTCCCTGCAGTATTGGTTCGGCCTCGAACACATCGACGGCGGCCATGCCCGGCCTGCCTCGGTTGAGTGCCGCAATCAGGGCATCGGTTTCGATGAGTTCGGCTCGCGAGGTGTTTACCAACAGGGCGGTCGGCTTCATGCAGGACAGGTCGTCGAGTCCGACCATTCCCCGCGTTTCGTCGTTGAGCCGAATGTGCAGACTCATCACGTCGCTGTGCGCGAACAGTTCCTCGCGGCTCTGGGCGGTCGTAAATCCGTCCTGGGCCGCGCTCTCGATTGAATTGGCCCGGCCCCATACCAGCACCTGCATGCCGAACGCCCGCCCGTAGCCGGCGACCAGCTTGCCGATCCTGCCGTAACCCCAGATTCCCAGCGTCTTGCCTGCCAGCAGATTGCCCAGCCCAAAATTGGCAGGCATGGACGCGGCCTTGAGGCCGGACTGCTGCCAGGCGCCATGCTTGAGGTTGCCAATGTATTGCGGCAGGCGCCGCATCGCCGCCAACACCAGCGCCCAGGTCAATTCCGCAGTAGCCAGCGGCGAGCCTGTGCCCTCGGCGACCGCGATGCCGCGCTCGGTACAAGCCTGTACGTCAACATGGCTGCCGACCCGTCCGGTCTGGACGATCAACTTGAGCCGGGGCAATTTGTCGATGATGGAGCGGGTCAGGTAGGTGCGCTCGCGAATCAGCACCAGGATGTCGGCGTCCTTGAGGCGAATCGAGAGCTGACCCATGCCCTTGACGGTATTGGTATATACCTTGGCCGAATAAGTCTCCAACTTGGTCGCGCAGGCCAACTTGCGCACTGCATCCTGGTAGTCGTCCAGTATCACAATATTCATGCCAGCATTGTGCCTTGCGTCTTCAGTGGCGCAATTCGGTGGAGCACACCACGGTACCATGCGCGCACAAGGCGGTGTCGGCACCCATCTGCCCGGTTCGGGTTAGCATCCGCCCTCAGTCAACCAATAACCTAGGAAATCCAATGTCCATCTCGATGTATTCAGCCAGTGTGCCAATCTGCACGACCATGCTGGCGAACCTCAGCCATTTCATCGACAAGGCCCAGGCTTTTGTGGAGGCCCGTAAATGCGAGCCGACCGCGTTGACCCAGTTCCGGCTGGCGCCCGACATGTTGCCGTTCACCCGACAGGTATTGATCGCGTGCGATGCAGCCAAAAATGGTGTGGCCCGGATCTCGGGCGCAACAGCGCCGAAATTCGAGGACACGGAAACCACATTTGCCGAACTCAAGGAACGCATCGCCAAGACAATCGAATTTCTGAAATCGGTACCTCCAGAGAGCATGGACGGAACCGAGGCAAGGGAGATCACCTTTCCGGTCGGCCGCGAAGCGACCCGCACCCTGGCTGGCGAGGCCTACTTGAAGCACTGGATGCTGCCCAACCTGTTCTTTCATGTGACCACGGCCTACACCATCTTGCGTCACAACGGCGTCGAACTGGGTAAAGGCGATTTTCTGTTGGGCGCGGGCGCCTGAGCTTGAAGTGGCAGGTAGTCGTTTCTGGCGACCTTGCCGCCACAAAACCCGACGCGCACGGCAGGTGCGCGACGACCCCGCGCGGCTACAGGGTCCGTTGCGGCTAGTGCAACCGCCTCATGCGCGCAATTGCACTGCCGTTTCCCGCTCGACCATGCGGTCGAGCTCGGCACACACGTCGGCCATGCGCCCGGACATGCGCATGCGCCCTGTCAGCGCCGTTGGCTGACCCGATTCCACCACACGCACCACGCGCAGCGCAGATCGCGCGTTGCACCTTGGCTGAAGCATCGCCGCAGGTGATCGCGCAGCCATTGCACGCACCGGTCGCACGGCGACCCGCAGAGTCGCGGGCGATTGCCGGGTAGCCGGTGTTGGCGGCGAGGCAAACCTGTCTTTGGTAGGCGCAACCTGGAAATGGCGCAACAGCCGCCCCAATGGCGCCATCAGCCCGTGCGCGCCGAACATGCCGTGATTCATCATGTAGTAACTCCAAGGCATGGTTACATCAGCATGGTGTTGCGGATCAGACCCACTGCCAGCCCTTCGATTTCGAAGGGCTCACCGGGCTCGACCACGATGGTCTGATAGTCCGGGTTCTCCGGATGCAGTTCGATCAGGTGCTTGTTACGTTTGAAGCGCTTGACCGTGACCTCGTCGCCTAGCCGCGCCACGACGATTTGACCGTTCTTGGCTTCCTTGGTGGCCTGCACGGCTAGCAGGTCGCCATCCATGATGCCTGCGTCGCGCATCGACATGCCGCGCACTTTGAGCAGGTAGTCGGGGCGGCGCTGGAACAGGCTGTTTTCGACATAGTAGGTCTGGTCAATATGTTCCTGCGCCAGGATCGGCGAGCCGGCAGCGACGCGACCGATCAGCGGCAAGGCCAACTGTGCAAGGCCGGGCAGGGGCAGGGAAAATTGCTTGACGCGGGATTCGTTGATGGAGCGCAGCGCCTCGCTGCGCAAACGAATGCCGCGGGAGGTTCCGCTCACCAGTTCAATGACGCCCTTGCGCGCCAGTGCTTGCAGGTGCTCCTCGGCTGCATTGGCGGAGCGAAAGCCCAATTCGGTGGCGATTTCAGCTCGGGTGGGTGGTGCCCCCGTGCGCGCGATGGCACTTTGAATCAGGTCCAGGATTTGCTGCTGGCGCGCGGTAAGCTTCACTTGGAATTGCGGCATGTTCATCTGGGTTACTCCTGTCGGGCCGGCGCCCGGTTACTGGTTTAAAAAACAGTAACTGTATTTTTAACCAGTTTTCAATTTAATGCAAGCCATGGCTGAATCTTTTCCCACAAAAATCGTTGTACTGGGGACCGGCGGCACGATTGCCGGCTTGGCCGCTGACCCGCAGGACAATGTCGGCTATTCCTCGGCGCAGGTCGGAATCATGCAATTGCTGGACGGTCTGCCGCTCGGCCACCGACCCGGCGCCGAGTTGGTTTGCGAGCAGGTGGCGCAGATCGACAGCAAGGACATGAGCTTTGCGGTATGGGTGGCGTTGGCGCGGCGTTGCCGGTTCTGGCTCGATGACCCTCAGGTTGCGGGCATCGTCGTCACGCATGGCACTGACACCATGGAGGAAACTGCGTTTTTCCTGCACGCGGTGTTGCAGCGACCGGCCGCTATGGACAAACCGGTGGTACTGACCGGTGCGATGCGACCCGCATCGGCGCTCGTGCCCGATGGCCCTCAGAACTTGTCGGACGCGATGGCGGTTGCCGGCGATGCGCGCGCGTGTGGCGTGTTGGTGGTGTTTGCCGGCATGGTGCATGGCCCTGTCGACGTACACAAATGGCATCCGTATCGGGTGGACGCGTTTTCCAGTGGTGAAGCCGGGGCCATGGGCATGGTCGAGGAAGGGTGCTTGCGCCTGCTCCAGCGCATGCCGCCTGGCAGGCTGGACGCCCTGGAAACGGTTGGCAATGACTATCCCGGGCGAACCGATCACGTCGCCTGGAGCAGGCTGCTACAACCTGGAATGCAGTGGCCGCGGGTTGAGATCGTAACCAGCCATGCGGGAGCCGATGGCCTGGTCGTGGACGCAATGCTGGCGGTTGCCGGTTCCAATGCTTATCCGTTGCGTGGCATCATCGTTGCCGGAACCGGCAATGGCAGCGTGCATCAGGAACTGGAGGCTGCCCTGATGCGCGCGCGGGCTGCTGGCGTCATCGTGAAGCGGTCAAGCCGATGTGCAGGTAGCCATATGGTTGCCAATCCCGCGGCCAGTTTGCCCGACGCCGGCGGCTTGTCGCCCGCCAAGGCGCGGATTGCCTTGATGCTCGACCTGCTCGCCTCGGACGCCGAATTGGCGTGAAGATCGGACGGTCAAGCCGGTCGCGGCCAGGCTACGCCAGGGCCCTGAAAGCCCGATCACGGATCACTTCGACCGAGCCGGTGCCGTTGATGGTCCGGTACTGGGGCGCCGCGGCCGGGTCCGTCCTGGCCCAATCCTCGTAGTAGGCAACCAGTGGACGGGTCTGCGCACTGTAGACCTCGAGTCGCTTTTGCACCGTGGCTTCCTTGTCGTCGTCGCGCTGGATCAGCGGCTCGCCGCTGATGTCGTCCACGTCAGGCGACTTGGGGGGGTTGAATTTGACATGGTAGGTGCGCCCGGAAGCCGGATGTGAACGGCGCCCGCTCATACGCTCGATGATGGCATCGAACGGCACGTCGAACTCCAGCACGTAGTCGAGCTTTACGCCGGCCGCCTTGAGTGCATCGGCCTGCGGAATGGTGCGGGGAAAACCGTCGAACAAGAAACCGTTGGTGCAGTCTGGTTGCGCGATGCGTTCCTTGACCAGGCCGATGATGATGTCGTCACTGACCAGTGCGCCCGCGTCCATGACCTTCTTGGCGGCCAGTCCCATCGGTGAACCGGCCTTGACCGCGGCTCGCAGCATGTCGCCGGTAGAGATTTGTGGAATGGCAAATTTTTCGCAGATGAAGGTGGCCTGTGTGCCTTTACCTGCACCTGGTGCGCCAAGCAAGATGAGTCTCATGGAAATTCTCGGTATAAGGGTCTACGCCAGTAGCGCTAGTACCTATCGGGGACTGCGCCGCTCGGAAGCTGGCGCAAGAATAGCATGCCGGTCCACTCACCAGTCTTGCGCTATCGGCCGCGAAAGATCTGCCGCACCCGCTCCAGATCCTCGGGCGTATCGATCCCGGCGCCAGGGTCTGCGTCGGTCACGTGCACGGCGATGCGATGGCCATGCCACAGCGCACGCAGTTGTTCGAGCGCTTCGGTTCGTTCCAGCGGAGCCGGCGGCAGTTGTGGAAACAGGCGCAGGAAACCCGCGCGGTAGCCGTAGATGCCGATGTGGCGCAGAGGTGCCGCCTGGCGCATCAACGCGTTGTCCTGGTCCTGCCACCAGGCGACATCGAGGTGATCACGGGCCATTGGTATCGGTGAGCGGCTGAAGTACAGGGCAAAGCCGCGGGCATCGCAAACGACCTTGACGATGTTGGGGTTGCGGTACTCGTCCAGTGATGCAATCACGTGCGCCGCAGTGCTCATGCTGGCCTGTGCATGGCGCTGCAGCAGTGCAGCGACCGCGCCGGCCAGATGCGGGTCGATCAGGGGCTCGTCGCCTTGCACATTGACCACGATCTGCGCGTCGTTCAGACCGAGCAGATCACAGGCTTCGGCCAGTCGGTCACTGCCCGAGGCATGGTCCGTACGGGTCAGCACCGATTCAACGCCGTGGCGCGCGCAGGCCTGGATGATCGAGTTGTCGTCCGCTGCAACCACGACCCGCGCCGACCCCGTGGCGACGCTGCCCACCCGTTGCGCGACCCGCACTACCATCGGAATACCGGCAATCTCCGCCAGTGGCTTGTTGGGCAGGCGGGTCGACGCCAGGCGCGCCGGGATCAGAACGGTGAATGGCGCGGCGGTCTTGTGCTCCGACACACCGCCCGGCATGGCGCCGGTCACAGGCCCAACTCTTCGTCGGTTAGCGTGCGCGCTTCGTTTTCGAGCAGGACCGGAATCCCGTCGCGCACCGGATAGGCCAGCCGGGCGCTGCGCGAGATTAGCTCCTGTCGCGCCCGGTCGTATTCCAGCGGACCTTTGGTGACCGGGCAGACGAGCAATTCAAGCAGGCGAGTGTCCATGGCTGGATGATAACTTTGTGCGTACCTGTTCCGTGCCGCGCTGGTGCAGCAGCTGCTCCAGCGCTGCCCAGAACGACTGTTCCAGGTTGACGACCAGAGGCACGGCCAGTGCGTCGGGCCGATGGCGCCACAGCTTGACGGCATCCTTTTCCGTGCACAGCAAAATGTGGTCGTCGGCGCGGTCCCAATGCACGGCGTCGTACGACGCATGGTCGCGGAGGGGCAGGGTGCTCGCCAACGGCAGTCCACGCGAGCGCAGCATCCGGAAGAACGCCTGCGGATGTGCGATACCTGCCACGGCAATGATCGGCCTCGCCTTGCTGGAGTTGGCCGCGGCCAGAGTATGCAGTGGTAGCTGGGAGCCGTCTGCGCGCACCGCGTGGTCAGCCAGCTCCCGTCGCACACGATGCACGGACAGACCCGGGGTTTGCAGGCTTGATGACACCACCAGATCGGTGGGGCGGGGCCAGGGTTCACGCAGCGGCCCGGCGGGCAACAGGAATCCGTTGCCGATGCCCCGGTCATCGAAAAGGCAAATATCGATGTCGCGGTGTAGCGCGTGGTGCTGCAGCCCATCGTCGCAGACAAGCAGGTCCAGTTCAGGATGCGCCGCCAGCAGGGCCTGCGCCGCCTCGACCCGGACCTCGGCGACCCCCACCGGTACCTGGGTCCGGCGATGGATCAGCAGTGGCTCATCGCCGACGTCCTCGGCCAGCGCGTCGACCGTAACCAGGCGGCAATCCCGGGCACTGCGTCCGTAACCGCGCGACACCACACCCGGCCGCAATCCCAGCGCATGCAGGTGCTGCACCAGCGCAATGACGAGTGGTGTTTTTCCGGCGCCGCCAGCCACCACATTGCCGACCACGATCACCGGTACCCCGACCCGATGCACGGCCAACAATCCGCGCCGGTACAACTGCTGGCGCAATTGCCACACTAGCCGGTACGCCAGGGACAGCGGCCATAGCAGCCGCGCCAGCCAGCCGCGCCGAGTCCAGGCATCCTGCAGTGTCTGGCGCACCGCGATGCCGGCCATCGCGCTAGCGCGTCGCGGACTTGCCGGTCGGTTGGGTTGCAAACGTAATTTGCGAAAGCCCGGCGCGGCGCGACGCTTCCATCACGCTGATGACCGACTGGTGCTTGGCGCTGGCGTCCGCATTGATGACGACCACCGTATCCTTGCCCGCCTTGGCTGCGGCCGCAAGGGCGCCTGCCAGTAGGTCCACGCTGCGCCCGGCCAGCGGCACGGAATTGACCGCATAGGCACCTTCGCTGCTGACGCTGACCAGCAACTCCTTGGGATAGTCGCGCAGGTTTTCGGTGTCGGCGACCGGCAGCCTGAGCTCGATTTCCGTGAATTTGCTGTAGGTCGTGGTCAGCATCAGGAAGATCAGTACCACCAGCAGGATGTCGATGAACGGGATCAGGTTTATTTCAGGCTCATCGCGTGACGCGGTGCGAAAATTCATGAGCCCTTGCGCAAGCTGTTGAGGTGGCGTGCCAAACGGTCGGCGGACAATTCCAAGGTCAACAGGTATGCGTCTACCGTAGCGCGGAAATAGCGCCAGAAAATCAGCGCCGGAATGGCGATGATCAGGCCAAATGCCGTGTTGTACAGCGCCACCGATATGCCGTGCGCGAGCTGGGCGGGGTTGCCGCCAGGAGCGCCGCTGGTCGGCCCCTGCGAGCCGAATATCTCGATCATGCCCACGACGGTTCCGAACAGGCCCATCAGCGGTGCGGCGGACGCGATGGTGGCCAGTGCGCTGAGGTAGCGCTCCAGCCGATGCGCCACCAGCCGGCCGGTACCTTCCATCGTGGCGCGCAGGTCGGCCTCGCTACAGCGCGGGTTCAGGTTGAGGGCACGAAATCCGCTGGCCAGCACCTCGCCGAGCGCAGAATTGCGTTCGAGCTGCGCCACCATGTCGGTCGATGGCAGACCGTTGCGCGACACCGACAACACCTCGTCCAACAGACGAGGCGGCGCTACCTTGGCAGATTTGAGGCTGATGAATCGCTCGATGACCAGAGCCAGAGCCAGTATGGAGAAGGCGACCAAGGGCCAAATCGGCCAGCCTGCGGCTTGTATGATGGAAAACAAGTAGGAAACCCCATGCAAATGGTTAGCCCGGTCATTATGGCGCACGGCCTGACCGGGCCGGAGGCTGCCGATGGCGCTGCTGCCGTGCCGGCATTCGGTGTTGACCCACAGAACTTGTGGATAACTTTGTGCAAAACCAGGTTGAAAACTCGTCGCAGGCCGCATTCATGCGGTCCCGGACTAAGGTGATGAGAAAAAGGGCAGTGAAATATTTCATGAAATCAGAGACTTGCGTCCTGTTTGCGGGCTATGCGCTGGCATCAACTGCGACTCCCTGCTATTGGCGCCATCTGTGGAGTAGTTGTATGCCGCGACCCGCCTGCAGCCTTGGTGCGCGCGTGGGGCAGCATGGCTGAAGCAGCACCACGCATCTGGTCCGTCGGAGACTTGTGCCATGCGGTAGCGGACGCTCTGGACGCCCGATTCAACCCGGTTTCGGTGCGCGGCGAGATATCTGGTTTCTCGCGCGCGGCCAGCGGTCATTGCTATTTTTCGTTGAAGGATGCTTCGGGCCAGTTGCGCTGCGCGATGTTCAAGCGGGCTGCGGGCTTGATCGACTTCGCCGCGCGGGATGGCGATCTGGTCGAGGTGCGTGGCAGGCTCGGCGTTTACGAGCCTCGTGGCGATTTGCAGTTGATCGTCGAGTCGATGCGCCAGGCCGGAACCGGAACGCTGTTCGAGGAATTCCTCCAACGCAAGTCCCGTTTGCAGGCAGAGGGACTGTTTGACCCGCGGCGCAAGCGCGCTTTGCCGCTGGCGCCGCGCGCCATCGGGTTGGTGACTTCACTGGGCGCAGCGGCCTTGCATGACGTCGTGACCACCTTGCAACGGCGTTTGCCGCATGTACCCGTGCTGCTGGCGCCGGCGGCCGTGCAGGGTACTGGCGCTCCGGCCCAATTGGTGCTGGCACTTGAGAGCTTGTATCAGTTGGCGGCGGGCGCATCAGCGCACTCCCGTGCAGCGAGCACGGACAAATTGTTGCCGGTGCCTGAGGTGATCCTGCTGGTGCGCGGTGGCGGCTCGTTGGAGGACCTGTGGGCCTTCAACGACGAGGCTTTGGCACGCGCGATCCTCCGCAGCCCGGTTCCGGTGGTGTGCGGGGTGGGCCATGAGACGGATTTCACGATCGCCGATTTTGTCGCCGACCTGCGGGCGCCGACGCCCACTGCGGCGGCGGAATTGGTGGCGCCGGCGCGCGAGGTCTGGCTGGCCGCGCTTGACTTGTTGCAGGCGCGTCTGCAAGATGGCATGACCCGTAGGCTGGAGCGCGAGTTGCAGCGGCTCGACAACACGGCGGCCCGGTTCGGACGGCCTAGCGGGCTGGCGGCGGCCCGTCGCGTGACCTTGCACTCGATTGCCATGCGCTTGCGCCAGGCAACCCGGTCCGCACTGCAGCGACAAACGCGCGAATGGCAAGATTTGGCAGAGCAGTTGCCGACGGCGCGCCGCCTGGCAATGGAGCGCAAGGGCGAGCGGCTCGCGCGGGACGGTTTGCGGCTGCGGCTGCTCGATCCGGCCCTGGTGCTGCAGCGCGGCTATGCCTGGCTTGCTGATGCGCGGGGGTTTGCAGTGACCCGTGCAGCGCAGACGCAGGCGGGCCAGCGATTGCGCGCGACGGTGGCCCATGGCAGCATCGATTTGCAAGTAGTCGGGCAGAAATAGGCAAAGTTCCTACAATCTTGGTTTTGCTCAACCAACCCACGAGGACACCATGGAACATATCCTGCCGCAACTTCCGTACGCGATTGACGCCCTGGCGCCAAACTATTCGCGCGAGACGCTCGAGTTCCACCACGGCAAGCACCACAACGCCTATGTCGTCAACCTCAACAACCTGCAAAAGGGCACGGAGTTCGAGACCATGGCGTTGGAGGATATCGTCAAGAAAGCCAGTGGTGGCGTCTACAACAACGCAGCGCAAGTATGGAACCACACGTTTTTCTGGAACTGCATGAAGCCGTCTGGCGGCGGTGAGCCGACCGGTGCGCTGGCCACGGCCATCAACGCGAAGTGGGGTAGCTATGCAGCGTTCAAGGAAGCCTTCGTCAAGTCGGCCGTGGGCAACTTCGGTTCCGGCTGGACCTGGCTGGTCAAGAAGGCGGACGGGTCGGTCGATATTGTCAACATGGGCGCCGCCGGAACCCCATTGACGACAGGCGACAAGCCGCTGTTGACCGTGGATGTGTGGGAGCACGCTTACTACATCGACTACCGCAATGCCCGCCCCAAGTTTGTCGAAACATACCTCGACAAGCTGGTCAACTGGGCCTATGCGCAGGCCAATTTTGGCTGATTGATCGCCGGCGTTGTGCGCATCAGGCCGGCACTATGCCGGCCTTTTCCCTGGGCGCCTTGTTTGACCACCTGCCGGATGTCGGCCTGCCTGCATCTGACATCAGCGGTTGGCGGCGAACGGTCTTCCGGTCAACCGGAATCCGGCTTTGATGCCCCGTTTGGTGAACCAACCCCGGTTCATTTCCAGCACGAAACGCACCGGTTTGGCCGAGCAATGCGATTCGGTAGTTTTGGGTTGCATGTCGACCAGGTTGACGATGGTGCCGTCGTCGGCCACGAATGCGGCGGTCAGCGCAAGCAAGGTGTTCTTCATCCAAAAACACTGTTGCGCCGGTTCTTCGAATATGAACAACATGCCCTCGTGCTGCGGCATATCGGCGCGGAACATAAGGCCGATCTGGCGTTGATCGGGCGTTAGCGCTAGTTGGGTGTTGATCTGGTGCATACCGGCGCCCAGTGTGACGCGCGGCAGATCGAGTTGAGGCTGTTCCTGCGCCCACACACTGTGTGCCGAGATGGCCAGCGCCAGGCTGCATAGGACAGATCGGATAGGCATGGTTGGGATTGTGGCCGACAAACGAGAAATGCCCGCAAGGCGGGCATTGTCAAGGCACCTGACGCCGAGGCGCCAGGGTGGCACTTGGCGCCGAGACGCCCGGGTGGACCGTACCGATCAAGCCTTCGGTGCTACATCTTTCTTGGCAGCCTTCTTCGCAGCTTTTTCTTCCTTCATCTTGGCCGCAGCGGCCATTTTCTCTGCGTCCTTGGCCTTCTTGGCCGCCGCCTTTTCTTCTTTCATTTTCTTGGCGTCGGCCTTGGCGTCCATCTTGGCATCGGCCTTGGCAGGAGCGGCGGCAACAGCCGGGGTAGCAGCGGCGGCAGGAGCCGCGACAGCAGCGGGCGCTGCCACTTTGGCGGGTGCGGCAGCAACTGCTGGGGTAGCAGCTTTGGCCGGCGCGGCGGTCTGGGCAAAAGCGCCAGCGGCAAACAGACCAGCGATCAGGGTGGCGAGAACTTTGTTCATGAAGAACTTTCCTAGAAATGGTGTTGGAACGATTTCTTCCCCTCGGGAAGCCCCCCTGTAACGGTGGCCACATGCGGTCGGTTGACAGTTTGGTGAAAATATTTGACGTTAAAATTCATTGTTGTTCAGGCTGCGAGCCCCTTGCAGTGCCAGGCCTGCCTCCAACCGGCGCCCGCCGCCGCCATCAACCGAGACCAACATCCATGTACCAGCACATCAAGGTTCCCTCCACTGGCCAGAAGATCACTGTCAAGGCCGACATGTCGCTCGAAGTGCCGGATCAGCCGATCATTCCCTTCATCGAAGGCGACGGCACTGGCTTGGACATTACGCCGGTCATGCTCAAAGTGGTCGACGCGGCCGTGGCCAAGGCCTACGGTGGCAAGCGCAAGATCCACTGGATGGAGGTGTACGCTGGCGAAAAATCCACCCGCATCTACGGCCCGGATGTCTGGCTACCGGAAGAAACCCTCCAGGCGGTCAAGGAGTATGTGGTCTCGATCAAGGGCCCGCTGACGACCCCGGTCGGGGGCGGCATCCGTTCGCTGAATGTTGCGTTGCGCCAGGAGCTTGACCTGTATGTCTGCTTGCGGCCGATCCAGTATTTCAAGGGTGTGCCGTCGCCTGTCAAGGAGCCGCACAAGACGAATATGGTGATCTTCCGCGAGAACTCGGAGGACATTTACGCGGGTATCGAGTTCGAGGCCGAGTCGGACAAGGCCAAGAAGCTGATCAAGTTCCTGCAAGATGAGATGGGCGTCAAGAAAATCCGTTTTCCTGCCACGTCGGGTATTGGCATCAAGCCGGTATCGCGCGAAGGCACGGAGCGGCTGGTGCGCAAGGCGATCCAGTATGCGATCGACAACGACAAGCCCAGTGTGACCATCGTGCACAAGGGCAATATCATGAAGTTCACCGAAGGTGGATTCCGTGACTGGTCGTACGCGCTGGCGCAGAAGGAGTTCGGGGCCGAGCCCATCGACGGTGGTCCATGGTGCAAATTCAAGAATCCGAAATCGGGCAAGGACATCATCGTCAAGGACAGCATCGCCGACGCATTCCTTCAGCAGATCCTGTTGCGACCGGCGGAATACAGCGTCATTGCCACGCTCAACTTGAACGGTGACTACATCTCAGATGCACTGGCGGCGCAGGTGGGCGGCATCGGCATCGCACCGGGTGCCAACCTGAGCGACACCATCGCCATGTTTGAGGCCACCCATGGCACCGCACCCAAATATGCTGGCAAAGACTATGTGAACCCAGGCTCCGAGATCCTGTCGGCCGAGATGATGCTGCGCCATATGGGTTGGCTCGAGGCCGCTGATCTGATCATCTCGTCGATGGAGAAATCGATCGCCAGCAAGAGGGTCACCTATGACTTCGCCCGGCTGATGGAAGGTGCGACACAGGTCAGTTGCTCGGGCTTCGGCCAGGTGATGATCGACCACATGTAGCGATGGCGTCAATCGGGGCCGGCGACGCCGGCGCCCGGCTGACACTAGCCCCGCCGCCGTTCCGCAAGGTATCAAGGCGGCTTTTTTTCGGACCCTTGAATCCGTGCCGGGTGGCACCAATTGACTGCTGTCCGGCGCTTCAATCGGACGATCGATAGAATCATCTGATGGTGACCAAGCTTCCCGCGAAACCTCCGACCCATCCGGTCCAGCTGCCCAAGACCGACGATGGAGAGACTGTCGTCGTCGAGCGCAAGACCCAGAGGGTCAAGCCACCACAGATGTACCAGGTGGTGATGCTCAACGACGATTACACGCCGATGGAGTTTGTGGTTGTCGTGATCCAGGAGTTTTTCAGCAAAGACCTGGAGGCCGCGACCCAGATCATGCTGAAGATCCACCTGGAAGGACGTGGTGTTTGCGGTGTGTATTCAAAGGATGTGGCGGCAACCAAGGTCGATCAGGTGCTGGATGCTGCGCACAAGGCCGGACACCCGTTGCAATGCGTCAGTGAACCGGTTGACTTGTAAGATTTTTGCAGCAGCCGGGCAGGGCATTCAATTCAGATTAAAGTAAAGCACCAACGCAAGGCAGAAGGAAAGCACATGATTGCTCAGGAACTGGAAGTGAGCCTGCATATGGCGTTTGTCGAGGCGCGCCAGCAGCGCCACGAATTCATCACGGTCGAGCACCTGCTTCTGGCATTGCTCGACAATCCGAGCGCGGCCGAAGTGCTGCGAGCCTGCTCGGCCAACATCGACGACCTGCGCAAGTCGCTATCGACCTTTATCAAGGACAACACGCCCCAGGTCGCTGGATCCGATGATGTCGATACCCAGCCCACGCTTGGGTTTCAGCGCGTCATCCAGCGCGCGATCATGCATGTGCAGTCCACCGGCAGCGGCAAGAAGGAAGTGACCGGCGCCAATGTGTTGGTCGCCATTTTTGGCGAGAAGGATTCGCATGCGGTGTATTACCTGCACCAGCAGGGCGTGACCCGGCTGGATGTGGTGAACTTTATCGCGCACGGCATCAAGAAAACCGATCCACCGGAGCCTACCAAGTCGGGCGAAAGTCAGGCCGAGTCGGAGGAGGGCGGCGAAAAACCCGAAAAACAATCACCGCTGGAGCAGTACACCCAGAACTTGAACCAATTGGCGAAGGAAGGCAAGATCGATCCGCTGATCGGGCGCGAGTACGAGGTCGAGCGTGTTATCCAGATCCTGTGCCGCCGGCGCAAGAACAATCCGTTGCTCGTGGGCGAGGCCGGCGTCGGCAAAACGGCTATTGCCGAGGGCCTGGCCTGGCGCATCACGCAAAAGGAAGTGCCGGAAATCCTGGCCGAGTCTGTGGTTTATTCGCTGGATATGGGTGCGTTGCTGGCCGGAACCAAGTACCGGGGCGACTTTGAGCAGCGGCTCAAGGGCGTACTCAAGTCGCTCAAGGACAAGCCGAACGGCATTTTGTTCATCGATGAAATCCACACCTTGATCGGAGCCGGTGCTGCGTCGGGCGGCACACTGGACGCGTCCAACCTGCTCAAGCCGGGACTGAGCTCGGGCGCGCTCAAGTGCATTGGCGCAACCACCTTCACCGAGTACCGCGGCATCTTCGAGAAAGATGCAGCCTTGTCGCGCCGTTTCCAGAAGGTCGACGTGGTTGAACCGACAATCGAGCAGACAGTGGAGATACTCAAGGGTCTCAAGTCCCGCTTCGAGGAGCACCACAACGTCAAGTACGCGGTTGCGGCCTTGCAAGCAGCTGCTGAACTCAGCGCCAAATACATCAACGACCGACATCTGCCGGACAAGGCTATCGACGTCATCGACGAGGCGGGTGCTGCGCAGCGCATCTTGCCGGTATCCAAGCGCAAGAAGACGATCACCAAGACCGAGGTGGAGGACATCGTGGCCAAGATCGCGCGCATTCCGCCGGCCAACGTCTCGAACGACGACCGCGGCAAACTCAGGACGCTCGAGCGCGATCTCAAGAGCGTGGTGTTTGGACAGGACAAGGCGCTTGACGTGCTCGCGTCCGCGGTAAAGATGGCGCGTTCCGGTCTGGGTCGGGGGGACAAACCGATCGGCTCGTTCCTGTTCAGCGGCCCCACTGGCGTTGGCAAGACCGAGGCCGCGAAGCAACTGGCCTACATCATGGGCATCGACCTGATTCGTTTCGACATGAGCGAATATATGGAGCGACATGCGGTGAGCCGGCTGATCGGCGCGCCGCCGGGTTATGTGGGTTTCGACCAGGGCGGCCTTTTGACCGAGGCGGTGACCAAGAAGCCGCATTGCGTGCTGCTGCTCGATGAGATCGAAAAGGCGCATCCGGACATATTCAATGTGCTGCTGCAGGTCATGGACCACGGCACCTTGACCGACAACAACGGACGCAAGGCGGATTTTCGCAATGTCATCATCATCATGACGACCAACGCGGGTGCCGAGGCGATGAACAAGGCGGTAATCGGTTTCACCAACAAGCACGAAGTGGGCGACGAACTGGCGGACATCAAACGCCTGTTCACACCCGAGTTCCGCAATCGGTTGGATGCCACCGTCAGCTTCAAGGCGCTGGACGAGAACGTCATCCTGCGGGTGGTCGACAAGTTCCTGTTGCAGCTCGAGACCCAATTGACCGAGAAAAAGGTCGATGTCACGTTCTCTGATCAGTTGCGCAAGCACCTGGCCAAGAAGGGCTTCGACCCGCTGATGGGTGCACGCCCGATGCAGCGCCTGATCCAGGATACGATCCGCCGCGCACTGGCAGACGAGCTGCTGTTTGGGCGCCTGACCGAAGGCGGCCGCCTGACGGTGGACCTGGACGATAAGGACGAGGTCTTGCTCGATATCGTGTCGGTGCCCAAGAAAGAGGGCAAGGCGAAACCGGAAGAAGCTGCTGTCGGATAGGCGCGCAGGCTTCAGCCGCAGCAGGTAGCGCGGCTTCACGGGCCGCTGGTTGATGGGCGCAGTGGTGGTGGAGCGGTAGCTATTGCGCGAAGCGGTCGCGGATCGATTCGATGCGTTGTCGATTGACGCCAAGGTCACTTTGACCGATCCGGCTGGCCGAACGGACCTGGATCAAGCCGGGTGCGCGATCGAGCCAGAATTCCGCGTCGTCATTGAACCGCAGCAGCGCAGTTTCGAACCGTACCCGTATATAGTCCGGCCGTTCGGTGACGATGGTCGCCCCGTCCGACTGGCGTAGCACAATAGCCAGTTTAGCCATGGCCGCTGCTCCGTTGCCGGCATAGCGCAGCGGCGCGATGCGCGCATAGTCTCTTTGCGGGTGGTCCGGATACAGGTCCGCCTGGCTGGAGACGCTGTTAGGCGTTGGCGAAGGTGCAACCAGCCGGCCGTTCTGCACGCCAAGGGCCTCTGGCGCACTACCTGCGAGAAATCCTGCCCTCCCAAACCCGATGACCGCCAGCACCACCAGCACGACCGAAACAAGAATCCAGCGCAGCATCCGCATGATGCGCGTCAGTCTAATCGGAAGCGTCGGATTTGACGGTGGCGCGCGAGAATCGTTTTGGCCTCGGCCCGCTCACGCGGCCCGGGAGTGTGCACTGCGGCCGGTTCTATCGAAATCCGACCCGATCCAGCATCTGTTGGACCTTGACCTGGTTCATGCCGATCTGGCCGATCGGCACGGTCTCGCTCTTGAACGATCCGCCGGTCATGGCCTTGAGTGCCGGGTTGTTGATCTCCACGCCTTTCGCTGCGGGCCATTCATTGTTTCCCGTCGCAAAATGGTTCTGTGCGGGCGCGCTGGCCAGGTATTCCAGAAATTTCACCGCGTTAGCCGGGTTCTTCGCATTGCGGGCCACCGCCCCGCCGGCGATGTTCACATGCGTACCCCAGCTCGACTGGTTGGGAAACACAACGCCAACCCGTTCCGCGACGGCCTTGTCTTCCGGTTTGTCCGAACGCATGATGCGGGCAAGGTAATAGGAATTGGTGACCGCGATGGCACATTCGCCCGAGGCGACGCCTCTGATCTGATCGGTGTCGCCGCCCTTGGGCGAACGGGCGAGATTGGCGACCACGCCGCGCAACCATTGCTCGGCTTTCTGCTCGCCCAGGTGCTCGGTCACCGCGCCGAACAACGACAGGTTGTAGGGATGCGAACCCGACCGAATGCACAATCTGCCCCTGTGTTTCGAATCGGCCAGTTTTTCATAGGTGTCGATGTCCGCCTGCTGAACCTTGGCCTTGTCAAACACGATGATCCGGGCACGGGTGGAAAATCCGAACCACGCGGTATTGCCGGATGCGTCTGGCTTGCTGCGCAGTTGCGAAGGAATGGCCTGTTCCAGCACGGGGGACCGGATGCTCTGAAACAACCCGTCGGATTCGCCACGCCACAGGCGTGATGCGTCCACCAGCAAAATGACGTCCGCTGCGGACGCCGTGCCCTCCGCTTTCAGGCGCGCGAGAATGCCGGCGTCGTCGGAGTCCACCCGGTTGATCTTGATGCCGCTGGACTTGGTGAAGTCGCTGTACAGGGCCTCATCCGTCGGATAGTGGCGGGCCGAATAGATATTGAGTTCGCCGGTTTGCGCGTGGACCAGGGTTGCGGTGGCAAGAAAGCCGGCGGCGAGGGCGAACTTCAGGGGCTGGTTGATGGGGAGGTTGTACATGGCGGATGGCTATTGATTGAAGATATGAGCCAATGATAAATCAAACGCGAATCATTCGCAATAACTTTTGGTAAAATTGATGACCAATGCAAGGACGACGACGTCAATTGGCCGGCGCGTCGTAGCTGAACAGGCCCCTGCAACCGGTTGTGACCGAGCGATTCTTGGCCGCGCGGCGTGTTGCTGGTCGCGATGGCTGTCAGTCAGTCTGCTGTTGGTGTTGGTGGCATGTGCATCCACCGAGCCGTCGGTCAACCCCGTGGTGCAGCCGCCAGCGGCGGTTGCGGTGGTCAAGCCTGCACCTCGGATCGGATTGGCGCTCGGTGGCGGCGCCGCACGCGGGTTTGCCCATGTCGGCGTGATCCAGGTACTCGAGGAGGCGGGTATTCGTCCCGACTTTGTTGTCGGCACGTCTGCCGGCAGCGTGGTTGCGGCGATATACGCCAGTGGACGCAATGGTGCGCAATTGCAGCAGATCGCCGAAAGCATGGAAGAGGCCAGCCTGACAGATTGGACACTTCCGTTGTTTGGCCGAGGCCTGCTGCGGGGCGACGCGATCGCACGCTACGTCAATGGCCATGTCGGCGGGCGGCCCATCGAGTCGATGGGTATCGCACTGGGCATTGTCGCCACCGACTTGCAATCCGGCGAAGGCATCCTGTTTCGCCGCGGCGACACTGGACTGGCCGTTCGCGCGTCCAGTGCGGTGCCGTCGCTGTTTCAGCCGGTGCGCATCGCGGGCCGCGAGTATGTCGATGGTGGCCTGGTGGCGCCGGTTCCGGTGCGGTATGCCCGCCATATGGGCGCGGACCTGGTGATCGCGGTGGATATCTCGAATGCGCCGGACAACTATGCCCCCGAGGGGGTGTTGCAGGTGCTGATGCAGACCTTCGCCATCATGGGCAAGAGCATCAATGCCCTGGAGTTGCGCCATGCGGATGTCGTCGTGCAGCCGGTGCTGACCGGCGTCGGCAGTGCGGATTTCTCCGTGCGGCGCCGTTCGATCGAAGCGGGCCGCGCCGCCATGCTCGCCGCCTTGCCAGCCTACAGGGCGCGCCGGGCCGTTCTGATGCAATAAGCTGGCAGTTTTCCGGCCAATGCCACCCGGGCTGCCGGTCGTTCAAGCGGCATCGGGTTGCCTGGCCCCGATACGGGGGACCACCGATTACAGGTCATCGACCGTCGGGATGATGACGATGTCGATCGCCTCCGTCCGGTTGCGCACACTGACCTGCGCATGCCGGTAGCCTGACACATCCAGTCCAGCGTGATGCGCCATCGGCGCGGAGACGATCAGCTGGCACTGGAATTGCTCGGTCTGGTCCTGCAGGCGACTCGTGGTGTTGACGGTATCGCCCACGGCCGTGAGGTAGGTCGCCACCCCGCGCCCCATGTGTCCGACCACCGTGGGTCCGCAATGGATGCCGATGCCCAGTTGCAAGGGGCTGGCCAGTTCGTACCAGGACCGTCGGAACCAGCAGCCCCAACCCCAACTGGACAGCCTGCCACAAGGGCATGCGCAGATGGCGACGCAGGTAAATGGACCAGAAGGCCAGCAGCAAATGAACCAGCAGGGCGCCAGGCAGCAGTGTCGAGCCAACCGGATTGCGCCAGATTGCAATAAACAGCACAAGCGGCCCGCTTCCATGGCCTGCAGCGAAACAAGTCCGAGCGCATGGTTCATCAGATGGGTGCTGACGAAGCCGAACAGCACCAGCCCCGCATAAAGCCGCGCGCGCCGCACCCGAGCCGTATCGAGCCAGGATGCCCATGCTGGCGATGGCAGCTGCATTGCCGGCACGTTCGGGCTAGGGCGACGGCAGGCCCAGCCGGGCCATGGGCCAGGGGCGGGTTGCGACAACCGTCAAGGACAACATGACCCGATGCTAGCGCGGTTTGGGCGCCATACCAGGGCATCGTGGGCCCGGCCCGTGTCTGGCGCCTATTGGCAAAATCGGCGCACCTATAATTTGCCCTCGCTTGCAGAGCGGGCACGACGGTACACAACACTAGAAGAACCGAAGCGACACGACTCGAACGGAGAGCACGATGAAGCGAGACCGCAAAGACACCCGCATCCTGATCTACAGCCACGACACCTTCGGCCTGGGGCATTTGCGCCGCTGCCGGACGATTGCCCATGCGCTGGTCGATCGTTTCAAGCATTTGTCCGTGCTGATCCTGTCCGGCTCACCCATCATCGGCAGCTTTGATTTCCGCTCGCGGGTCGATTTCGTGCGCGTGCCGGGTGTGGTCAAGTTGCGCAACGGCGAATACACGCCGTTGAACCTGCATATTGATGTCGAACAGATGCTCCAGATGCGCGGCTCCATCATCCGCCACACCGCCGAGGCATTTGATCCGGACATCTTCATCGTCGACAAGGAGCCCCTGGGTTTGCGCGGTGAGGTGCTGGAGACGCTGCAGATGCTCAAGCAGCGCGGCACCCGGCTGGTCATGGGCTTGCGCGATGTCATGGACGAACCCAAGCTGCTGGCCCCCGAGTGGCAGCGCAAGAAGGTGCTGCCGGCGCTGCGCGACCTGTACGACGAGATCTGGATATACGGTCTGCCCCAGATCTGCGAGCCGCTGGAGGGCATTGCGCTGCCCGCCAGTGTGCGAAAAAAGATCACCTATACCGGTTACCTCGCGCGCGAAGTGTCCACCGGCGGTGCGCCGCCGCGCCTGCCCGACATCACCAAGAAGCCGTACATCCTGGTCACCACCGGGGGTGGCGGCGACGGTGAGGAACTGATCGACTGGGTGCTGCGAGCGTATGAACATGACCCGCTGCTGCCGTATCCTGCCTTGATGGTGCTGGGCCCGTTCATGCCGCCCGAGCGGCAGACTGAATTCATGAACCGTGCGTCGCGCCTGAAGCGCGTGGACGCGATCACTTTCCACAACAACCTCGAAGCGCTGGTCGCCGGCGCCAGCGGCGTGGTGGCGATGGGCGGCTACAACACCTTCTGCGAGGTCCTGTCGCTGGACAAGCGCGCGCTCATCATTCCGCGCACCAAGCCGCGGCTGGAGCAGTACATCCGGGCATCGAGCGCCGCCAAACTGGGATTGGTCAGTATGTTGCTCGAAGATGGGGCGCGGGACCCGAAGGTGATGGCCGACGCCTTGCGCGCATTGCCGCGTCAGCCATTGCCATCGATGGCCGTGGTGCCTGGTCTATTCGAGGGCCTGCCGAACGTGGCCAAGCTGGTGGCGCCCTGGATTCAAAAGGGTGACGACGAGGCATCCGAAGCGATGGTGGCGCGTATTGGCTGAGCCTGCGGCTGCGGACCGACCGGGCCGGGTCGCGTTTGTTCTCAAGGGGTACCCGAGGCTGTCGGAGACTTTTATCGCGCAGGAGATCGCCGCACTCGAGCAACGCGGTCTGTCGATCCTGATCGTGTCGCTGCGTCTGCCGACGGACAAGCAGGTACATGCTATCCATGCCAGCATCCGCGCGCCCTTGCTGTATCTGCCTGAATACCTGCGCGACGACCCCCTGCGGGTGCTGCGAGCCTGGTGGAAGGTGCGCCGCAAGCCCGGATACACGCTTTCGTGGCGGCAATGGATGCAGGATTTTTGGCGCGACAGAAGCGCCAACCGAGCTCGGCGCTTCGGGCAGGCGCTGGTATTGGCGGCCGAATTGCCGGCCGACGTGGTGCGACTGCACGCCCACTTCCTGCATACACCGGCATCGGTGGTGCGGTACTGTGCCACGGTCTGCGGGCTGCCATGGTCGGGCTCGGCCCATGCCAAGGACATCTGGACTACGCCAGAGTGGGAGTTGCGCGAAAAGCTCGCATCCTGCGACTGGCTGGTGACGTGTACCGCGACCAATCGCAACTACCTGGCCAGCCTGGCGCCGCCTGGGCGGGTTGATCTGGTCTACCATGGTCTGGACCTGAGTCGCTTCGCGCACCCGGCCAGCTCCAGAACTTCCCGCGATGGCAGCGCCGCCGGTGATCCGATCATGTTGTTGTCAGTTGGACGCCTGGTCGAGAAAAAGGGTACCGACGTGCTGCTCGACGCCCTTGCGCGCATGCCCGGCGACCTGCATTGGCGGCTGGTCCACGTTGGCGGTGGTCCACTCGGCAAGGCCTTGGCGCGGCAGGCGGAGCAACTCGGATTGACCAATCGTATTCAATGGTGCGGCGCCATGGCGCAGGGCCAGTTGCTCGACCTGTACCAATCTGCTGACCTGTTCGCATTGGCCAGCAAGATTGCGCAGGACGGTGATCGTGATGGACTACCCAATGTGCTGATGGAGGCGCAGAGCCAGGCCATTGCCTGCGTTGCCACGGATGTATCGGCGATCCATGAATTGATCATCGACGGCGTGACCGGGGTGCTGGTACCGCCGCAGGACCCACCGGCATTGGCACGCGCACTGCAGCTGCTGATGCGCGATCCCGCGCGCCGACGCACGTTGGGTGAGGCGGGGCGTGATCGGGTCACGGCGCAGTTTGGCTTGCAGAGCAATCTGGATCGACTGGCGGTCCGCTTCGGTCTGCCCGGCTGATCGGGCAGCCAGCCCGGCCGCGTGCGGCAAACCTGCTCGCGCGGCGGCGCCGCCACGGCGGTTACCGTGCGCTGGCAATGTCAGCGATCCTGCCGGTATGCTCCAGGCCAGCGATGCACAACATCCGGTGCACCAGGCTGCTGCCCAGGTACTGCGGGTTGCACCTGGCGGCATCCAGCAGGCGCATCACGGAGATCCGCTCGCGCAACAGGCGGGAGGCCGCGATCAACTGCAATATCTGGTCGCGATTGTTGCGCAGGAAGTGGTGGTAGACCCAGCGAAAACCCTGCTTGTCGCGCCGCCACTGGGTCGGCAGCGGCACCGGGAATACGCCGCGCAAGGCATGTTTGTTCCACGCGCCGACGAAGCAAGCGCGGTAGCCGCTGCCCATGTACGGAGCCAGGCGATAGTCCAGCAAGGGACTGCGGTTCTCGATGCCCGACATCATGGCGTTGCGGTCGTTTTGCCACAGCCATTCATGCAGCCTTCCATGGCTGGCGTCGAGCACCAGCGCGTCGGGAAGACTGCCGTGGAAATCAACCAGCGGGTCGCGCTGGGGCGCGTCGCGCACACCCGGCTGCACGAAGGCGTCCAGGTCGAGCGGGTCGTCACGGTTTCGGGTCAGGCCACTGCTGCGTGCCGATACAGGGTGCCCGGTGGCGCCAGCCGCCAGCGCCGCCTGGACGATCGCCAGCACCTGCGGGTTGTCTGCATTGTCTGCAAGAACCTGGGCGATCCAGGCCTGGTCATCGGCCAATAGCGCGTCATGCGCGGCAAACCGCAGGTAACGATCCCAGTAGCCGGCAAACACCTCGTCGCCGCCGGTGCCGTCCAGTACTACCGGCACGTCATGGCTGGCGATATGGCCATACAACTGTGGCATCGCCAATGCATTGCCGATGAAAGGAAAGGGCTTTTCCTGGTGCCGGCAGACCTGCAGGAAGCCGTCCATGCTGGTGCTACCGTAGTCCAGCGGCAGGTTGACACTGCGCAGGCCGAGTTGCTCGATGCAGGCCCGGGCAAAACCCGCATCGTCGCTCTTGCCGGCATCGCCGGTGAAACAGGTCACCTGCTCGGTCAGTCCCTGGTCCGCCAGCACCGATAAAATCAGCGAGCTGTCGACGCCACCGGACAACAGCAAGCCTACCCGGCGGTCCGCTACCAGCCGGGAGCGCACCGCGTCAGCCACCAGCTCCGCCAGCGACGCAGGATCGCGCTGGCCGGTTTTTACATGCCCTGCCAGATCGAAGTAGGGCTGTTCGCTGCGGCTCCAGCTGGCCAGGTCCAGCTCCATCGCGCAACCGGCGCGCACCTGGCGGATGCCCTGCAGATGGGTGGCGCCGTCGGCATGCGGAAACGCCCAGCCATCGCGCAGGTAACTGTCCAGGTCGGTTGCCACCATGCCGGGTCGCCGGCCGAGGTAGAACAGCAGAGCGCCGATTTCGGAGGCCATGCACAGCGTCTGCGCGTCCTGGTAAAAGAACAGTGGCTTCTTGCCGTAGCGATCACGCACGGCGGTCAGGCGCTGCCGCCGCTCGTCGAGCAAACACAGCGCCCACATGCCATTGGCCTTGTTCAAGCCCTGAACGCCGTCATGCGCGAGCAGGCTGAGCAGGACTTCGGTGTCGCCGTCCGTGTCGAATCGGGCGCCGGCGCGGACCAGGCCGGCGCGCAGCTCGCGAAAATTGTAGATCTCGCCGTTGTAGGCCAGGGTCAGGCCGTCACGCACAAACGGCTGGTCGGAGCGCGCGGTCGGATCCAGGATGGACAGCCGTGTGTGGCCGACGAATCCGTGTACGTGCGCAGGCCCATCGGACGACGCAACGGCCCAGTCGAACAGGGTGTGCCCGTGGCCGTCCGGACCCCTGTGGCGCAATTGCGCGGTCGCCGCCTCGGCCCGTGCGCGGTCTATCGGCCGCGACCGCTCGAGAACAAGAAAGATTCCGCACATGGGCTCATTGGGTGTTGCGAGGCCAGAGTCTTGCTGGCGAAGAGGTCCGGCCGCGATGGACGTGTGCGAGACCAAAGCCGCGGATTGTACGGGCCATACTTTTATCCGAGGCATCATTGCCGGCTCCTACAATAGCGCATGCGCATCGCCTTCTACGCGCCGCTGAAGGCGCCGACCCATGGGACCGCATCCGGCGACCGGCGCGTGGCGCGCTTGCTGATGGAAGCGTTGCGCCTGGCGGGTCATGTGGTCGAGCTGGTTTCGGACTTTCGCAGTTTCGAGGGCGCCGGAGAACCCGCCCGCCAGCAACTCTTGCGCCGGCAAGGACACGACATTGCCCGGGGATTGATTGCGCGCTGGCGCGATGACACGACCGGCCAGCGCCCCGAACTCTGGTTCACCTACCACCTGTACTACAAGGCACCGGACTGGCTGGGCCCTGCGGTCAGCCGGGCGTTGGGTGTTCCCTATGTGGTGGCAGAGGCGTCGCATGCGCCCAAACGCCTGTCGGGTGCCTGGGCACAAGGGCAGGGCGCCGTACATGACGCGATTCAAGTGGCCGACTTGCTGCTGTGCCCGACCGCCCATGACGTGGCCGGATTGCGATTGGCGGCGCCGCCGCGCACCCGCATCGAACGCCTGCCGCCATTTCTTGATCCCGCGCCCTACCAGCGTGCAGCGCGCAAGCGGTCGCTGGTGCGATTGCGCCTGCAGGCGGGCTGTGATCTGGCGCCGGACCAGCCCTGGATGCTCGTGGCCGCCATGATGCGTCCAGGCGACAAATTGGCGTCCTACGCCTTGCTGGCTCAGACGCTGGCCCTGTTGTCCGATCTGCCGTGGCAGCTTCTCGTGGCCGGTGATGGCCCGGCGCGTGCGCAGGTCCAAGCGTTGTTGGCGCAAGCCGCTCCCGGCCGGGTACATTTTCTGGGCGCGTGTGGCGCGCGCGCGATGGCCGCGTTGTACGCCGCCACTGATCTGTGCATCTGGCCGGCCGTCAACGAGGCCTATGGCATGGCGATGTTGGAGGCACAGGCAGCGGGATGTCCGGTGGTGTCCTGTGCCACGCGCGGCGTGCCGGATGTGGTGGTTGACGGCAAGACCGGCCTGTTGGCAGACGCTATCGATGCGCAGTTGCTGGCCGACTGCGCCCGGGCCTTGTTGTCCGATATGCCCCGTCGCAGCGCCATGGGGCTGGCCGCTGCTGAATTCGTCCAACACCAGCGCAGCCTGGCGCACGCGGCCGTCACGCTGCATCGCTTGTTGGCCGGCTGGGAGAGCCCGGCCCGCAGGTACACACTGGGGACAGCCAACTCATGAGAAAACGCCGGGCCGCTCCCAAGTTTTCTGGCACCCCCTCGGGGGGCCTGGCGAAGCCAGGGCTGGGGGCGCTCATGAGAAACGCCGGGCCGCTCCCAAGTTTTCTGGCACCCCCTCGGGGGGCCTGGCGAAGCCAGGGCTGGGGGCGCTCATGAGTGTTCAATTCGGCCTGCTGCGCCATGGCGAAACCAGCTGGAGCCGCGACAAGCGGGTGCAGGGCCGTACCGATGTTGCCTTGTCTGAGGCGGGTCGGGCTTATCTGGCGGCCCGATCTCTGCCGCTGGCCTGTGCCCGTATGCAGGTGTGGTCGAGTCCGCTGGCACGATGTACCCAGACCGCCGCGCAATTGCGCTTGTCCCCGGTGGCGATCGAAGCGCGACTGATCGAGATGGCATGGGGCCGCTGGGAGGGGCGCCGGCTGGCCGACCTGCGCACTGAACTGGGTGATGCAATGGCGCAGAACGAGGCCCGTGGTTGGGATTTCATGGCGCCCGATGGCGAGAGTCCGCGCCAGGTATGGCAGCGCGTCCGCCCCTGGCTGGCTGAAGTGGCGGCCAACGGCCAACCAACACTGGCCGTCACCCATCGTGGCGTGATGCGGGTGATCTTCGCCATGGCCACCGGCTGGGACATGCTGGGCAAACCGCCAGCCCGGCTTGACTGGACGTCGTTGCAGTTGTTTGGACTCGATGCCGGCGGAATGCCGGTTGTGCGCCAGCTCAATACGGCGCTCGAAACCGCTGGCGACGCCCGGGCGGTGCTGTGACCGCACCCCGTGTCCTGGTGTATGTACAGCACCTGCTGGGCACCGGCCATCTGAAACGGGCGGCGCTGCTGGCCGACGCAATGACCCGTGCCGGCCTGGCCGTTACGCTGGTCAGTGGTGGCCTGCCGGTGCCGGGTCTGGCAGTCAACGCCGCGCGGTGGGTGCAGCTGCCACCGGTGGCTGCCGCGGACCCGACTTTCAAGTCGCTGGTCGACGCGCAAGGCCGGCCGGTCGATGACGCGTTCCGGCAGACCCGTCGCGATCGCCTGTTGACGGTATGGCGTGAGACCGATCCACAGTTGTTGCTGGTGGAGCTGTTTCCTTTCGGGCGTCGCCAGATGCGTTTCGAGTTGTTGCCGCTACTGGATGCGGCGCGCGCTGCGCCGCATCCGCCGCTGGTTGTGTCGTCGGTGCGCGATGTACTGGGTGGCAACCAGAGCGACCCGCTGCGGCAGCAGCGCATGCTGGGGCTGTTCGACCAGTATTTCGACCATGTGCTGGTGCATGGGGACCCAACTCTGGTGCCGTTTGAGCGTACGTTTGCCCATGTGCGCGAGCTCGGTGCGCGGCTGCACTACACCGGTTATGTGGTCGAGCCGTCATTGCGCATCGACGATGGTCTTGAAGAACAGGCGGACAGCGAGGAGGAGGTGCTGGTATCGGCCGGTGGTGGCGCCGTAGGTCGGCCGCTGCTCGAGGCGGCCATTCGCGCGCGGCCGATGTCGCGACTGGCCCAGCGGCGCTGGCGGGTACTGGTCGGTGCAGGCATCGACGATGCCGGGTTCGCCGCCCTTGCGGCGCTTGCAAGCGAACGCAACGGCGCGGGCGCTCTGGTGGAGCGCAACCGCGCCGATTTCCGGAGCTTGCTGCAGCGCTGCCATGTCTCTGTCAGTCAGGCCGGATACAACACTGTGATGGAAACATTGCAGACCGGGGCGCGTTCGGTGATGGTGCCGTTTGCCGGTGGTTCGGAGAGCGAACAGAGCCTGCGTGCGCGGCTATTGGCCGCGCGCGGTTGGATCGACCTGCTGGAGGAGAGGGACCTGACTCCCCGGGCTCTTGCGCAGGCGGTCGATCGCGCCGCGGCGCGCGTTGTCGTCGTGCCTGGGCCGGTCCGGATGGACGGGGCCCAAACCAGTGCGCAGCTGGTCCAACGCATGCTGGCAGCAATGCCGACTTGAGACAACATTGATGACCACACACTGGAACCGTTTTTTCGACGAGATTGCGCGCTGGAGCGACAGTGGCCGGGTAGTCGACTTCTGGTGGCGCGACGACGATGCGAGCCGCGGTGACGCGGCGCTGACGCGCCTGGTTGCGTTGGCGCGATCCGCCCAGGTGCCGCTGGCATTGGCGCTGATACCCGAGGGCGTGCAGCCGCAAGTCCAGGCCATGGGCGGTGGACTGGTGAGCATCCTGCAGCATGGCGTCGACCACCGTAACCGCGCGGCGACTGGCGAGAAGAAGACTGAGTTCCCCGCGTTGGAGCCGGTGGCCGACGCGATGGCGCGGCTGCGCCGGGGCCGATTGCAGTTGCACGGAGCGGGTGCCGTCGCGGTGCTGGTGCCGCCGTGGAACCGGGTGAGTTCGGGTAAGTTGCTGGTGCAACTCGCGCTCGCCGGCTATTGCGGACTGAGCCGGTTTGGCGCCCGAGGCCCTGCGTCAATGGTGCCAGGTGTGGTGCAGGTCAATACCCATGTGGATCTGATCGACTGGCGCGGCACGCGCGGTTTCGTCGGCGATGCGCTCGCGCTGCAATCGGCTATTGCCCACCTGCAGGCGCGGCGCGAAGGCCGCGCCGACATGGGCGAAGCAACCGGTTGGCTGAGCCACCATCTGGTGCACGATGAGGCTTGCTGGACTTTTCTGGCCCGGTTGTTCGAGCGCACCGGTGCGCGGCATGGGGTGGTCTGGCGCGGCGCAGATGCGTTGTTTCCAACCCTTCAGGCGCAAGCGCGGTGACTGTTGTTTTCATGACCGACCGGGTATTAATACCGGGGCATCGACCGAAATCCATCTTCTATACTCGGCCCGGACTGGCGCGGGTGCGGGCGCCCGAGGGGCTTGACGATACGGCATTCGGAATCGATCGCTGGTGGTCGCAGGCTCAGGTGGGTCAGGGGCAACGGGTGTCACACACAACTGGACATGTCTAACGTATTAACTGTCAGGGACCTGAAGGTCTATCTCGACGTCGACGCCGGCCAGGTGAAGGCGGTCGACGGCGTGTCGTTTCGTATTCCGGCGGGTGGCACCATGGCATTGGTCGGTGAGTCCGGTTCGGGTAAATCGATCGTGGCGCAGGCCATCATGGGCATATTGCCGCGCGTGGCGCGGATTGTGCAGGGCTCGATCGAATTGCGCGATCCACGCTCGCCCGAACAGATGATCGACATCGCGCGGCTGGATATGGCCAGCGAGCAGATGCGTGCCATCCGCGGCGGGCGCATTTCCATCATCTTCCAGGAGCCGATGACGGCGTTGTCGCCGTTGCACACCATCGGCAACCAGATCGGTGAGGCGCTGGCGCTGCACCAGAGCGGCATCGGCAAATCGGAGCGCCATGCTGCCGTGGTGGAGATGCTTCGCCTGGTCGGTTTCCCCGATCCGCTGCGGGCCGAAAACACCTATCCGTTCGAGTTGTCTGGCGGTCTGCGCCAACGTGCCATGATTGCCATGGCGCTGGTGTGCCGGCCGGCGCTGTTGATAGCGGACGAGCCGACCACGGCGCTGGACGTGACGATCCAGGCCCAGATTCTGCAGCTGATCAAGCAGTTGCAGCGCGACCTGGATATGTCCATGATGATGATCACCCATGACCTGGGAATCGTCGCCAACATGGCCGATGAGGTCGTGGTGCTTTATCATGGCAAGGTGATGGAGTCCGGTACGCTGCAAGACGTGTTCCAGGACCCGCAACACCCCTACCTGAAAGCGCTGTTGCGCGCCGTGCCGCGGTTCAACATGGAGCCGGGCGAACGGCTGACGCCGATCCGCGAGATTCAGGTGACTGCAGGCCATATCGCCAGGCCGCACCAGCATCCGCCGGAGACGGTCAGTACGTTGGCGCCGATGTTGTCGGTGCGCCACCTGAGCAAGCGCTTCACCAGCCGCAGGACCTCGCTGTTCAGCAACAAGCACGCCGTCGAGACGCTCGCAGTCGACGATGTCAGTTTTGACGTTGCGCCCGGCGAATGCCTGGGGCTGGTCGGCGAATCAGGCTGTGGCAAGACCACCACCGCCAGGATGATCCTGCGCGCGGCCATGCCCGACAGCGGCGAGATCACTTTCAACGACCGTGGCCAGGCGCGCAACGTGCTCAAGCTCGAAGGCGCCGAACTGCTCGAATACCGGCGCCGGGTGGCGTTCGTATTCCAGGACCCGTTCGGTTCACTCAATCCACGCATGACGGTGTTCGACATCGTCAGCGAGCCGCTGGTGATCCATGGCATCGGTGACGCAGACGAACGGTTCGAGCGGGTCAAGGAACTGATCGGTTTGGTGGGACTGGACGTGCGTCATCTGCGGCGCTATCCACACAGCTTCTCAGGTGGCCAGCGTCAGCGGATCGGCATCGCGCGGGCGCTGGCGTTGAGCCCGGACTTGCTGATCTGCGACGAGCCGGTGTCGGCACTGGACGTATCGGTGCAGGCACAGGTGCTCAATCTGCTGCTGGACCTGGGTCAGGCCCGCAATCTGACTTTCCTGTTCATCTCGCACAATCTGGCGGTGGTGCATTACATCGCCGACCGTATTGCGGTGATGTGCGCCGGTCGGCTGGTCGAGATCGCCCGTTTCGACGAGTTGTTCGCGAACCCGCTGCATCCCTACACCCGCGCCTTGCTGGCCGCGGTGCCAGACCCGGATTTGAATCGCAAGCTCGACTTCAATGCACTGATGGAAGGTAAAGCTTCCATTCCCAGCGCGTGGCCAATGCCGTACCGGCTTGACGGATCACTGCGGGTTGGCATGATCGATGTTGGCAATCAGCATTTTGTCCGCGCCCATGCGGATGTTGACATCTCGGAGCTCAAGTCATGACCTTTAACTCGCCCAGTGCGCGTGCCGCGCGCCGCTTTTCCCGGCACTGTCTGGCCCTGACGCTTTTGGCATTGACGGCATTGACGGCATCGATGGGCCAGGCTGCACCGGTCAATCTGGTGGAGACGCCCATGCTGCGCGACGACGTGGCGGCCAAGAAACTTCCGCCGGTCAAGAATCGACTGCCGGACGAGCCGCTGGTGATCGCGATGGACGGAAAGACGCTCGAAGCCGGACAGCACGGCGGCACCTTGAACATGCTGATCGGGCGCGCCCGCGACGTGCGGATGATGGTCGTGTATGGCTATGCGCGACTGGTCGGTTATGACCGCAACCTGGCCCTGGTGCCGGACATCCTGCAAAACATCGACGCGAAGGACGATCGGATATTCACCATGAAGCTGCGTGCGGGCCACAGGTGGTCCGATGGGCAGCCCTTCACCAGCGAGGACTTCCGTTACTACTGGGAGGACGTCGCCAACAACAATGACCTGAGTCCAACCGGGCCACCGGCCGCGCTGCTGGTCGAAGGCCAGCCGCCCAAGGTCGAATACCTCGACAAGACGACGGTGCGTTACACCTGGGTCAAGCCCAACCCGGATTTCCTGCCGCTGATGGCCGGTGCCTCACCGCTGCTGATTTACCGTCCGGCGCACTATCTCAAGCAGTTTCACAAGAAGTATTCACCCAAGGTGGTGGAGGCGGAAAAGGCCGAACCGGGCAAACGCAGCTGGGCCGCGATTCACAACCGCGAAGACAACATGTACCAGTTCGACAACCCGAAGCTGCCGACCCTGCAGCCCTGGATCAACACTTCCAAGCCACCCACTGATCGCTTTGTGTCGGTGCGCAATCCGTTCTTCCATCGGGTGGACGACGCGGGACGCCAACTGCCCTATATCGATCGGGTGGTCATGCCAGTGGTCGATGGCAAGCTGATTCCGGCCAAGGCGGGCGCGGGCGAATCCGATTTGCAGGCCCGCGACATCCAGTTCAGCAATTACACTTTTCTCAAGAAAGCAGAGAAGACCAACAATTTCAAGACGCATCTGTGGCGCACGGCCAAGGGCTCGCATGTTGCCCTTTATCCCAACCTGAATGTGGCCGATCCGGTCTGGCGTCAGCTGTTTCGTGACGTGCGTTTTCGCCGCGCCATTTCAATGGCCATCGACCGCGCGCAGATCAACCAGGTGCTGTATTTTGGACTGGCTACTGAAAGCAACAACACGGTGGTGCCGGAGAGCCCCTTGTTCAAGAAGGAATACCAGACCCAATGGGCCAAGTACGACCGCAAGGCCGCCGACAAGCTGCTGGACGAAATTGGTCTCAAGCGCGGAGCCGACGGCATCCGTCGCTTGTCCGACGGCCGGCCGCTGGAGATCATTGTCGAGACGGCTGGCGAAAGCACCGAGCAGACGGACGTGCTGGAGCTGATCCGCGAGAACTGGCGCGATGCCGGCATCAAGCTGTTCAGCAAGCCGTCGCAGCGGGACCTGTTGCGCAACCGGGTTTTTTCAGGCGAAGCGATGATGTCTGTCTGGCAGGGACTGGACAATGGCATACCCAACGCGGGCACCGCCCCAGACGAACTGGCACCCAGGGACCAGGCCCAGTTGCAATGGCCCAAGTTCGGGCAATTTTTCGAGACTGCCGGAAAGTCCGGCGAGACGCCCGATTTTCCGGAGGCGATCGAGCTGATGAAGCTGTGGAACGCATGGCGCAGCGCCAGCCATGACGAACGGGCCAAGATCTGGCACCGGATGCTGGCCATACATGCCGACCAGCAGTTCTCGATTGGCGTCCTCAACAATGTGATGCAGCCGGTGGTGGTCAACAACATGCTCAAGAACGTGCCGGAGAAGGGTTTGTACAACTGGGATCCGGGCGCGCTGATGGGCATCTACCGGCCCGATACCTTCTGGTTCATGGACGCTCGTCGGAACTGACACTGTGCTGGGCTACACGCTGCGGCGATTGCTGCTGATGATCCCGACCTTGCTGGTCATCAGCTTTGTCACGTTTGTCATTATCCAGTTGCCGCCCGGCGACTATCTGACCAACCAGATCGCAGAGTTGCGCAGCCAGGGTGATGCGGCGGCACTGGAGAAGGTGCAGTTCCTGCGCCAGCAGTTCGGTCTGGACAAGCCTTTCCTGGAGCAATACGCGGCCTGGGTCGGCATCTGGCCGGGCGAACGGGGCTTCTCAGGCCTGTTGCAAGGCGACTGGGGCTGGTCGTTCGAATACAACCTGCCGGTTGTCGATGTGGTCGGGGATCGGTTGTTGTTGTCGTTCGTGCTCAATTTCACCGTCATCCTGTTTACCTGGGCGGTGTCGTTCCCGATTGGTTTTTATGCCGCAACACACCAGTACAGCTGGGGTGACCATGGCCTGTCGTTCATCGGTTACCTCGGACTGGCGACGCCAAATTTTCTGCTCGCGCTGGTGCTGATGTATTTCGCCAATGTGCAGTTCGGTCTGTCCATCGGCGGCATGATGGACCCGGAGTACCTGGAGCAGCCGATGAGTTGGCCCAAGTTCATGTCGGTGCTGTCGCATCTGTGGATACCGGTCATCGTCATTGGCACCTCCGGCACGGCTGGCATGATCCGGCGGCTGCGGGCCAATTTGCTCGACGAACTGCAAAAGCAGTACGTGGTAACCGCCCGTGCCAAGGGCATGCCGCAGACGCGACTGCTGATCAAGTACCCGCTGCGCATGGCTCTGAACCCGTTCATTGCCGACATCGGCAATCTGCTGCCTGCGGTGATATCGGGTTCGGCCATTGTCTCGGTGGTGTTGTCCCTGCAGACCGAGGGGCCGATGCTGCTCGATGCCTTGCAAAGCCAGGACCAATACCTGGCGGGGTCCTTCCTGATGTTCCTGGCCCTGCTGACCGTAGTAGGGGTTTTTGTTTCGGATCTGCTGCTTGCGGCACTTGATCCGCGCATTCGTCTGACCGGTGGGGCGGTCCAATGAGCCGCCGGGCCGTTCCCAAGGCGAATCCCGCAGTGCGCAGCACGGAGGGTAGTCCAATGAGCCGCCGGGCCGTTCCCAAGGCGCATGGCACCGCAGCGCGTCGCGCGAAGGTTGTTACCTCATGAGCCTGTTGAAAAATCTAGCATTCATGCGGCCATTGACGCCGCGCCGCCGGGGGGGCGGGTCATGACGGCGGCGCAGACGGATACCGGACCGCTGGAGCACTATGTTTCGACCGCACCTTTCGAGCCGGAGGCGGCCGAGGCGCTGACGCCGGAGCAGGAGGAGTTCTACCGCGCATCCCAGTGGCGCATCATGTGGTGGAAGTTTCGCCGGCACCGCATTGCCGTCGTCGCGCTGGTCATCCTGGTCCTGTTGTATGGCTCGGCACTGATCACCGAGTTCCTCGCGCCCTACGAGGTCAGCACCCGCGACTCGGCCAATATCTTCGCACCGCCACAATCCGTGCACCTGTTCCACGAGGGACAGTTCGTCGGACCCTTCGTCTATGGCTACAGCATGAAGCTCAACCTGGAGAAGATGAAGCGCGAGTTCACTGCAGACACCGACAAGGTTGAGCGCCTGCGGTTTTTCTGCCGCGGTGACGAGTATCGGTTCTGGGGCATGTTCGATGCTGACCTGCATTTGGTGTGCCCGGCCAAGGACGGCACGTTCTTCCTGATGGGCACCGACCGGCTGGGTCGCGACATGTTTTCGCGCATCATCTACGGCACGCGCATTTCCCTGACCGTCGGCTTGCTGGGCATTGCGGTGAGTTTTCTGATCGGCATCACGCTGGGTGGTATCTCCGGCTATTACGGAGGCTGGATCGATAACGTCATCCAGCGCCTGATCGAGATGGTTCGCTCCTTCCCCGAGCTGCCGCTGTGGATGGCATTGTCGGCGGCGCTCCCGGTCACCTGGAGCCCGATCCTGATCTATTTCGGCATCACCATCATCCTGGGCATGCTCGACTGGCCTGGTTTGGCGCGCGCCGTGCGCTCCAAGTTCCTGGCTTTGCGTGAGGAGGATTTTGCGACAGCTGCGGTATTGATGGGGGCATCGCCAGGACGGGTGATCGGGCGCCACCTGTTGCCTAGTTTCACCAGCCACTTGATCGCCTCTTTGACGCTGTCAGTCCCGAGCATGATCCTGGGCGAGACGGCCTTGTCGTTTTTGGGCCTGGGGCTGCGCCCTCCCATCACGAGTTGGGGTGTACTGCTCAACGAGGCGCAAAATATCAATGTCGTGGCGCTGTACCCGTGGTTGATGTTGCCGGTGCTGCCGGTGCTGGTCGTGGTGCTGGCGTTCAACTTCCTGGGTGATGGCATGCGCGACGCCGCCGACCCCTACAACTAGCCTGCGCGCGATGGAACGCAGCCTGTTCGGTTTCATACTCAAGTACAGCAAACGCGAGCAGCTGCTGATCGTCCCGCTGGTGGTTCTGTCGATGGTGTTTTATTACGCGTCGCTAGACCTACCCAAGACGATCATCAACCAGCCGATCCAGGGAAAAGGATTTGCGAACCCGGGCGCCACGGCGGATTTCCTGCGCCTGCATTTCACATTGCCCGAATTCCTGGGTGGCGCCAAGATCGCGCTATTCGACGGTTTTGCGTTGGAGCGCACCGATTACCTGATTGCGCTCACGGTCACGTTTCTGGCCCTGATCATCATCAGCGGACTCATCAAGTTGCGCATCAACACGATGAAGGGCTGGATGGGCGAACGCATGTTGCGCCGCCTGCGCTACTATCTGTTCGACCACATCCTGCGCTTTCCGTTGCCCACGTTCCGGCGCGTGAAGTCCGCCGAAATGGCGACCATGATCAAGGACGAGGTCGACCCGCTGGGGGGGTTTGTCGGCGAGGCGATCATCACGCCCCTGTACCTGGGTGGTCAGGCGCTGACCGCCCTGTTCTTCATCCTGTTCCAGCATGTTTATCTGGGTCTGGTCGCGTTCGGCATGGTGGTGGTTCAGGCGGTGGTGATTCCCAGGCTGCGAATGCGACTGCTGCAGCTGTCACGCGAGCGCCAGATCGCGGCGCGCCAACTGGCCGGGCGCGTCGCGGAGTGCGTGGACGGCGTGATCGAGATTCACGCGCATGACACAGCGAACTATGAGCGAGCCGAGTTCTCGGCCAGGCTGGGCCGGTTGTTCCTGATCCGCTTCGAGCATTTCCAGCGCAAGTTCTTCATCAAGTTCCTAAACAACCTGCTGTCCCAGATAACGCCATTCCTGTTTTACCTGGTTGGCGGCTATCTGGCGATCGTCGGACGGCTGGATATTGGAGCGCTGGTGGCGGTGATCGCGGCTTACAAGGACCTGCCCGGGCCGGTCAAGGAACTCATTGATTGGGACCAGGAGCGCATGGATGCCGGCATCAAGTACAGCCAGGTCATCGAGCAATTTTCGGTCGACAACCTCACACCGGTAGGACAGCTGGCGCTGATCGACACGCCGGAACTTCCGCGCGACGGATTGTTGAGGGCCAGCAATCTTTCCCTGCTCGATGAGTCTGGCGCCAAAATTGTCGACGGTGTGTCGTTCGAGACCGAACTGGACAAGCATATTGCCGTCGTCGGACCGGGCGCGTCTGGCGGCGGTGAGCTGGCGCAGTTGATGGCGCGTCTGGTGCTGCCCAGCAGTGGCGGTATCGAAATGGGTGGCGTGGACCTGACGCGCGCGCCCGAGGCGGTGACGGGACGCGCGACCGGGTACGTCGGTCCGGTTGCCTATCTGTTCCCGACCAGTGTGCGCGAGAACCTGCTCTACGGACTCAAGCACAGACCGATGGGGCCGGCCGCCTATGACGGTGAAGCCCAACGCAAGTTCGACCGCCGCATGCGCGAGGCGACGCTGGCTGGCAACTGCACGCTGGACATCGACGCGCCGTGGCTCGACTATGGCGCGGCAGGTGTCTCGGATTCGGCCGGTATGGAGTCGCGGCTGCTGGAAATTCTGAAGGTAGTGGACCTGGAAGAGGCCTTGTTCGAGATCGGGCTCAAGAGCGCTGTCGGCCTGGCAGGCGGTCCGGACCTCGAGAAAAGCATCCTGCGGGCGCGTGACAGCATGCGCGAGCGACTGAATCAGCCGGATCTGATGGAATTGGTGGAGCAGTTCGACGAGTTGCGCTACAACCGCAATGCCACCATGGCCGAGAACCTGTTGTTTGGTACGCCGGTTGGCAGGGTTTTCAATTCGGACAACCTGGCCATGCACCCGTATGTGCGCCAGGTGCTCGACGAGACGGGCCTGTCAGAGAGTTTGCTGGGAGTCGGGCACAAGCTGGCTGAAACCATGCTGGAGTTGTTCAGCGACTTGCCGCCCGGCCACGAGCTTTTTGAACGTTTCAGTTTCATTGCCTATGACGACCTGCCGCGGGTGAAGGACATCCTGGCGCGGGTCACCTCGGCCGGCCTGGCGCGTATCGCCGACGACGATCGCAATCTGCTGCTGGGCCTACCGTTCAAGATGATCGTTGCCAAGCACCGTCTGGGCCTGATTGACGAGGCGCTGGAGCGCCGGATTTTGCAGGCGCGGCGGCATTTTTCGGCCAATCTGCCGGTCCAATTGCACGGCGCGATCGAGTTTTTCGAGCCTCAGCGGTACAACAGCGCGGCATCGCTGCAGGACAACATCCTGTTCGGCAAGATTGCCAGCGGGCTTGCCGGTGGCAGCGAACGGATCGGCGCAGTATTGCGCGAAATATTGGACGAACTTGCCTTGCGTCCGATGGTTCTGACGATCGGCCTTGACTACCAGGTGGGAACCGGTGGCAGTCGTTTGGCGACGTCCGAGCGCCAGAAAGTGGCGCTGGCGCGTGCCATGATCAAGCAGCCGACTCTTTTGATCCTGGATCAAGCCACCGCGGTGATGGATCCAACGGCGCAAGATAGGCTTCTCGAAAGCGTGCTACAAAGCCGCAAAGGGCGTGCCGTGCTGTGGATTCTGAACCGTGCGGATCAGGCCGTGAAATTCGATCAGGTGCTGGTAATGGACCGTGGCCGGCTGATCGAGTTCGGTGGCTATGACGAGTTGGTGGGACGCAGTGGCGGCGCGCTGCACAAAATGGTAAACACCGGCAAGGTGCCGGCCTAGGAGAAATTGCATGAGCCTGGAACAGGAAGTGGAGCTGATCCGCGGGTTCCCCGTCTTCAGCAAGATCGCACCGGCCAAGCAAAAGCTGCTGTGCTTTAGCAGCGAGCGGTTGACCTACACCGCCGGGCAGGAGATTTTTCACATGGGTGACCCTGGTGATGCCTGCTATGTGGTGATCGAGGGCAATATCGAAATCACGGTTGATCGTCCGGGTGGCAAGGGCACCTTGGTGCTCGGCACGGTCGGGCCGAAAGACATCTTGGGCGAGATTGCAATCTTTGGCCAGGTGCCGCGGACGGCCACCGCCACCGCCAAATCCCGGATCGAGGTATTGCGGATTTCGGCAGAACTATTTCGCAGCGTGATTCGCGAAAATCCTGACGCGGCGATCGAACTGATCCGTAGCCTGGCGAAACGTCTGGCCAACACCACGGCGGTGTTGTCACGCGAGACCGGCCCCTCCGATTAGGCGGCGCCAGTCATGCCATAGCGAGAACGTAGCTTTGCGTCGGCGCGGCGAAGCCCTTGAGTTGCAGTGCGTTACCGGCATCGAGGCGGCCGGTGGCCACATTCTTGCCGAGCAATGCGACCGTACGCTCGTCCACCAACACCTCGCCGTGGGCAGCTTCCGCGCACAAGCGCGAGGCCAGGTTGACGGGTGAACCCACCGCGGTGTATTCGAGCCGGGACGCGCCCCCGATCACACCGACCGTCGCGAAGCCGCTGGCCACCCCCACCCCCACTCCCAGTTGCATTTCCTGGTTGGACCATTGGCGGGTCAGCGTTATCCCGACTTCCCTGATCTGGCTGGCCAATTGGATCGCCCGCTGTGCATGGTCGGGAAATTCAATCGGCGCACCGACCAGGATCAATACACCGTCGCCCGCCTGGTCCTTGATGGTGCCACCACATGCTGCTGCGGCAATGCCGACCGCGTCATAGTATTGGCGCAATATGTCGATCACGCGCCGTGACGACGTCGCCGCCGAAAACGCAGTGAAGCCACGCAGATCGCAACATACGACCGACAACTCCAGCGTCTTTTCGTCGGTTGCGCTCTTGAGACCCCGCCGCGTCACCAATTGCGCCACCTGTGGCGCCAGGAAGCGTGACAGGAACTGTGCACGTTGTCCCTGGGTCACGTGGTATTGAACAGAGCCGATCAGCAGTACCAGCAGGCCGACCGTCGTGGCCAATGGCGCTGCATTGGGTGGCAGGACGATGCCGGCGGCCATGATCGGCGCGCCGATGGCAAACCCCACGAGTCGGCGAACCTCGGCCCGGTCTGGTCGCCGGAACAGCGTGAAAAGCGAGCCCGCGGTCCCGATCAGGATCGACAACGCCAACGGCGTGAAGAATATCCAGAAAGTCCAATGGATGCGCTCGCCTGGGTCCAATACCAGATTGCCGAAGTGCTCGGCGCGCCATGCGGGAAATACGATCGCAGCCGCACCGTAAGCCAGCGCAAGACCCTGCGCGATCCGCAGCAGCCGATCCGGACCCTGTGTATTGAGGTTTTCCGCGGGTATGGTCTGGCGGACCCGCAGTACCCATTCGAACGCAAAAACCACTGCCAGAGCCTGCGGCAGTGCCAACACGCCCTCCCATCCAACGACGCCATGTTCCGCGCGCATCGGCAACACCCACAAGACATCGATGGCGATCGAGAGGCCGGTGAAGCACAGAAACACGCTCAATGCCGTGCTGGTCGGCGAGTGACGGTCGGCGAGGATGAATGCCAGTCCCATTCCCAATGCGAGTAAAGCGACGATGACGGGTGCGATAGTGGTGGCTTGCACTGGATGGTTCTATGGCTGGAGATTCGGCGATAACCGCAACCGGCTCTGTACCGGCCCGTCATATTGACGCGGGTAGTTGCGCAATTGCGAGTCTATTCTCCCAGCAGTGAAAAAAAGGCCCCATCTTGCGATGAGGCCTTGAAGGGATCCCTGAACCTGTAGGTTTCGAAAGGACCCGAGGAGACAACCAGAAAATCTGATCCCGATACCGCCGCAGTATGTCAGGGTTTTCCCTTGTTTGCTAGGGGTGCCCGACAAATGTCGGGCGACCGCGCGACAGTGTCGGAAACAAGCGACAAGTTAGCGCTTCTTGCCGACCGTCTTGGATGCATTGACTGCCGAGGCTGCCACCGTGTTGAAATTGCTTTCGGCAACTTCAGTGGCTTGTTTGACCGCTTTTTGCACCGATTCCAGTGCGTTGTTGGCGGCGGCGACGGCACTCTTCATCATGGCGACAGCGGTTTCGCTGCCGGCCGGTGCGTTCTTGGCAGCGGAATCGACCAGACCCATGAATTTCTTCTGGTTGTCGGCAGCTTGATCTTCGAAGGCGCGGGTGAACTCGGAAGCTGAACCCGACGCGATGTCGTACAGATGGCGGTTGTAGGCAGCGGTTTTCTCAGCCAGGGGCTGCATCAGGCCAGATTGCAAAGCCAGCAGTTCCTGGGCGTCTTTGACGCTCAGGAAGGCCTTGGCTTGGTCGCCGGCCTCAGCCAGGGCGGCCTTGGAAGCAGTCAGGTTGAGTTCAACGATTTTTTCAACGCCTTCGAATGCTTTGCTGGTCAGGCCGACCAGAGTTTCGATATTGGCTTTGTGGGAGGCCATGACTTGTTCAACGGTCAACATAATAATTACTCCTGCGTCAATGAATTAGGAAAGCTGTATCTGCTCTGTCATCCTGCATCCCAGGTCTATGTTGCAGTGCAGCATGTTTCAAATTATAGGGTTATCCCGAATCGCGGCAAGCGATTTGTATTGCGGTGCAGCATTTTAGAGATTGGGAACTAGGAGTCTGTCGGTCCCCCAGCGAATTGGCCGCGGCCTGGGGCGTGAATGCCGGACCTTCCCGTACACTGCGAAAAGTCGGCGTGGACGCCGGGGAATTAGCGCTGCCATGATCATTTCCAGCCTTCTTGATACGGATCTGTACAAATTCACCATGATGCAGGCTGTGCTGCATCAGTTTCCCGGTGCCCAGGTCGAGTACCGGTTCAAGTGCCGCAATGCGCAAGCCCAGGCAGCGCCGGATGCTCCCGCCTTTGACCTCGCCCCTTTTGCCGACGAGATCCGCGAGGAAATACGGCTGTTGTGCACCTTGCATTTCCGCGAGCCGGAACTGGCCTACCTGCGTTCGATGCGCTTTATTAAAAGCGACTTCATCGATTTCCTGGGGCTGTTCTCGCTCAACGAAAAATACATCACGGTCAGCAGCCTGCCGTCCGGTGAAATCGACATCACGATTCGAGGCCCCTGGCTGCATACGATTTTGTTCGAGATACCGGTGTTGGCGATCGTCAACGAGGTCTATTTCCGCAATACGCGCGCGTTGCCGGACCTGGTGGAGGCGCGCCGGCGCCTGGACGCGAAGATCGAGCAACTGCGGGCCCCGGAACTGTCCGATCTGAAAATCGCGGACTATGGAACCCGACGGCGTTTCAGCAAGGCCTGGCAGGAGGAGGTGCTGCGGGTGCTGGCCGGGCGACTCGGTACGCACCAGCGGCAGGGAAGTCCGGTCGGTGTGGTTGGCCAATTCGCCGGCACCAGCAATGTGCTGTTCGCGATGAAGCTGGGCCTCACGCCGCTGGGGACGATGGCGCATGAGTATCTGCAGGCCTGCCAGGCACTGGGCCCGCGCCTGCGCGACAGCCAGATCTACGGTTTCGAAACCTGGGCCAAGGAATACCGCGGCGATCTGGGCATCGCGCTGAGCGACGTGTACGGGCTCGACGCGTTCCTGCGCGACTTCGACATGTATTTCTGCAAGCTGTTCGACGGTGCGCGCCATGACAGCGGCGACCCGTTCACTTGGGGCGAGCGGATGCTGGCGCACTATGCGCGCAACCGGGTCGACCCTCGCACCAAGACGCTTATCTTCAGCGACAGCCTGACGGTTCCGCGCACGATCGAGCTGTACCAGCAATTTCGCGGGCGTTGCCAGCTGGCTTTCGGCATCGGCACCAACCTGACCAATGATCTGGGCTATGAACCGCTGCAGATCGTCATCAAGATGGTGCGCTGCAATGGCCAGCCGGTGGCCAAGCTGTCGGATACTCCCTCCAAGAACATGTGCGACGACGAACGCTACCTGGCATACCTGCGCCAGGTGTTCGACATTCCGCAGTTGCCGTAGTGGCATGCGCCTGCCGGCATCCACGTTTCGGCTGTTTGCACAGCGACAGCGCATGCCGCGAACCTTGACGATCGACCCACACCCACACCCATGTCCAGACCAGCCATTGCGATTGCCCGTGCGATTTTCCCCGAGGTGATCGAGCGCTTGCGGGGTCATTTCGATGTGGTGGCAAATCAGCAGGACCAGCTGATGTCGCCCGGCGAACTGGCCGCTTTTGCCGATGCACGCGCCGGCCTGTTGTGCACCGGCAGCGAACGCGTCGATGCAGCGTTGCTGGCGGCCTGTCCGGACCTGAAGATCTGCGCCAACATGGCCGTGGGCTATAACAACTTCGATCTGGACGCGATGACGACCGCCGGTGTTCTGGCGACCAACACACCGGATGTGCTGACCGAAACCACCGCAGATTTCGGCTTTACGCTGCTGATGGCGGCGGCCCGGCGTGTCTGTGAAAGCGAGCATTTTCTGCGCGCCGGAAAATGGGATCGGTGGCGCTACGACATGTTCGCAGGCCACGACATCCATGGCGCGACCCTGGGCATCATCGGCATGGGCCGCATCGGGCAGGGCATTGCGCGCCGCGGTGCGCTGGGTTTTGGCATGCAGGTGATCTACCACAACCGCAGTCGGCTGGACCCGGCGGTCGAAGCGGCCTGCAAGGCCCGTTACGTCGGCAAGCAGGAGTTGCTGCAAACCGCCGACCATGTGGTGCTGGTGGTTCCGTATTCGGCCGCCGCGCACCACACCATCGGCGTGGCGGAACTGGCCAGCATGAAGCCCACCGCGGTGCTGGTCAACATTGCACGCGGCGGCATCGTCGACGATGCCGCGCTTGCCGATGCCCTGCGCGATGGGCGCATTGCCGCAGCCGGGCTGGATGTGTTCGAGGGCGAACCACAAATGCATCCGGCACTGCTGCAGTTGCCCAATGTCGTGCTGACCCCGCACATTGCCAGCGCGAGTGTGCCGACCCGGCTCGCGATGGCCAACCTGGCCGCCGACAACCTGATTGATTTTTTGGTCATGGGCCGGGCGCGCACGGCACTCAACGCGCCGGCGTTGGGCTTGCGTTGATGGCGCAGCGGATGCGCCGTCGCGCCACGGACTGCGCGCCAGCCCGATCGCGGCTGATTTCGAAGGCAGCGCAAGGCCGGGGACGTTAGTCCGATGCATGCCATCGCGTCGCTGCAGATCCAGCCGTGGTGGATGTTGCTCGCCTTTGGCTTGAACCTGCTGTTGCTGCTGTGGTTGCTGTTGCGTTCCGGTTCACGGGAGTTGCGTGAATCGACCATGCGCGCGCATGTCCAGTTGCTGGAAGCGGTACACGCCACATCGGCACGACTGGACCATCTCGAACGCTCGCTCGGACAGCAACTGGCCGAATCCTCGCGCGAGGCGCGTCAGGAGCTGTCGCAGACGATCGCCTTGTTCCAACAGACCCTGCTGGCACAAGGCGCGCAGGCCACCCGGACGCAGAATGCCCAGATCGACGCCTTCGGCCAGCAGTTGGCGCAACTGCAAATGACCGTGTCCGAAACGTTGACCACGCAATTGCACCAGCAAAGCGAGAGCAATGCGCGGCGCATGGGTGAAGTACGCCAGACGCTGGAGGTCCAACTGGCGCAACTACAGAGCAGCAACGCAGCGCGGCTGGACGAAATGCGCGCCACGGTGGACGAAAAGCTGCAGGCAACACTGCATGCCCGGTTGGGCGAGAGCTTCAAGCAGGTCGCGGACCGGCTCGAGCAGGTGCACAAGGGTCTGGGCGAGATGCAGACGCTGGCGCAGGGCGTCGGTGATTTGAAGCATCTGCTGACCAACGTGAAGACGCGTGGCATCTTTGGCGAAGCCCAGCTCGGCGCGTTGCTGGAGCAGGTGTTCGTGCCCGACCAGTACGCTGCGCAGATTGCCACCCGACCCGGCAGCAAGGCGGTGGTGGATTTCGCGATCCGGCTGCCCGGCCGGGGTGCGGACGACCAGCCGCTGTGGCTGCCCATCGATGCCAAATTTCCGAACGAGGACTATGAACGCCTGCTCGATGCGCAAGGGCGTGCCGACGCGGTTGCAGCCGAACAGGCCGGCAAGGCGCTCGACGCACGCATCCGCCTGGAGGCACGGTCGATAGCGGACAAATACCTCGAGCCCCCGTACACCACGGACTTTGCAATCCTGTTCCTGCCCACCGAGGGCCTGTATGCCGAGGTGTTGCGTCGCCCCGGCCTGATGGAGGCGCTGCAGCGCGAGTATCGGGTGACGCTGGCCGGCCCGACCACCTTGCTGGCCATGCTGGGCGCGTTGCAGATGGGTTTTCGGACCCTCGCGCTGGAGCAACGCGCCAGCGAGGTCTGGCGCGTACTGGGTGCGGTGAAAACCGAGTTCGGCAAGTTCGGCGATGTGTTGGCCCGGGTCAAAAGCCAGACCGAGACCGTGCTCAAGACCATCGATTCGGCGCAGACGCGCAGCCGCGCGATGGACCGTGCGCTGCGCCAGGTCGAGTCGCTGCCAGACCAGCAGGCTCGCGCGCTGGTGCCGGAGCAGTTGCCACCGAACTCCGATACCGACGATGAAATCCGCTGAGCTGGCACGGTTGATCTGCGCCCACATCTGCCTGCATGCGTGCATGGCGGGAACGCGCATGGCCGCGCCGCTGCTGGCACTGCGCGACGGGCATAGCGCGATGAATGTCGGCGTGTTGCTGGCGCTGTTCGCGCTGGCGCCGGTGTTCCTGGCCCTGCCAGCCGGCCGGTTTGCCGATCAACATGGGCTCAAGCGGCCGATGGGCATCTGCGTTGCAGTGGCTGTCCTGGGAGCGGGTACAGCCGTGCTGTTTCCGGTTTTTCCGGTGCTGTGCTTCAGTGCCTTGATGACGGGTGGCGCGACCGGCGCAGCCTCGATTGCATTGCAGCGCCATGTCGGGCGCGCTGCCGCCGGGCCGACCGAGCTCAAGCGGGTGTTCAGCTGGCTCGCCATCGGGCCTGCTGCATCGAATTTCGTCGGCCCGCTGAGCGCCGGGTTGATGATCGACTACGCCGGATCGAGTGCGGGCGACACCGCAGGTTTTCGCTGGGCATTCCTGTCGATGGCGGCACTGCCGGTAGCGACCTGGTTCTGGATCCGGTCGGTGCGCGACCTGGAGCCGGTCGCGCGGGTTGTCGGCGCGCCCAACACCCGCGCCTGGGATCTGTTGCGCGAACCGATGATGCGCCGGCTGATGCTGGTCAACTGGTTCCTGGCGTCTTGTTGGGACGTGCACCTGTTCGTGGTGCCGGTGATCGGCCATGAGCGCGGCTTCAATGCGTCGGTGATCGGTGGCATCCTGGGTGGGTTTGCCATCGCGGCGGCACTGGTGCGCGTTGTGATGCCGCTATTTGCCGCCCGACTGCGCGAGCATGTCGTGATCGCCAGCGCGATGCTGATCACCGCGGCGGTATTCGGCGTCTACCCATTCATGGACAGCGCGATGGCCATGGGCGCCTGCTCCGTATTGCTCGGTCTGGCGTTGGGTTCGGTACAACCGATGGTCATGAGTACCCTGCATCAAATCACACCCGATACCCGCCACGGCGAGGCCCTGGGCCTTCGCCTGATGGCGATCAATGCGTCGAGCGTTGCGATGCCGATTTTTTTCGGCAGCCTGGGTGCCGTGATTGGCGTGTCCGCGCTGTTCTGGACTGTGGGGCTGGTGGTTGGGCTTGGCTCACGACTCGCCTTCGGACTTGCGGTGCAGGGGGCTGGCGCGCAGCAGCGTGCCGGCGCAACTACAGACCGTAAAAAGCCTTGATGTATTGCCACGCCTCTTCGGGCGTGTCGACATAGGCGAACAGGTCCAGGTCCTGGGGCGATATCGCGCCGGCTTCGATCAGTACATCGAAGTTGACCAGGCGTTTCCAGTAATCGGAGCCGAACAGCACGATCGGCACCGGCTTGGCCTTGCCGGTTTGCACCAGCGTGATCACCTCGAACAGTTCGTCCAGGGTGCCAAAACCTCCCGGAAACGCCGCCAGCGCCTTGGCACGCATCATGAAATGCATCTTGCGCAGCGCGAAATAGTGGAACTTGAAGCTCAACGACGGCGTGACATACGGGTTCGCATGTTGCTCGTGCGGCAGCGCGATATTGAGCCCGACAGTGGCCGCTCCCAGTTCGTGCGCACCCCGGTTGGCCGCCTCCATGATGCCCGGCCCGCCGCCGGTGGCAATGTAGAGCCGTTCCGACGCCGACCTGTCGGCGCTGTATTGCGCCACCAGGCGGGCGAACAGCCGGGCCTGGTCGTAGTAGCGTGCATTGCGCACGCCGCGCTCGGCCAGTGCCACTGCTTGCGGGTCACCGCTGATGCGGGCCGCCTGCAGCGCGGTGTCTGCGTCCTCGGGCGCCGGGAAACGGGCACTGCCGAATACGACGACGGTGTTTTCGATGCCGGCCGCGACCTGGTCCACATCGGGTTTGAGCAACTCGAGCTGGAAGCGGATTCCGCGGGTTTCCCGGCGCAGCATGAACTCGGGGTCGGCAAACGCGAGCCGGTAGGCATCGGCGTGCAGCGGGTTACCTTGAACCGCATGACTTTGCAATTCGGCCCAGGCGTCGGCCAGGCGGCGTTCGGTCAGATGTTGGGTTTGTTCCATGGACCCGATTGTGGGGGAATTCCGCGCTGCAGCCAGGTCGTGATGGTTGGGGCCTGCCAGCCCTCATGGCTGGCGATGCTGATTCAACCGGCTGCAGCCGGCATACGACTGACGTGGATCAACCGTAGCTGCGGTGGCGGCAACAAAACCATCGCGTGGCGGCGCAGTTCGCTATAGCATCGGCAGACAACCAATCCATGGGAGGATCGCCATGATCCAATGGTTCTTTCAACGGCAACTGCGTCCAGCGTGCGTCGGGTTGCTAGTGCTGTCAGGCACTCCGGCTGCCCAAGCGGCTGGTTTTCAGATCAACGAGATATCCGCCTCGGGTCTTGGCAACGCGTCCGCCGGTGGTGCCGCCGAGGCGTCGGACGCAAGCACTATCTGGTCGAACGTGGCCGGCCTGTCGCGACTGGGCCAGAGTCAGGTGTCCGGCACCCTGCACTTGATCATGCCGTCGCTGCAATTTCGCAACGGCGCGTCGATGGCGGCGTTGGGCCAGACGCTGGGCAACACCGGTGGAAACGCTGGTGGTCTGGTTCCGGTACCCAACTTTTATGTCGCCAGGCCGATCGATGGCAGCCTGTCGATCGGCCTGGGCATCAACGCACCCTGGGGCCTGGTGACGGAATACGACGCGGGTTGGCTGGGACGTTTCCAGGCGATCAAATCCAGCATTGAGACCATCAACCTGAATCCGGGCTTGTCTTGGAAAGCTTCAGACCGCGTTGCACTGGGGTTTGGCCTGAACATGCAGCATATATCGGCCGAGTTCACCAACCAGGTCAATTATTCTGCTGCCCTGCTCAGCGCCGCCGCGCTCAATGGCATTGCGCCCGGCTCGGCGGGCTTCAACGCGATTGCGGCCGCAACGCCAGGTCTGGAGTCGAGCGCCCGCGTCAAGGGGTCGGACAACGCCTTCGGCTGGAATGCCGGTGTCCTGTTCAATCTGGACGACCGGACGCGCGTGGGGTTGCACTATCGCTCGAGCGTGAAATACCGGGTCGACGGCACAGCCACATTTGCCAATCCGGGGCTGCCCGGTGCAGCGCCAGCGGTGACCGCATTGCTGGCCGCTGGTGTGAATGCAGCCCAATTGTTCAACACCCGTATCTCATCCAATGTCGAGATTCCCGCTGTCGTCAACCTGTCCTATTTCACGACAGTCAATGATCGATGGGACCTGATGGCGGACGCCCAGTGGACGCAATGGTCGACGGTCAAGGATCTGACCTTTGTGCGGCCAAATGGCACGGTGTTGCAAAGTACGCCTGAGAACTTCAGGAACAGCTGGAAGCTGGCGATTGGCGCAAACTACCGGTACAGCCCGCAATGGACGTTGCGAGGCGGCATCGCGATCGACCAGTCGCCGGTGCAGGAAGCCTTCATAACGCCACGCCTACCTGATGCCGACCGGACCTTTTTGACGGTTGGTGCGCGTTATGCGATGAATTCCAGGCTCACGGTCGATATGGGCGCTGGATATGTATTCATCCGCAAGACGAACATCAACGCCAACGGGGATCCGGCCGATCCAACGGGAGCGTTGGCCAATGGCCTGATCAACGGCTACTACAAGAGCCATGCCGTCATCCTGTCGGCACAGCTGAACTACGCGTTTTGACCATTGCACCATCGTTGGCGCGCGGCGTCGAACGGCGACGTGAAATCAATGGGGAAATTGGCCGCCCGACCCGACATCACGGATCGGCACAACCGGCCAGCCAGGCGAGCAGGGGCGCCTTGGCCGGCTGCAGGCGCTTGCAGGCCAGCACGGCATTGCTCGGAGCCTCTATGCGACGGCCGTGGTCAGCTCAGACGCGCCGGCGGTACTCGCCGGTCCGGGTGTCGATCTCGACCTTGTCACCCTGGGCGACGAAGATCGGAACGCCAATCTCGAAGCCGGTCGCGATCTTGGCCGGCTTGAGGACCTTGCCCGAGGTATCGCCCTTGACGGCCGGTTCGGTCCAGGTGATTTCGCGCTCGACGCTGGTGGGCAACTCGACCGAAATCGCCTTGCCGTCGTAAAACACCACTTCGAGCGGCATGCCGTCTTCAAGGTAGTTAAGGGTATCGCCCATATTCTCGGATTCGACCTCGTACTGGTTGAATTCCTCGTCCATGCACACGTACATCGGGTCGGCGAAGTAGGAGTAGGTGCATTCCTTCTTGTCCAGGATGACCTGGTCCATCTTGTCGTCGGCCTTGAAAACAACCTCGGTACCGAAGTTGTTGAGCAGGCTTTTGAGCTTCATGCGCACGGTAGCGGAGTTGCGCCCGCCACGGCTGTATTCGGTTTTCAGCACCACCATCGGGTCTTTGCCGTGCATGATCACATTGCCGGCACGGATTTCTTGCGCGATTTTCATTCGGGTTTCCCATCAATTGCCGCGCTACGGGTGCAGCGCGGAGTTGCGATGCGAAAGTGACCCGCGCCTGCGGTGGATCGTTGCGGCTCTGGCCGGGTCGGCAAGGGTAGTTCCGCAAAGCGATGGATTTTAGCCCTTTCCACCATCGTCCCTGGCCGACGCCCGGATCGCGGCGACGAATGCAGCCAATCGCGTGGCCAGGTCCGGTAGCGCTTCCTGCTGGCGGCAAGCCTCGGACGCCCAGCGGCTCCATTGGGCAGGATCGAGCTGCGGCATCGGACCGGCGCTTATCCCGTTCCAGACCATGTGGGCTCGCCGCAGCGAATCGGGCGTATCCAGAACGTCCAGCAGGGCCAGCAACTTGGTGTGGTGGGCGTCGTCCTGCTGCGGATAGATATGCCAGATGAATGGCTTGGCGGCCCACAAGGCGCGCACCAGCGAGTCTTCACCGCGTACAAAATTGAGGTCGCAAGCCCACAGCAGATGGTCGAAATCGCGTTGCGTCAGCGGCTCCAGGAAGTTGATCGACAGCGACGATGATGCCGCCGTATCGGCAGCGCCCACCTGCTGCGTCGGGGCCAAGGCGCGCACCGCTGCTGCTGCCCGTCCGTGGGTCACCAGCAACCGGGTTGGAGTGGGCTGCTTTTGCCAATGGGCCAGTTGCGCTGCCAGGGCGACAGGTTCATAGCAGAACAGCGACACCAGCTGTTCGCCTCGCCAGGCGATGCCCCGGTCGGACAACCAGCGCGCGCGGTCGAAGTCGGCGCGGCGCTGTGCGAGATCGGGCTCGCGCAACAGGCCTCCGCTGTCCGACGTGAAACCGGGGTAGAAGAAGTGCTTGGTGCTGCCGTTGGCGACTCCGACCATCACGGGCGATGGCAGACCGTGCGAGCGGCGGGCGAAAGATTCAGCCGACAGGTATTCGAGATTGATCCAGGCCGGCGCCCCCGCGCTGCCGGGGCCGGCATCCTGCAGATGGTGGGCCAGGAACGGAACCGGAATGTCGCAGCCGAAGGCTTCGATCCATCCGTCGGCGGGCGCCACCACCGACAGCGTTGCCGCTTCACTGGCCAATTTCCAGTCGAACACCCGGATGCGGTCCCAGCGGCCTTGCAGCGCACCGGGCGCCATCCATGCCAATGCGCTGGGGTCGTCGATCCACAAGCGGACGCTGTCGCCGCGCGTTGCCAGATCGGCGGCGAGGCGCCAGCACACGCCGATATCGCCGTAGTTGTCGATGACTCGGCAAAAGATGTCCCAGCGGATCGCCATGCGCATGTGCCGGATTGTCCACAATACGGGTCATGTCCAAGTCCAAACCCCAAGCCGAAACGGATGCAGTGCCGGTTCAGGCGCAGGCCATGGCGACAGTGCCGGACGATGCTCCGATGCACGGTGCGCCGTTGCTGGCCGAGGTTGCCGCCTTGCCCGGCCTGCCGGGCGTGTACCGGTTCTTCGACGCCGCTGGCGACGTGCTGTACGTGGGCAAGGCCATCAACCTGAAGAAGCGGGTCGCGAGCTATTTCCGCAACAACCACGGGGGTACCCGCATTGGCCACATGGTCGGGCGCATTGCCCGCATGCAGACCACCGTGGTCCGCTCGGAGGCCGAGGCGCTACTGCTCGAAAACAACCTGATCAAGACACTGGGCCCGAAATACAACATCTTGTTTCGCGACGATAAGAGCTATCCCTATCTGAAGCTCACCGGCGTGGGTGCGGGCGCCACGCCGCGCCAGGGGATGGCCAGCCAGCCATCGGTGTCGGCGTCGATGGGCGCCGGTGCGGCAGTGGCAGTGCCCGCGCCGGCGGCCAACGCGTTCCCGCGGGTTGCCTATTTCCGTGGCGCGGTGGAAAAGAAGCACCGCTATTTCGGGCCCTATCCCAGTGCGTGGGCGGTCAAGGAGAGCATCCTGCTGCTTCAAAAGCTGTTCCGGTTGCGCACTTGTGAGGACACGGTGTTCAGCAACCGCACCCGTCCCTGTCTGCTGTACCAGATCAAGCGCTGCTCCGCGCCGTGTGTGGGCCACATTGCCCAGGCCGACTATGCGCTGGATGTGGCGCTGGCCGAGCGTTTTCTGCAGGGCGACGCCAGCGACGTGCTGGCCGAGCTCGAGGCCCGGATGCTGGCGCACGCCCAGAAGCTGGAGTTCGAGGCCGCGGCCGACCTGCGCGACCAGGTCTCGGCACTGTCCAGTGTGCTGCATCAGCAGTCGGTGGACAACGTGTCGGACCGCGACGTCGACATCCTGGCGGTGAAGGTGCAGGGTGGCAAGGCCTGTGTCAACCTGGCCATGGTGCGGGGTGGGCGCCACCTCGGCGACCGGGCCTATTTTCCGGTGCATGTCGATGACGCGTCGGTGATGCAGCAAGCGCAGGACGACGGGGTCACCGCACCAATGGCGCAAGAGAGCCAGGTGCTGGAGGCTTTCATCGCACAGCACTACCTGGATGTGGCCGTGCCGGGTTCGCTGGTCACCGGCGCGCCGGTCCGCGCAGCGCTGGTGCAGGCCTTGTCGGAACAAAGGGGTGTCAAAGTCAGCGTGGTGCACCAACCGCGCGAGCAGCGGCGCATCTGGCTCGAGATGGCGCAGACCAATGCCGATCTGCAGTTGGCCCGCCTGTTGGCCGAGGAGGGCTCGCAGCAAGCGCGCACGCAGTCGCTGGCGTTGGCGCTGGACCTGCCGTGCGACGATCTGGACGGACTGCGGATCGAGTGTTTCGACATTTCGCATACGGCTGGTGAAGCGACCCAGGCTTCGTGTGTCGTGTTCCAGCACCATGCGATGCAGTCGTCCGAGTACCGGCGCTACTCCATCCTGGACATCACGCCGGGCGACGACTACGCCGCCATGCGCCAAGTGCTGATGCGACGCTACGCCAAACTGGTCGAGGCGCTTCGGATCGCGCAAGACCTTGGCGAGCCGGTGGCCCATGCAGCCCGCATGCCGGACCTGGTGCTGGTCGACGGTGGCAAGGGACAGGTGGCAATGGCGCGCGAGGTGTTCGAGGCCCTGGGGCTGGACCTGTCGCTGATCGTCGGCGTGGAAAAAGGCGAAGGGCGCCGCGTCGGCCTTGAGGAATTGGTTTTTGCCGACGGACGCGACAAGATTGCCCTGGGCAAAGATTCGGCGGCGCTGATGCTGGTCGCACAGGTGCGCGACGAGGCGCATCGGTTTGCGATCACGGGCATGCGCGCCCGCCGTGCCCGGGTGCGGATCGGTGGCGGGCAGTTGCAGGAGATCCCTGGAATCGGGCCCAAGCGCCGCGCGCGGCTGCTGCAACGTTTTGGCGGTGTGCGCGGTGTGGGGCTGGCCAGTGTGGACGATCTGGCCACGGTCGAGGGTGTCTCGCGCGCGCTGGCAGAGGAAATCTACCGCGCCCTGCATTGATGCTGGCGCCCGGCGCGTCGCATCCGGGTGGGCAGGCCGGTGGCCATGCCACAATTCGAACATGTTCCTGACGATTCCGACCATCATGACCTGGACGCGGATCGTCGCGATTCCGCTCATCGTCGGCGTGTTCTATCTGCCAGAGGCGCTGTTGCCGATGCCGTCCAAGAACCTGGTTGCCACCGTCCTGTTCGTAGTGTTTGCGGCCACCGACTGGCTGGATGGCTACCTGGCACGCAAGCTCAACCAGACCTCGTCATTCGGTGCCTTCCTCGACCCGGTAGCAGACAAGTTCCTGGTCTGTGCTTCGCTGCTGGTGCTGGTGCATCTGAACCGGGCCGATGTGTTCGTCGGCCTGATCATCATCGGACGCGAGATCGCAATATCGGCGCTGCGCGAGTGGATGGCCCAGATCGGTGCCTCCAAGAGCGTGGCGGTGCACATGATCGGCAAGCTCAAGACGGTCGGGCAGATGGTCGCGATTCCGTTCCTGTTGTACGACGGCGTGTTGTTCGATCTGATAGACACCCGGGTATGGGGTCAGTGGCTGATCTGGGTGGCGGCCGTACTGACAGTCTGGTCGATGGTGTACTACCTGCAAAAGGCCGTGCCGGAGATCCGCGCCCGGGTCAAATAGGGGTGGATGAGCAGTGAGCGCCGACGCGAGGGGTGATTCACTGGTGCGCGTCATGCCGCTGGTGTTTGTACTGATCTGGAGCACCGGTTTCGTCGTTGCGCGCTATGGCATGCCGCATGGCCCCCCGTTCAGTTTCCTGGCGCTGCGCTACGCGTTGTCGGTGCTGTGTTTTCTGCCCTGGATCTGGCTGGCCGGGTCGCGCTGGCCCAGCGGCAAGCTGCAATGGCGCCATTTGGCGGTCACCGGCGTACTGATGCATGCCGGCTACCTCGGCGGCGTCTGGGCGGCGGTCAAGGCCGGCATGGGGTCGGGTGTCTCCGCATTGGTGGTCGGCCTGCAGCCGGTGCTGACGGCCATCTGGTTGTCGGCTGCGGGTACCACGGTGAGCCCTCGACAGTGGCTGGGTTTGATCCTGGGCCTGGCGGGCCTGGTTCTGGTCGTATCGCGCAAGCTCGGCGTTGGCAGTTCCGCCGACCATGTCGACATGGCGAACCTGGCACTGGCCGTTGGCGCCCTGGTGTCGATCACCATCGGAACGCTGTACCAAAAGCGCTATGTTGCGCCGTGTGACGTGCGCACCGCCAATGCAGTTCAATTGGCCGCCGCCTTTCTGGTGACGCTGCCGCTGGCCATGCTGGAGGGCGAATCCATCGACTGGAACGGCGAGTCGATCGGTGCGCTGGCCTGGTCGGTGCTGGTGCTGACCCTGGGCGGCAGCTCGCTGCTGTACCTGCTGATCCAGCGTGGCGCGGCGACATCGGTGACCAGCCTGTTCTACATGGTGCCGCCCACTGCAGCGCTGATGGCGTGGGTGCTGTTTGACGAGCCGATCACGGTCTTCACCGTGCTGGGCATGGCGCTGGCGGCGCTAGGCGTGAGTCTGGTTATTCGGGCCAGAAATTAGGGTTGCCGCGCGGACGCCTTCATTGACCCGTCGGTGGCACGGTGTGCCGCCATTTTTTTCCATCGCAACCAGGAGATGCAACAACATGGGCAAACAACGAATCGCAGTGATCGCCGGTGACGGCATTGGCCAGGAGGTCATGCCCGAGGGCATACGGGCCATGGAGGCGGCGGCAGAAAAGTACGGCATTGACCTGCAGTTCGACCACTTCGACTTCTCCAGTTGGGCGTATTACGAGCGCCATGGCACGATGCTGCCCACTGACTGGAAGGAGCAGATCGGCGGTCATGACGCGATCTATTTCGGCGCGGTCGGCTGGCCGGACAAGATCGCCGATCATGTATCGCTGTGGGGCTCGCTGCTGCTGTTTCGGCGCGAGTTCGACCAATATATCAACCTGCGTCCGGCACGCCTGATGCCCGGCATCATCGCGCCTGTCGTGCGGCGCGACGGGAGCCGGCGCGACCCTGGCGAGATCGACATGTACATCGTGCGCGAGAACACGGAGGGCGAATACTCCAGCATCGGCGGGCGCATGTTCGCCGGTACCGAGCGCGAGATCGTGATGCAGGAGACCGTGATGACGCGCATCGGCGTGGACAGGGTGCTGCGGTTCGCGTTTGAACTCGCGCGCTCACGCCCGGACCGGCACCTGACCAGCGCCACCAAATCCAACGGCATTGCGATCACGATGCCCTATTGGGATGAGCGGGTGGAGCAGATGGCGTTGCAGTATCCGGATGTCACGGTCGACAAGTTCCACATCGACATACTGACCGCCCATTTCGTGCAGCGCCCCGACTTCTTCGATGTGGTCGTGGCGAGCAATCTGTTTGGCGACATCCTGAGCGATCTCGGGCCCGCCTGCACCGGCACGATCGGCATTGCGCCCAGCGCAAACCTGAATCCGAGCCGCAGCTTCCCGTCGCTGTTCGAGCCGGTGCACGGGTCGGCGCCCGATATCGCGGGCAAGGGCATTGCCAATCCGATCGGCCAGATCTGGTGCGGCGCGATGATGCTTGAGTTTCTCGGGCATCGGCAGGCCCATGATGCAGTGTTGTCTGCCATCGAACAGGTGCTCGCACCCGGCAGCGGAGCACCGCGAACACCGGATATGGGCGGCACGGCGACTACATCGGACCTGGGTCGGGCCATCGCGCAGGCTGTCACCGGGTGACGGCCCATTGCCGCACGGAGCCAGCGTCCATCGGCACAGGCTTGGCCGCAAGTGTAAAAATTGCGGCAGACCTTGTCGCGCCAAGAGGCGGGCGCCTGGCAAAAGCGAATAGAATTCGCGTCCGCGTTGCAGTTTGCCGTCCGACAGGTTGACACACTCGAAGTCCGTCGCTCTAATCAGTCGTAGCTGTACGGACTCCGAAATCTGTGAATCAGACCGTTGGTTTCCTGTGCGACCGAGCCCATCACACGACCGTTCCGGATTGTGCGGTGTCCAGATTTTTGCGGGGATACATGCGGTGTCCTCGCGTCCTTTCGAGAGGTTCTTTGTGAACAAGACAGAGTTGATTGAACATATCGCCAAACACGCCGATCTTTCCAAGGCTGCGGCTACCCGCGCCCTGGAGTCCACCATTGGCGCGGTAAAGACCACGCTGAAAAAAGGTGGTTCGGTGTCCCTGGTCGGATTCGGCACGTTTGCGGTTGGTAAACGTGCTGCCCGTACCGGCCGGAACCCGCGTACGGGCGCGGCGATTAAAATCAAGGCTGCCAAGGTTCCAAAGTTTCGTCCGGGCAAGGCATTGAAAGATGCGTTGAACTGAGGCGGTTGATTGCAGATGGGTTCTTAGCTCAGTTGGTAGAGCGGCGCCCTTACAAGGCGTAGGTCGGCGGTTCGAGCCCGTCAGGACCCACCACACGGACAAAGGCGAACACGGTGTTCGCCTTTTTTATTGATTGGTATCGAGCCCGCGAGCCAGGTGCCCGGCCGATACCCAGAATGATTTGATGGAGTAGCAGCGCATGTTCGATCTCGTCCGCAAGCACACCAAGGTCCTGATGTTCCTGATGTTCTTGCTGATCATCCCGGCATTCGTGCTGGTGGGTGTAGATGGTTACAACCGTTTCAACAGCAATTCCGTCGCTGTGGCCACGGTGGGGGGGCGTGACATCACGCAAAACGAATGGGACTCCGCGCACCGAACGGACTCCGAACGACTGCGCGGATCAATGCCCAACGTCGATCCCAAGTTGCTCGATTCTCCGGCTGCCCGTTTTGCGACGCTCGAGCGCCTGGTGCGTGAACGTGTTCTGGCCGAGGCGGCGGACAAGGCGCATCTGGCCACCAGCGACGCACGCCTGGCGCGTGAACTGCAGCGCAACCCAAGCATTGCAGCACTGCGCGGCCCGGACGGCAAGCTGAACATGGAGCGTTACCGCCAACTGGCCGCCAGCCAGGGCTTTACGCCCGAGGGATTCGAGGCCCGCGTCCGGCGTGACCTGTCGCTGCGCCAGGTCGAGGCCGGCGTGCTGTCGACTGCGTTCGCGACACCGTCGATTGCCAATGTGGCACTGGGCGCATTCTTCGAGCAGCGTGAAGTGCAGGTGGCGCGCTTTTCCACCACGGACTACCTGGCCAAAGTGGCACCGACCGACGTCGAAATCGAAGCCTATTACAACGCCAACGCGCCGCAATTTCAGGCTCCGGAATCGGTAACCATCGCCTATGTAGTACTGGACCTGGCATCGATCAAGCAATCGATGGTCATCAACGAGCAGGATCTCAAGTCCTACTACGACCAGAACGTCGATCGCCTGAGCGGCAAGGAAGAGCGCCGTGCCAGCCATATCCTGATCACCGCGGCCAAGGACGCAGCTCCGGCCGAACGCTTGAAAGCCAAGGCGCGGGCGCAGGAGTTGCTGGCTGAAGTGCGCAAGAACCCAGCCGATTTTGCCAACATCGCCAAGAAGAACTCGCAGGATCCGGGTTCAGCCGCAGCCGGTGGCGACCTGGATTTCTTCGCCCGAGGCGCGATGGTCAAGCCATTCGAGGACGCGGCCTACGCCATGAAGAAGGGCGACATCAGCGATCTGGTGGAGTCCGACTTCGGATATCACATCATCACATTGACCGACATCAAGTCACCCAAGCAGCGCAGTTTTGACGAACTGCGCGCCGGCATCGAGGCGGATCTCAAGACGCAGCAGGCGCAGCGCAAATTCTCCGAGGCGGCAGAGTCGTTCACCAATGGGGTCTATGAGCAATCGGACAGCCTCAAGCCAGTGGCTGACAAACTCAAGCTCGAGATAAAAACTGCAAGCAACGTGCAGCGCATCGCGGCGCCGGGCGCACAAGGGCCGCTTGCGAACGCCAAGTTCCTGGGCGTGCTGTTTGGCGACGACGCGGTCAAGAAGAAACGCAATACCGAGGCGGTGGAAGTCGGCCCGAGCCAATTGGCATCTGGTCGGGTCGTGTCCTATGCGCCGGCACGGACCCTGCCGCTGGCAGAAGTCCGCACTACGGTGCGGGACAAGCTGGTGGCGGTGCGCGCAGCGGAGCTGGCCCGCAAGGACGGTGAGGCCCGGCTCGCAGCCTGGAAAAAAACCCCGGCCCAGACGGATGCCAGTACGGCCGTCGTTGTGTCCCGGGAGCAGCCACAGGGTGTTGCGCCCCAGGTGCTGGAAGCGGCACTGCGGGCGGACCCGGTCGCGCTACCGGCGCTGGTCGGCGTGGACCTTGGTGCCGAGGGGTATGCCGTGCTCAACGTCAAACGCATCGTCGCACGCGCGGCTCCGGACGACGCAGCCGCCAAACAGGCGCAAACCCAGTATGTGCAACTCTGGGCCGCCGCGGAGAATCAGGCCTATTACGAGATGTTGAAAGATCGCTTCAAGGCCCGGATCACCGCGTCGCGACAAGGGACGGTCAACACGGGTCCGTGAAGCACATCTGGCGCCATGGCCGGGCTATAATCGCGGCCGTACGGTGGCTGTAGCTCAGTTGGTAGAGTCCAGGATTGTGATTCCTGTTGTCGTGGGTTCGAGCCCCATCAGCCACCCCACACAATCATTGAAAGCCCGCTGTCCATTTGGTAGCGGGCTTTCGCCGTTTGGCTGCCGGTCGCGCGTAAACCGCGTGGCCCATCGGACAGTCAGATCTGCGGTTCCAACTGATCCACTGATCCGTGCCTGAGGAATCATTTGCCATGTCCCTGCGAACGCAGCAAAGAGCCGACTATCGCCACTTCCAGGTCATTCCGACCCGCTGGATGGACAACGATATCTACGGGCATGTGAACAACGTGCACTACTACAGCTATTTCGACACTGCCGTAAATCAGTTTCTGATCGAGCAGGGCGTGCTGGACATCCATTGTGGTTCGGTGGTTGGCTTTGTTGTTGATACGGCCTGCAGCTATTTCAAGCCGATGGCTTTTCCGGACCAGGTGCACGCCGGTATCCGGGTGGCGCATGTCGGCAATAGCAGCGTGCGCTACGAACTGGGCCTGTTTCGCAACGACGACGCGCTGGTCGCCGCAGCGGGCAGCTTCACCCATGTATACGTGGACCGTGATACCGGTCGGTCGGTGCCGGTGCCTGACGCAGTCCGCGCGGCGCTGGCGCGGCTACGGGTGTAGGGCGGTCGGGTGGCACAACGATAGCGCACGCCCTGGCACGTCAGTTCCTGCTGCAATGGTCGCTGTCGCGCGCCGGCACTCGGGCGCTGGCCAGTGCTGCGGCCACGCCTGCGGGACCGGAGACGACGGTGTTGCATTGCTGCGCTTGTCCTGCCTGTGCCCGACGGCTGCCAAACTGTGTAAAACTCACGCGCTACAGGCTCAGTCGGCCAAAAGCGCGAGGCAAGAGATGAAACAGGACAAACCGGGCATGGCGAACAAACCAAGATCGGTCGGGAGGAGTGCTTCGGGCCTGACGCAGCCGGGCGAGTTGTATCTTCCGGGAGACGCATTGCCGTTGCCGGAGGTCGTCGAGAAGAACACCGATTCGGTGTGGGCCCTGTGGTCGGACATGGTCGAGGGTGACGTGGCGCATATGGGCGAGTCCGACAAGGACTTCAAGGAGACTATCCCAATGGACCTCGACGCGCTGGAAAGAACCCGGGCAAGGGGTTTGCCGGAAAAGCCCCACGGCGCAAGCAAGAAACGCTGACGTTCTTGCCCGGCCGGTGTCCGTTGGCCGCCCTAGTTCACCATGACGAGCTTGCCCATCACGGCGCGTGATCCCATGTGGGCGTAAGCTGCCTTGAGTTCGGCCATGGGCATGGTGCGGTCGATCACCGGCCGGATGGTTCCGGCTCCATACCATGATGCGAGTTTTTCCATCATGGCCGCATTGGCCTTTGGTTCGCGCCGTGCAAAATCGCCCCAGAATACGCCGACGATCGATGCGCCCTTGAGCAGCGGCAGGTTGAGCGCCAGCGACGGTATGGGCCCACCCGCGAAACCGATCACCAGGTAGCGTCCGCGCCAGGCGATGGAGCGAAAGGCGGGTTCTGCCAGATCGCCGCCGACCGGGTCATAAACCACGTCCGGGCCCTTGCCCTGGGTCAGCGTCTTGAGCGACTCGCGCAGGTTTTCGCGCTGGTAGTTGATGGTGGCGTCGGCGCCCAGCCGCGTGCAAAGCGTGCATTTGGCGTCTGTGGACGCGGCGGCAATGACCCGCGCGCCGGCTGCCTTGGCAATCTGTATGGCGGAAGTGCCGACACCGCCAGCGGCTCCAAGCACCAGGACGGTTTCGCCGGCCTGCAAAGCGGCGCGGTCGATCAGCGCATGGTAGGAGGTGGCGTAGATCATGATGAATGCCGCGGCATCGACAAACCCAAAGCCCGGTGGCAGCGGCATGCACATGCCGGCTTTTACGATGGTGTGCGTCGCGAACCCACCGGTACCGGACAGGCAGGCGATGTTCTGCCCGACCCGCAGATGCTGCACACCGTCGCCGACGGCCTGTACAACGCCGGCGAACTCGGAGCCCGGCACGAACGGCAACTCGGGTTTCAACTGGTATTTGTTCTGCACGATCAGCAGGTCCGGGAAGTTCAGGCTCGCTGCCTTGATCTCTACCAGCACCTCGCCCGGCCCGGGTGTGGGTGTGGGCAGTTCCTTCCATTTGAGTGCGTCTATTCCGGTCGGGTTGTCACAGATCCATGCATGCATCGTCGGTCTCCTCGGAGTTTCGCCTGATGATACGGGCTCGGGTCCGGCAAAAGCGTCGCTGGCGTGACCCGGTCGCCGGCCGGCGACCTAGAATCGGTGGCCACTGCTCCTAACCATGAAAATCCTTATTTCCAATGACGATGGCTACCAGGCTCCCGGAATCGTGGCGCTGCATGAAGCGCTGAAGGATCTCGCCGTCGTCGAAGTGGTTGCGCCCGAACTCAACAACAGCGCCAAATCGAATGCTCTGACGCTCCATGGGCCCTTGACCGTCAGCACCGCAGCCAACGGGTTTCGCTATGTGAACGGGACGCCCGCCGACTGTGTGCACATTGCCCTGACCGGCTTGCTCGGGTATCGGCCGGACCTGGTGGTGTCAGGTATCAACAATGGCGCCAACATGGGCGACGACACGATTTATTCCGGCACAGTGGGCGCGGCTATGGAGGGGTTCTTGTTTGGTATCCCGGCGATCGCTTTCTCGCAGGTCGATAAGGGCTGGGGCCACCTCGATGCCGCTGCGGCAAAGGTGCGTGAAATGGTGGCGCAGATGCTGCAGCAGCAATTGGTGGGCAACAAGCCCTGGCTGCTCAACGTGAATATCCCGAACTTGCCGCTGGCGCAGATCAAGCCCATGAAGGTCTGCCGGCTGGGACGTCGCCACGCCGCCGAGCCAGTCATCGTGCAGGACAGCCCACGCGGCGAAAAGATGTACTGGATCGGCAACGCCGGGGCGGTCAAGGACGATGCCGAGGGAACGGATTTTCACGCCACGGTGCAAGGCCATGTTTCGCTGACTCCCCTCAAGACCGATCTCACCGACCACGAGTTCCTGAAGTATTGGGCGCAAACGGCGGCCGTTATCGGCCGCACGTCGGCTGCGCCGGCACCATGAAGCCACGCCCGTCATTTCCCGCGCGCCTTGCGCCGCTCAACCCGGATACCGCAGTGATGCCATCGCGGTCTGCTGGCCGCACGGATGCCCGCTCTGTGCCGGGGCGCGCTCCGCAGACGGTTGGTGCAGCGCCAAACCCGTTCCTGCCGGCGCCCGCCGGTTCGGCCCAGGACTACGGCGCGGTGCGGCGGGACATGGTCAACCGACTGGGGCGCAGCGGCATCGACGATGCCACGGTGTTGGCGGCCATGGGAAGCATCGAGCGCCACCGCTTCGTCGATAGCGCACTGCAGGCGCAAGCCTACCAGGAGACCAGCTTGCCGATCGGCCTGGGACAGACCATCTCAAAACCGGCGGTCGTGGCGCGGATGATCGAGTTGTTGCGCAACGGGATGGCCGGGCGGCTGGGCCGGGTGCTGGAGATCGGCACCGGCTGCGGCTACCAGGCGGCCGTGCTGAGCCTGATTGCCAGCGAGGTGTACAGCGTCGAACGGCTGCGCGGGTTGCATGAGCGGGCGCGCGAGAACCTGCGTACCTTGCGCCTGCCCAATGTGCATCTTTTGTTCGGCGATGGGATGGTCGGGTACGCTAAAGGGGCTCCGTATGCCGGCATTATTGCGGCCGCCGGTGGAGCACAGTTGCCGCAGGCCTGGACCGATCAGCTCGCCATGGGCGGCCGCCTGGTGGCACCGGTGGCAGGACAACACGGCTCAGGCTCCGGCCAGGCCATCGTAGTCGTCGAGCGCACCCGTCAGGGCTTGCAGCAGTCGATCTTCGAGTCTGTTCATTTTGTGCCTTTAAAATCGGGCGTTGCGTGAAGGGAAGGCGAATGATGGGATTTACAGGCCGGGGCATCGTACTGCTGGTCGTTCTGGGTTTGACTGCGCTGTTGTCCGCGTGTGGTTCGCGTGTGGTGCAGCGGGCACCTATCGAGGAGCGCCTACCGGGCACCAGCGTGGAGGCCGGCGCTGCGGTGTCGCCCGCGGCCCAGCAACCTGCGGGTTTTGACAATGCGGGCAAGGCGGGCTATTACACGGTCAGGCCCGGCGACACGATGATTCGCATCGGCATGGAGACCGGTCAAAGCTGGCGCGATATCGCGCGCTGGAACGGCCTGACCAATCCGAACCTGATCGAAGTAGGGCAGGTGTTGCGCGTGGTGGCTCCGACGGCAACTTCGGTCCCGCCAGCAACCGTGATCGCCGGCGCCAGACCCGCTGCCAGCGGGGCGGCTCCGGTGCAGGGGGCCGGCAGCACGAGCGCGGCGACGGTGACGCCGGTGGCGCCAACCGGCGTGACCACCAGCGCAGTGGCTCCCGCAACGGTTCAGGCAACGCCAATGCCACCTGCGCAAGGCAATGTTGCGGCACCATCGGCCGAGGAAGAAGTGGCCCTGATCTGGCCGTCCTCGGGAGTTGTCCTGAGCGGCTTCGATGAGGTGAAGAACAAGGGGCTCGATATCGGCGGTGCGGCGGGCGATCCGGTGCTGGCGGCGGCCGATGGGCGCGTGGTGTACGTTGGATCGAGCCTGCGCGGATATGGCAACTTGATCATCCTCAAACACAACAACACCTACCTGACGGCCTACGCGCACAACCAGGCCTTGCTGGTCAAGGAAGACCAGACGGTTCGCAGGGGCCAGAAGATCGCCGAAATGGGTAACAGCGACGCAGACCGGGTCAAGCTGCATTTCGAAGTACGTCGCCAGGGCAAGCCGGTTGATCCGGCGAAGTACCTGCCGCCGCGCTGACCGGTCCATTCGCCATGGCCTGGCCGGTTCTGGTTTTCGACATCGAGTCGATCCCTGACATTGCCGGTCTGCGTGCGCTGCGATCGGCCGGCCCGGAGTTGACCGATGCCCAGGTCTATGCGGCATGGGTGGCCGAGCGCAAGGAAAAGGGGCAGAGCGATTTCATGCCCTTGCACCTGCAACGCATCCTGGTGATCAGCGCGGTATTTCGCAATGCCGACGGCCTGCGCATCCATTCCTTTGTCGACAAGGACGACCGGTCCGAAGGTAAGGTGATCCAGACCTTCTTCAACACCGTCGAAAAACACATGCCGCAGCTGGTGAGCTGGAATGGCGGCGGGTTCGACCTGCCGGTGTTGCACTACCGCGGTATGCAGCACGGCGTGGTGGCCGACAAATACTGGGACATGGGCGAGGACGATCGCGAATTCAAGTGGAACAACTACATCAGCCGCTACCACATGCGCCACCTGGATCTGATGGACCTGCTGGCGATGTACCAGCCCAAGAACAACGCGCCGCTCGATGCGATGGCGAAGTTATGCGGTTTTCCCGGCAAGCTCGGCATGGATGGGTCAGCCGTGTATCCCGCCTATCTGGACGGTAGGCTGGACGAGATCCGGCGCTATTGCGAAACCGACGTGATGAACACCTATTTGCTGTATTGCCGGTTCCAGAAAATGCGCGGCGGTCTGCTCGACAAGGAATATGAGCAGGAAATACGCATGGTCAAGGAAAACCTGGCAGAGCTTGCTCCGACCGAGCCGCACTGGAGCCAATATCTGCAGGCCTGGGTCTAGGTGGCGCGCGGCATGAAGCATGGGGATGCGGCGCAGGCCGGGCAGGTGGAGGAGCGCCTTGCCATCGAGTCGCTGGATATGGAGGCCCAGGGCATTGCCCATCGGCCCGACGGCAAGGTGGTGTTTGTCGAGGGTGCGCTGCCGTTCGAGACCGTCAGCGTGCGCACCACGCGCAGTAAACCGAGTTTCGACAAGGCCATCGTCACCGCGATCCACCGCGAGTCCTCCCAACGGGTGGAACCGGGCTGCCCGCATTTCGGATTGCATGCGGGTGCCTGCGGCGGCTGCAAGATGCAGCACATGCATGCCGACGCGCAGGTCGCCGTCAAGCAGCGTGTGCTGGAGGACAACCTGTGGCACCTGGGCAAGGTCAGGCCCGACCACCTGTTGCGGCCGATGCACGGGCCGACCTGGGGTTACCGCTACCGAGCCCGACTGTCCGTGCGCTATGTGCGCAAGAAGTCGGCTGTGCTGATCGGATTTCATGAGCGCAAGAGTGGTTTTGTCGCCGACATGCAGCAATGCCGTGTGCTGCCGCCATTGGTCAGCGCATTGCTGTTGCCTTTGCGCGCGCTGATTGGCAGCATGCAGGCGCGGGAGACCTGCCCGCAGATCGAACTGGCCGTGGGCGACGATGGGCCGATGCAGATCGTGGCCATGGTGTTGCGCCACATGCTGCCTTTGACCGATGAAGACAAGAGTCTGCTGCGTGCCTTTGCCACCGCCCATACCGGATGGGAGAACGATCGCCAGCGCGTGATCCAGTGGTGGTTGCAGCCGGGCGGGCCGGATTCCGTGGCGCTGCTCGATGACGATGGCCCCGAACTGAGTTACCAGCTAGTGGAATTCGGCCTCCATATGCCGTTTCGTCCGACCGACTTCACACAGGTCAATCCGCATGTGAACGGTGTGCTGGTCGGTTACGCGCTGCGCCAGTTGGCTGTGGGGCCAGGTGAAAGAGTGATCGACTGGTTTTGCGGCCTGGGCAATTTCACGCTGCCGCTGGCGACGCTGGCCGGGTCGGTACTCGGCGTGGAAGGCAGCGCCGTCCTGGTGGCGCGGGCCGAGGACAACCTATTGCGCAACCGGCGGGCCCGTGGTGCGGGCCGCAGGCTTGCACCTATTTGCTTTGTGACCCGAAACCTGTTCGAGATGAGCACGCAGGTTCTGCGCGCGGACGGTCCGGCACATAAATGGCTGCTGGACCCGCCGCGCGAAGGCGCCTATGCACTGGTGCAGGCGCTGGCTGATCTGCATCTGGCCCAGCAGCGGATTGCGGTGCCTGACGCTGACGCCGATGCACCGAGCGATGCGCTGGTGGTGCCAGAGGGCTGGTTCTTTCCGAGCCGCATCGTCTATGTCAGCTGCAACCCCGCCACCTTGGCGCGGGACTCCGCGGTACTGGTGCAACAGGCGGGCTATCGGTGCGTTGCTGCCGGTGTGGTCAATATGTTCCCGCATACGGCACACGTCGAGAGCATTGCGCTGTTTGAGCGCATCGGGCCTGGCGGGATTGCGCAGGACTGCCGAACCTAAGGTTTGGCGGCCGGTGTGCTGGTTTTCTTGCTGCTGCCGCCGGTCTCCGATTGCTTGTCCGCCAGCATGACTTCATCAGAGCCGGACTTACTGGCGACCGTCGAAGGCGAGCCTTCGAGCTTGTTCTCGCGCATGTACTGGTCCATTTCCTTCCATCCTTCGAAGATCGCGGTTTTGGATGGTCGCTCGTTGAGCCGGTAGCAGTCTTCAATGCCACGCAGCGCGTGGCGGCAAGCGGCGCCGATCGCCCGGCCATCGGCCTCGCGTTGTGCAATACGCGGGTCGGGGCCCAGGCCCAGCATGTCGCAACCGGCAATCAACAGGCTTGTTGCGACGATGGGCCACAGACGGAGGAGCATGGATGTGAGCAAGGGCAGGTGTCCCAAAGGGAGGGGCGATTGCATCAATTATCGGCCGTTTCCCCGCGCTTCTGAAGTACCACGCGCCCTCTGCGCGCAAAAAAATGGCCCCGGACAGGGGCCATTTTTCGGGTTCGGGGCAGACCGATCAGTCGTCGCTGCCGCCGCCCATGCCGAGCAGGATCAGCAGGCTCTGGAATACGTTGTAGATGCTCAGATACAGCCCCAGCGTGGCGCTGATGTAGTTGGTTTCACCGCCGTCGACAATGCGCTTGAGGTCATACAGGATGAACGCACTGAAAATGCCGATGGCAAGAACCGAAATGGCCATCATGCCGGCCGACGAAGCGACGAATACGTTGATGATCGCCGCGACCATCAGCACAATTGCACCAACCGTCAGCCATTTGCCCATGCTGCTCAGGTCGCGCTTGATGACCGTGGACAGGCTGGCCATGACGAAAAACACGCCGGCCGTGCCGCCGAACGCCATCATGATCAGATCGGCACCGTTCTTGAAGCCCAGCACCATCGCGATCAGGCGCGACAGCATCAGCCCCATGAAGAAAGTGAAAGCCAGCAAAATCGGTACACCGGCTGCCGAGTTCTTGGTCTTGTTGATCGCGAACATGAACCCGAAGGCTCCGCCCAGGAAAACCATTAGGCCAAGCCCACCGCTGAGAGCCAGCGTAATGCCCGTACTGACGCCGATCCAGGCGCCCAGCACCGTTGGCAACATGCTCAGGGCGAGCAACCAGTAGGTATTGCGCAATACTTTGTTACGTTGCTGCGCGGAAACGTCTTGCCCGTAGGCAGCGCCATGTTGGATGGTTTGCAAGCGATCGTTCATGTCTGAGGCTCCTGTTGTTGCTACCCCGGGTAGATTCGGGTCATTCTAGGTTAGTTCAAGTGCCAAGTCGCCAAAATCCCAATTGGCCCGATGGCTGCGCGGGTATCGGTGCGCACCGCCGGGATCGTGCTCGGGGCGCCGGCGTTATGCTTGGGGCAAGTGCCAGATTGGCAAGCCGAGTTCCTGACTCCTGTATCTGTACCCCCAACCATGAAAACCAAATCCATACTTGAACTCGCCGACGCGCAGCGCATGGCTGCCGCCGCCCAATCCCATGCCGGGGACAATCAGTGGGCCGTATGTATCGCGATCGTCGATGACGGCGGGCATCTGCTCCACCTGCAGCGGCTTGATGGCGCTGCCGCGACGGCAAGCTACATTGCCACCAGCAAGGCGCAGACCGCGGCGTTGGGCCGGCGCGACAGCAAGGTGTACGAGGACATGGTCAATGGTGGGCGCATGTCGTTTCTCAGTGCGCCCCTGTTGCAGGGTCTGCTGGAGGGCGGCGTACCGGTGATGGTGGATGGCCAATGTGTTGGTGCCATCGGCGTCAGTGGCGTGAAGTCCTCGGAAGACGCGCAGATCGCCCGGGCGGGTATTGCGGCGCTTTGACGGCAGCGACAGCAAACTGCTGTCCTGTCTCTGCGCCTGGCCGTGGTCTTGCCCGACAAGCATGCGCAGTAAGCCTAGGGAGGCGCAAAGGTGATCGGTACCGTGAACCACATGGTTTGCGGGACGCCAGCGCGCTTTCCCGGCACAAAGCGCCAGTCCCGGACCGTCGACAGGGCGGCATTGTCGAGGCGAAAAAACCCACTCGAGGTTTTGACTTGCGCATCTTGCGCCAGGCCCGTGTCGCTGACCAGGACGCGGATCAGCACCGTACCATGCTCGCCCAGGCGGCCACTGATCGGCGGGTAGGGGGGCTCGGGGTTGTGCAGGTATCTGGCGTTGGTTGACGGGAGTTCGGTGGTCAACGGGGCGTTAGCCACGGGCAAAGGAGCCGTTGATGCAGTGCCCAACGCCATGGGTGAGCGCGCGGTTGCCGAAGCAGCCGATTCCGACGCAGCCGTTGCTGCAACTATTGACGGGGCCGGCGCCGTTGCCAGGAGCGGCGAAGTCGTCGATGTTCGTGCGGTCTCCGGCGCTGTTTGCGCTGCAGGTCTTCGCTCCGCAGTGGCGACGCGATTTGCAGGGGGCTCGGCGTCCAGCGGCTTTGGTCTGTCCGCGGTTGGCCCTGGCATGGGCACATCGGCTCGCGTTGGTCGGGCCAGCCGTTTGCTTGGCGCTGCCACGGCGCGCGCGGGCGTCGCTGTTGCCTTGCCGTGCACAGTCGCTGCGGCCGCGGCCGAATGCCTGGTTTCCGGTTGCGGGAGTTGCACGATTTTTGCCATCATGTGCACTGGCATCGTCATCGCGAGGGCGCGTGGTCGCAGGCCACGGTCAAGCGCCCACACGCCCGCGATATGCAACGCGACGACACCTGCGCTGACGGTGAAAATGCGGACCAGACAGGTCATGAAACGCGCTTTATGGCGCCACCGCCCGCCGCGCAATTGCATGGGCCGGCGCCATGGGTACAGCATGTGCTTCGATCGCGTTCATGTTTGGCTGCTTCAGTAGGTCAGTCGCTCGGGCCGGATATCCTGCAAGATGGTGGTGGCGATTTCCTCGATTGACTTGGTGGTAGTCGACAGCCAGCGTATGCCGCTGCGCCGCATCATGGCTTCGCCTTCGGCGACCTCCATGCGGCAGTTCTCGATCGACGCATAGCGGGAGTTGGGCCGCCGTTCATGGCGAATCTCGCTCAGCCGCTCCGGCGCGATGGTGAGGCCGAACAACTTGGCGCGATGCGGCAGCAAGGCCGGTGGCAGCTGCTGGCGTTCGAAGTCCTCGGGAATCAGCGGGTAGTTGGACGCCTTGAGACCATACTGCATCGCCAGGTACAACGAGGTCGGCGTCTTGCCGCTTCGGCTCACCCCGACCAGGATGACGTCGGAATGTTCCAGGTCGCGGTTGGACTGGCCATCGTCATGCGCCAGGGAAAAGTTGATCGCTTCGATGCGATCCTGGTATTCCTTGCTCTTGCTGGCATCGCTGAAGCGCCCCACGCGATGGCTGGATTTGAGCTGCAGTTCGGTTTCGAGCGGGTGCACGAAAGTGCCGAACATGTCCAGCAGCATGCCCTGGCAGCCGTCCTCCAGAATCTTGAGAATTTCCATGTTGACCAGTGTCGTGAATACGATAGGTTTGTTGCCGTCGGTCACCGCCGTGTGGTTGATCTGACGCACGGTCTGGTGCGCTTTGTCAGCGGTGTCAATGAATGGCAATCGCACGTGGCGCGTCTTGAGCTCGAACTGCGCAAGAATGGCGTTGCCAAACGTTTCGGCCGTGATGCCGGTGCCGTCAGAGATGAAAAATACGGTGCGATTGGGCATGGGTCGGGCGTCCTGGCGTAGTGGGCAGCCGGATGGTTGCAGGCACCATGCCTGTAGGCCGCACTCTACAATGTTTGTCACCCCCCAGATTCCCGACACCATGCCCCAACTGGTCCGAGTGCAGATGAATCCGCCCAGGATGTGCCCGGCGCCCGGCATGGACATCGATGGCCGCAACGACCAACCCGTTGCAGGGCCGACCCCGATTTTCACAACCTCCGGAGTTTTCCCATGTCTGCACTATTTGGACCGACCGCCCTGGTCGTACCGTTTGAGAACCTGAGGATGGGCGATGTCGAGTCGGTGGGTGGCAAAAATGCCAGCCTTGGCGAGATGATCGCCCACCTGCCCAGCGGCGTGAACGTGCCCACGGGTTTTGCGACGACCGCGCACGCGTTTCGCAACTTCCTGGCCCACGCGGGACTCGCCGATAAGATCAAGGCGCGGCTCGATGCGCTGGATGTCGATGATGTGCGGGCCCTGGCGACCACCGGTACGCAGATTCGCGCGATGGTCGAATCCCAGCCGTTCCCACTGGATCTGGAGCAATCGATCCGGGACGCTTTTGCCACATTGAGCCACGGCGCACCTCAGCTGTCGTTCGCAGTGCGTTCTTCGGCCACGGCTGAAGACCTGCCGGATGCGTCGTTTGCCGGGCAGCAGGAGACGTTTCTCAATGTCGTGGGTATCGAGGACATCCTGCACAAGATCAAAGTTGTGTTCGCGTCGCTGTACAACGACCGTGCCATCAGCTACCGGGTGCACAAGGGCTTTGCGCATGAGCATGTGGCGCTGAGCGCCGGCATCCAGCGCATGGTGCGCTCTGACCTTGGCGCTGCGGGTGTCATGTTCACCATCGACACCGAATCCGGTTTCAAGGATCTGGTATTTGTCACTTCCAGCTATGGGCTGGGCGAAACGGTGGTGCAGGGCGCGGTCAACCCGGACGAGTTCTATGTGCACAAGCCGATTCTGCGCGCGGGCAAGCGCGCCATCGTGCGGCGCAGCCTGGGCTCCAAGCTGGTCCAGATGGAATTCACCAGTGCGGCTGAAAAAGCCGATGGCGGCAAGTTGGTCAAGACTAGCGATGTGCCGATCGAAATGCGCAACCGCTACTCCTTGTCCGATGCGGACGTGGAACAACTGGCCCGCTACGCGCTGGTGATCGAGGAGCACTATGGCCGGGCGATGGACATCGAGTGGGGCAGGGACGGGCAAGACGGCAAGCTCTATATCCTGCAGGCTCGGCCGGAGACGGTGAAGAGCCAGAGTGCCGGCAAGGCCGAATACCGCTACAAGCTCAAGGGCCAGGGTGTGGTGCTGGTCGAGGGCCGCGCCATCGGCCAGAAGATTGGCACCGGGCCGGTCCGGCTGGTTCACAACCTGTCCGAGATGGACAAGGTTCAGCCCGGCGATGTGCTGGTCACCGACATGACCGACCCGAATTGGGAGCCGGTGATGAAGCGGGCTTCTGCGATCGTGACAAACCGTGGCGGGCGAACCTGCCACGCCGCCATCATTGCCCGGGAACTGGGCATTCCGGCGGTGGTGGGATGCGGTGACGCGACCGAACAGCTCAAGGAAGGCGTACTGGTTACCGTCAGTTGCGCCGAGGGCGACACCGGTTTCGTTTACGACGGCCTGCTCGAGACCGAGGTGCAGCAGGTAGAGCGGGGCGCGATGCCCGAGGTGCCGGTCAAGATCATGATGAACGTGGGCAATCCGCAGCTGGCGTTCGACTTCTGCCAGTTGCCCAATGCTGGCGTGGGCCTGGCGCGGCTGGAGTTCATCATCAACAACAACATCGGAGTGCATCCAAAGGCGATTCTGGACTACCCGGCCGTCGATGCCGACCTGAAGAAGGCGGTGGAATCGGTGGCGCGTGGTCATGCGTCGCCGCGAGCGTTTTACGTCGACCGTGTGGCCGAGGGCGTCGCGACGATCGCGGCGGCTTTCTGGCCCAAGCCGGTCATCGTGCGCTTGTCCGATTTCAAGAGCAATGAATACCGTACGCTGATCGGCGGCAGCCGCTATGAACCCGATGAAGAGAACCCGATGCTGGGATTTCGCGGTGCCGCGCGCTACATCAGCACCGAATTTGGCGCGGCGTTTGCGATGGAATGTGAGGCGATGTTGCGCGTGCGCCAGGACATGGGCCTGACCAATGTGCAGCTGATGGTGCCATTCGTGCGCACGCTGGAGCAGGCGCGCAAGGTGACCGCATTGCTGGCCGCGCATGGCTTGCGCCGGGGCGATGGAGCCGATGCCGATGGCAACCCTGGTCTGAAGATCATCATGATGTGCGAGATACCGAGCAACGCGATCCTGGCCAACGAGTTCCTGCAGTATTTCGACGGGTTCTCGATCGGCTCCAACGATCTGACGCAACTCACGCTGGGGCTTGATCGGGATTCGGGTCTGGAGCTGCTGGCGGCCGATTTTGACGAGCGCGACCCGGCGGTCAAGGCCTTGATCCGGATGGCCATCCAGGCCTGCCGCGCGCAGGGCAAGTATGTTGGCATCTGCGGCCAGGGCCCCAGTGACCATCCGGATTTCGCGGCCTGGCTGCGCGACGAAGGCATCGACTCGATATCGCTCAATCCGGACACGGTCATCGACACCTGGCGCAAACTGGCCGACTAAGCGAGTGACGGCTCGAATCTGAGCTGATCAGACATCCCCGGCGAGCTCCGCGCTCTGGCGCAGCACGCGTGGCTTTCCCTGGCTCGACTGGTCGAGGCGGGTAAACCCCGATGGGGTCAACCCTCTGACTGACCGATTCGTCACCATTTTGTAAGAGAGCGGTAAGGCTCGCCGCAATAATCACGCCATTCCTTACGAATGGGTTCCATGCTGGCACTTGTCACTGCGGTGAAACTGATTGCTGAAATCGCGTTGATGGCGCTTTTGGGGCAATGGATTCTTGGCCTTTTGGCCGGCGCGCGGCGTGAGAAGAATCTTTTCTACCAACTCCTGCAGATCATGGGGCGGCCATTCGTTTCTGTAGCGCGCCTTTTGTCACCCAAATTCGTGGTCGAGCGGCACCTGCCGCTGGTGGCGTTCTTGCTGCTGGCATTTGTGTGGCTCGCCGTTACCGTCCTGAAGATCCAGATTTGCCTGCAAGTGGGCGTGGAGATTTGCAAATGAACCGGTACCTGAACTACCTGTTTCTCAAGCTGCAGGCGATCACGCTGCTGGTGATCGGCAAGAAGAACGCCGCGCTGGCCCGTTTCGATGCCATGTCTGCGATTGCGCCAGACAATCGCTACGTGATGGCCAGCCGAGCCCACTTGCTGGCCGAATTGGGTGACAAGGAGGGCGCGGTAGACGCACTGCGCAGCATGACGCGTGTGCACCCGGACAGCGCCGCGGCGTGGTTCAACCTGGCCTATATGCTCGATGACATGGGTCGCGACGCCGACGCCGAGCCGGCCTTTCGCCGGGCGATCGAGGTCGAGCCCAAGCTCGATCGCGCCTGGTACGGCCTGGCCCTGCTGCTGATCCGAAACCGCCGCTTCGAAGAAGCGGTGCCGGCGCTCAAGCGCAATACCGAACTGCAACCCATGAGTCCGTTTGGCTGGTACCAGCTGGCGCGGGTTCATGTCGACCGGCAACAACCTGATGAGGCGGTGAAGATCATTCGCCACCTCAGCGGGTTCGAGCCAAAGGTGGCCGCCCAGCTCGAGCGTGAAACCGGACTGCGCATTGCGCAGTCCCCGTAATTGCGGGCCGCGAGGCTCTCGATTGCGCGCGTTGCAGAACCAGGCGGCCGTAGAGAAAGATGCGATCCGGTGTGCAGGCTGTCCGGGAAACCGGATGGAGATCGCAATTCGCCCGCGAGGGTAATGTTGTTAAAGGTGGATTACATGGAATTGACCGAGAAACAACGCGACTATTGGCGCAAGAACCTTCGCATCACGGGCATCCTGCTCGCGATCTGGTTCGTCGTGACGTTCGTCGTGAGCTTTTATGCGCGGGAGTTGAACTTCAACTTCTTTGGCTGGCCCTTCAGTTTCTGGATGGGTGCGCAAGGTTCGCTGGTGGTGTATTGCCTGATCATCTGGTTCTACGCCAGTTATATGGCCAAGCTCGATATTGAGCACGACGTTCAAGAGAGCGAGGAATAATCATGGCTGGAATGTTTGGTAATGACGCAACGGGTGTCAGCAATGCCGAGTCAAAGGCTGCCTTCAAGCAGAGTCTGAACAAGGTCTATACCTGGTACACGGGCGGCTTTTTCGCGTTCGTGATCGCACTGGCCATCCTGGAGCAAATGGGCCTGTCGCGACAGTGGATCGGCTTCATCTTCCTGCTGGCGACGATCGGTCTGTATGCGGGCATCGGCATCATGAGCCGTACCAACGATGCGGCCGAGTACTATGTCGCGGGTCGACGCGTGCCGGCGGTCTACAACGGCATGGCAACCGGCGCCGACTGGATGTCGGCGGCATCGTTCATCGGCATGGCCGGAACCTTGTATCTGTCGGGCTATGGCGGCCTGGCGTTCATCATGGGCTGGACCGGAGGCTATTGTCTGGTGGCCCTGTTCCTGGCGCCCTACATGCGCAAGTTCGGCCAGTTCACGGTGCCCGATTTCCTGGGTGAGCGCTACGGCGGAAACCTGCCCCGATTCATCGGAATTGTGGCGGCCATCCTGTGCTCGTTCACCTATGTGGTGGCCCAGATCTATGGCGTCGGTCTGATCACGTCCCGGTTGACCGGTGTGCAGTTCGAGCTGGGGATTTTCCTGGGGCTTGGCGGTATTTTGGTGTGTTCCTTTCTGGGTGGCATGCGCGCGGTGACATGGACGCAGGTGGCGCAGTACATCATCCTGATCGTGGCTTACATGATCCCGGTGGTGTGGCTGTCGGTGAAACAGACCAGCAATCCGGTGCCGCAGGCGATCTATGGCTACCAGTTGGAGAAAGTCACGGCGCTCGAGAAGAAGCTGGCCGCGGACCCCAAAGAGCTCGAGGTGCGCGAGGTGTTCAAGCAGCGCTCCGCCGCGTTGGCGGACAAGCTCAAGGATCCGGAGACTGCACTGGCTGCCGACAAGGCGCAGGCGGAAAAGAAAGTTGCCGACCTGAAGGTGGCAAACGGCGCTGCGGCCGATATCGCCAATGCCGAGAAGGCTCTGGCCGCATTGCCGGCGGACGCTACAGCGGCCAAGGCCGCTTGGACCAAGGCCAAGGCTGCTGCGGATACCAAGTCGCGGCCACTGAACGGCATGCCAGCGCATGCGCAGCAGTATGCGGGTGACCCCAACGGCGATGCAGCGGCCCAAAAGGCCTACGACGTTTCTCGTCGCAACTTCCTGGCGCTGATCTTTTGCCTGATGGTTGGAACGGCGGCCCTGCCGCACATCCTGATGCGGTACTACACGGTGCCCAGCGTAAAAGAAGCGCGTGAATCGGTCAGCTGGTCGCTGTTCTTCATCTTCCTGCTGTATTTCACGGCGCCGGCACTGGCGGTACTGGTCAAGTACGAGGTCTTCACCCTTGTGGTGGGCACACCGTTTGATCAGTTGCCGGCCTGGGTGGCGTCCTGGAGCAAGGTAGACCCGTCGTTGCTGTCCGTCGTGGATGTCAACAAGGATGGCATCCTGCAGCTGAACGAGATGTCGATCGGTGGTGATATCGTGGTTCTCGCGACGCCCGAGATCGGTGGCCTGCCCTATGTGATTTCCGGGCTGGTGGCCGCCGGTGGCCTTGCCGCTGCGTTGTCGACGGCCGACGGATTGCTGCTGACGATCGCCAATGCGCTGAGCCACGACCTGTACTACAAGATGATCGATCCGAACGCGTCCACGGCGCGTCGAGTGGCGTTGTCCAAGATGCTGTTGCTGTTGGTGGCCCTGGCCGCAGCCTATGTAGCAGCTCAAAAACCAGCGGACATCCTGTTCCTGGTTTCGGCGGCGTTCTCGTTCGCGGCGGCCTCGTTCTTCCCGGCGTTGACGCTGGGCATCTTCTGGAAACGCGCAACTGGAATAGCCGCGTCCCTTGGCATGATGGCCGGGCTTGGCACGACGGTCTACTACATGGTGACCACCCAGCCCTGGATGCGCGGCATCTTTGGCGTGACATCGCCGGTTCAACTGTGGTGGGACATCCAGCCGATATCGGCCGGGCTGTTCGGGGTACCGGTCGGGTTTGCCGTGATCATCCTGGTCAGTCTGGTGACGCCGGCGCCCAGCCGCAAGATCCAGCAGCTGGTCGAGTACGTGCGCTACCCGAACCTCAAGACCACCTGAGCATGGTGGCGGCCGGTGTGCCTTGCTGGCGCACCGGGTCGGGTCAATGGCCTGGCAAGGCAACTTGTCAGGCCATCTTTTTTGTGCGCCCATGCCGCGCAGGCGTGTTGCCGATCCGGGCGTCAACAGGTTAGCTTTAGCTGGCAATCAAAAATTCGATGGCATATAATCGCGGGCTTCGCCTTGCCACACTCTGATTAGACGCCAGGGGTGGCTTCACCGGCCCTGTCTAGGGTCAACCACAAGGAGTACGCATGCGTCATTACGAGATCATCCTCATGATCCATCCGGATCAGAGCGAGCAGGTTCCGGCAATGCTGGAACGCTACAAGACCATGATCACCGCCGGCGGCGGCAAGATCCATCGGGTCGAAGACTGGGGTCGTCGGCAGTTGATCTACATGATCAACAAGCTGGCCAAGGCCCATTACCTGTGTATCAACATCGAGGCCGAGCAGGCCGTGATGGTGGAACTCGAGCACGCATTCAAGTTCAATGACGCGGTTCTGCGCCATTTGACGGTGCTGCGCAAGAAGGCCGATACCGGCCCATCGTCGATGATGAAGACGGTGGAGCGCGAGGATGCCCGAAAGGCCCAGCAAGCCGAGTTTCACGGAAACGACCGCTAATTCCGGCGTGGGGTGAACGAGGCAGCCAACCACCTGATCCTGACCGCCAGTATTGCCGAGCGTGATGCGATGCGATACACCCCGGCGGGAATACCGGCCCTGAGCTTGAAACTGGAACATGCGTCCAGCGTCCAGGAAGCAGGGCAGGACAGGCAGGTCAAGGCGGCAATGAAGGCGGTGGCCCTGGGCAGTCTTGCCGAGCGGCTTGCCAGTCAGGCCATAGGAACTGTCTGGCGCTTCACCGGCTTCTTGGCCACACCCCGCAACGGCAAGTACGTCGTCTTCCACATCCAGGAATTTTTGCAAGATCCCACCATGTTTTCAGCGCAGGACGGATCGGTCCACTCCGATTGATCCGGCCGCCCTGCCACCCGAAGGACATCACCATGCCAGCACCAAAACGTTTCAACAAAGACAAGCGCCCCAAGCGCAACACACAATCCCTGCTGTTCAAGCGCAAGCGCTTTTGCCGCTTTACCGCTGCTGGCGTCGAAGAAATCGACTACAAAGACATCGACACCCTGCGTGACTTTGTTTCTGAAAACGGCAAGATCATCCCCGCACGCCTGACCGGCACGCGCGCGATTTTCCAGCGCCAGATCAACACCGCTGTCAAACGCGCCCGCTTTTTGGCGATGCTGCCATACAGCGACCAGCACAAAAGCCTGTAAGGAGCACGACCATGCAAATTATTTTGTTAGACAAAGTCGTTAACCTCGGCACCCTGGGTGAAGTTGTCAAAGTCAAAGACGGCTACGCACGCAATTTTCTGATCCCGTCTGGCCGCGCACGCCGCGCAACGACTGCCAACAAGGCCGAGTTTGAAGCCAAGCGCGTGGAGCTTGAAAAAGCGGCTGCTGCCAAGCTGGCTGAATCACAAGCCCAAGGCGCCAAGCTGGGTGGTACCACCATCAAGCTAACGCAAAAAGCCGGTGTTGATGGCCGCTTGTTCGGCTCTGTGACCAACCATGACATCTCAAGCGAGTTGACCAAGCAAGGCTTTGCAGTGGCCAAGTCACAAATCCGCATGCCTGTCGGCCCGCTGAAAACCACCGGCGACCATTCGGTCAGCGTGGCTCTGCATACCGATGTGCTGGTAGACATCACTGTGACGGTGTACGGCGAAACAGCGTAAGCTTTTTTCCTGCCACGAAAGCCGCTCAGTTGGGCGGCTTTTTTTATGGCTTTTTAAAGCTGGCCTGGCTGATACGTTGTCCCCAACTCTGCACAGCATTTCCCCGCAATTTCCCCGGCTTATCCACAGAGTTGCGCACAAGCACTTTCACGTTAGCAACGTACCATCTAGCCTGCCAAAAGGAAATCCATGTCCGCCGTACTTTCAGTCTTTGACCAACCCGCCAACTCTGGTTATGGCTCCGACCGCCAGATCGCCCAGTTGCGCATTCCCCCGCATTCGATTG